>NZ_CP107783.1:5440000-5782083 GCF_036345255.1 Streptomyces sp. NBC_00569 | reverse complement strand
GGGCGGCCGCGGCATCGGCACCCTGCTCTACAAGGCGCTCTTCGAGGCACTCGCGGGCGAGGACGTCCACCGCGCGTACGCGGGCATCACCCAGCCGAACGACGCCTCGGTCCGCCTGCACACCCGCTTCGGCTTCACCTATGTCGGCACGTATCGCGAGGTCGGCCGCAAGTTCGACCGCTACTGGGACGTGGCCTGGTACGAGAAGCCGCTGAGCGGGCGCTGAGCGGCGCGGGCGGGTGCGCCTGCCCGTGCGGCTACGGCCGGCGGCCCCGGCCTCCGCCGCCCCGCACCCGACCACTCGCTAACCGAACTGCACCGACCGCTTCGCCAGCCCCATCCAGAACCCGTCGATGACGCTCCGCTGCGCGTCCAGCTCACCGGCCCGGTCCGCCGCACCCATCGCCACGAACAGCGGCGCGAAGTGTTCGGTCCGAGGGTGCGCGAGCGCACCCGCCGGGGACTTGTGGGTGAAGTCGAGCAGACCGTCCACGTCGCCGCTCTCCAGGGCACGGTGCCCCCAGTCGTCGAACTCCGCCGACCAGGCCGGGATCCCGCCCTGTCGCAGCGCGGCGAGGTTGTGCGTGAAGAAGCCCGAGCCGACGATCAGGACCCCCTCGTCACGCAGCGGCGCGAGCTTGCGCCCGATGTCCATCAGCTTCTGCGGGTCGAGCGTCGGCATGGAGATCTGCAGGACCGGGATGTCGGCTCCGGGGTACATCTCGACGAGCGGGACGTACGCGCCGTGGTCGAGGCCGCGGTCCGGGATGTCCTGGACCGGGGTGCCGGGCCCGCGCAGCAGCTTCCGTACGGAATCGGCCAGTTGGGGGGCGCCGGGGGCGTCGTACCGCACCTGGTAGTAGTGCTCGGGGAAGCCCCAGAAGTCGTACACGAGCGGCACGGTCTCGGTGGCGCCGAGGGCGAGCGGGGCCTCCTCCCAGTGCGCGGAGACCATCAGGATCGCCCTGGGGCGCGGCAGTTCGGCCGACCACGCGGCGAGCTGGCCGGTCCACAGGTCGTCGTCGGCGAGCGGCGGCGCGCCGTGGCTGAGATAGAGGGCGGGCATACGCATGGCGACACTCCTGGAGGACGTGACCCTGGATTACTTGAAGTCTCAAGCTATGGCTCCAGGATAGCTCCGGGTTGTTTAATCTTCAAGAAGGAGGTACGTACAGTGGAACCCATGACGACGGCACCCACCCAAGCCCCTCGCTGGCTCTCGGACGAGGAACAGCGCACCTGGCAGGCGTATCTCCATGCGACCACGCTGCTGGAGGACCACCTCGACCGCCAACTCCAGCGGGACGCGGGGATGCCTCACATCTACTACGGGCTGCTCGTCCAGCTCTCCGAGGCGCCGCGCCGGCGTCTGCGCATGACGGAGCTGGCCATGAACGCGAAGATCACCCGCTCCCGCCTCTCGCACGCCGTCGCGCGCCTGGAGAAGAACGGCTGGGTGCGCCGCGAGGACTGCCCCTCCGACAAGCGCGGCCAGCTGGCGTGCCTCACGGACGAGGGGTACGAGGTCCTGACGCGGACGGCGCCCGGTCATGTCACCGCCGTCCGGCAGGCGCTCTTCGACCGGCTCTCCCCGGAACAGCAGAAGTCCCTCGGCGAGATCATGAGGATCGTCGCCGAGGGACTCCAGCCGAAGGAGGCAGGGGCGGATCTCCCCTGGCTCCGGTAGTGCCCCGCGTCTTCTACGGGGTCAGTGCGCGATCACCGGGATCTGCACCTCGTCCTGCGCGCCCTCCGTGGAACCGGTGGCCTTCGGGGCGGCGCTGCCCGGGACACCCGTGTTGATGAGGGTGAGGGCGATCGTCGCCGCCGCCGCCAGGATGCCGACGGCCCACCAGATGGCGTGGGTGTAGCCGTTCACCATGGCCTGCGCCTGGAGCAGCTCGGGGTCAGTGGCGCCGGCCGCGTGCGCGGCGACGTAGGCGGTGGTCGCCGACGCGGCGATCGTGTTCAGCAGGGCCGTGCCGATCGCGCCGCCGACCTGCTGCGAGGTGTTGACCATCGCGGAGGCGACACCGGCGTCACGCGGCTCGACACCGTGCGTGGCCAGGGACATGGCGGGCATGAACGCCGTACCCATGCCGAGGCCGAGCAGCAGCTGCGCCGGCAGGATCAGGAACGGGTACGAGGAGTCGATCTCCAGCTGCGTCAGGATCAGCATGCCGAGCGCGGCGACCAGGAAGCCGGGGCCCATGAGCAGCCGCGGGCGGACCCGGGTCATCAGCCGGGCGCCGATCTGCGTGGAGCCCGTGATCATGCCGACGATCATCGGCAGGAACGCGAAGCCCGTGGTCACCGGCGAGAAGCCGCGCACGACCTGGAGGTAGTACGTCAGGAAGAGGAACAGGCCGAACATCGAGATGACGGCGAGACCGAGCGACATGTAGACGCCGCCGCGGTTGCGGTCGAGCAGGACGCGCAGCGGCAGGAGCGGCGAGCGGACCTTGGACTCGGTGAGGACGAACGCGAGCAGCAGCACGGCGGAGCCCACGAACATGCCGACCGTCACGGCGTCAGACCAGCCGTTGGACTCGGCGCGCGTGAAGCCGTACACCAGGGAGACCAGACCGAGGGTCGACAGGACGACGCCCGGGATGTCGAGCGACGAGCGGTTACGGGAACCGGCCGGCTCACGGATGACGAAGTAGGCACCCGCGGCCGCGATGATCGCGAACGGGATGTTCACGAAGAACGTCCAGCGCCAGTCCAGGTACTCGGTGAGGAAGCCGCCGAGGATCAGACCGACGGCGCCACCGCCACCGGCGATCGCGCCGTAGATGCCGAACGCCTTGGCGCGCTCCTTGGCGTCGGTGAACATCACCGCGAGCAGGGAGAGCGCGGCGGGCGCGAGCAGCGCGCCGAACACGCCCTGGAGGGCGCGGGCGCCGAGCATCATGGCCTCGCCCTGGGCCGCGCCGCCCAGCGCGGACGCGAAGGCGAAGCCGAGCAGGCCGGTGACGAAGGTCCGCTTACGGCCCCACAGGTCGGCGATGCGGCCGCCGAACAGGAGCAGTCCGCCGAAGGCGAGCGCATAGGCCGTGATGACCCACTGCTTGTTGCCGTCGGAGATGCCGAGGTCCTGCTGGGCCCACGGCAGCGCGATGTTCACGATGGTCGCGTCGAGCACGACCATCAGCTGGGCGAGTGCGATGAAGACGAGCGCCTTCCAGCGCATGGGGTCTGCCTTGGGCAGATCTATTTTTGGCAAGGGGGTAGCCACTACGGCACTCCAAGTCTCAAATAAGCGGAAATATCGGGCGTTACGGAAGCTGCTGAGGATGCGTGTGGGCTCCGCCGACGAGCCGGCGACGGCGGGGCGCGGGGTGGATCAGGCCTGCCGGAGGTCCTCCAGGGTCGCGGGCGTGCCCGGAAGCTCCGAGCGGGCCGGTGCCATCAGACCGTCGAGGAACAGCTGCAGATGACGGTGGACGAAGCGGTCGATGTCCAGGCAGGCGATGCCGGGCAGCGGCCGGGTGAGCTGGGAGAGGGCGACCATCAGATCCCCGACGGCGATGTCGGTGCGCAGCTGACCGGCCGCGCGGGCCCGCTCCATGAGGCCCTCGGTGCCGGCCTCGAGCCGGTCGCGGGCGGCCAGCAGATCGGGATGGTCCTTGTCGAAACCGGCCGTGAGCATCGGGCACAGGGCGCCGATCCTCTCGTCGGCGGCCGCGTGCACGAACGTACGCAGGGCGCCGAAGGAGGCGTCCGGGTCGGCGTCCGCGACGGCGAGCGCCCGTTCGGCGTGTTCGGTGACGCTGTCCATGACGGAGAGGACCACGTGCCGGAGCAGTTCGGCGCGGTCCGCGAAGTGCCGGTAGACCGTGGCGTTGCCGACGCCCGCGCGGCGGGCGATCTCGTCCATCGGCACCTCGGCCCCGAACTCGACGACCATCTCGCGCGCGGCGGCGACGATCCGCTCCCGGTTGCGCAGGGCGTCGGCACGCGGCTTGGGCACGCGCTTCCCCGTCGCGGGTGCGGTGGTGGCTGCGGCGCTCACGATTCTGGCTCCTTCCGGCGGACGTTGCGGTCATTCTCCGTTGCCCGCCCGTTCCGGGGAGTCACTCCCCGTTTCGTGCGGACACAGGGCTAAACGGGGAAGTCCTCCCCGGTTATTTCCCGCCATCCGTGTGACCTGAGTCACGCCTTTGAAAAACCCACGATCGGCGCACCCAGCGAGCGGCCCCGCACCCCCCGTCACAGGGTGAGCGAAGGACGCAGCCCGCTCCCGGAGCTGCCGGGGACCGAGGGCGAGGCGATCTCATTGCGGCACCGCATACGCAGGGCCCGGCGCAGCGCGGGGCTCGCGGGGCTCACCGCCGTGGCCCTCGCCGTCACCACCTCTGCGAGTACGGGCCGCTTCATGGAACAGTCCCCGTCCCC
The DNA here is from genome assembly GCF_036345255.1 of Streptomyces sp. NBC_00569. NCBI lineage: Bacteria > Bacillati > Actinomycetota > Actinomycetes > Kitasatosporales > Streptomycetaceae > Streptomyces > Streptomyces sp. NBC_00569. The sequence goes on along the minus strand of NZ_CP107783.1, from coordinate 5,777,685 downwards.
CTCCGGCTCGGGCTCCACGTCCCGGTCCCGGCCGGCCGCACTGACCCCCTGCATGATCGAGGGCGCACTGGGCGTACAGATGTCGGAGGGCGTGCCCACACAAGCGGGTTACGCCCGCTCCACGGGCACCGTCCACGCCCTGAACCTCATGGTCGACTTCCCCGACGCCCGCGGCCAGGGCACCGCGCTCGACCGCCTCGGCGAGTTCTTCCCGCAGACCCGGGACTGGTTCCGCACCGCCTCGTACGGGAAGCTCGACTACCGCCCGGAAGCGCCGATCAAGCACTGGCTGCGCATGCCGAAGACGTTCGCCGCGTACGGGATAGAACGGGGCGCGCCCTTCGACCCCGGCTACCGCGACCTCATCGACGACATCGTGGCCAAGGCCGACCCGGACGTGGACTTCCGCGACTACGACCTGGTCAACGTCCTGGTCACCCCGAACGCCGGCCCTTCGGCCCTGGACACGGTGCTGTCCGTGACGTTCGCCGGCAACCACGACGCGCCGGTCGCCGACGGCGTCCCGATCTCCAACGCGTCGTTCGTCTACAGCCGCCAGGACGACGGCTCCGGCTCGTACGCGGAGACCGGTTACCGCGTACTCCCCCACGAGAACGGCCACACCTTCGGCCTGCCCGACCTCTACACCCAGGACGGCGGCGGCGCCGTCGGCCACTGGGACATCATGAGCGAGGACTGGGGGGCCGACAACGACCTCCTCGGCTGGCACAAGTGGAAGCTCGGCTGGCTCGGGGACGACCAGATCAGCTGCGCGTCGGCGCACGGCACGAGCGAGCACGTCCTCTCCCCGCTCGGCCGCACCGGCGGCCTGAAGCTCACCTTCGTACCGCTCACCGCCAAGAGCGGGTACGCGATCGAGGTCCGCACGCGCGCGGGCAACGACGAGGCCGTGTGCCGGCCCGGCGTCCTCATCTACCGGGTCGACGCCGGAGTCGACACCGGCCACGGCCCGATCACCGTCGAGGACTCCACCAAGGACAGCGGCGGCTGCACCCGCAGCCCGAACGTCCACGCGGAACTCTCCGACGCCGCCTTCACCCCCGGCGAGACCTTCAAGGACCCCATGACAGGGGTGAAGATCAAGGTCGCGGGGGCGGATCCGAAGGGGGACTACCGGGTGCTGGTCACGCGGAAGTGACCTGGCCTAGGCGGAGGCGGCCGGGGTGTCCGGCGCCGGGCGGACGGCCTCCCCCACCGGCCCGCGCAGTTCCCGCTTCAGGAGCTTGCCCGTGGCGTTGCGCGGGAGCGGGGCGTCCCGCAGGAGCACGTGCGCCGGGACCTTGAACGCCGCGAGCGACTTGGCGACGTGCGCCCTGACCGCGTCGGCATCCAGCTCCGACCCGGGCCGCACCTGCACGACCGCGGCGACCTCCTCGCCGAGCACGGGGTGCGGCACACCGAGCACCGCCGCGTCGAGGACGTCCGGATGGTCGTGCAGGACGGCCTCCACCTCCACGCAGTACACGTTCTCGCCACCCCGGATCACCATGTCCTTGATCCGGTCGACCACGCTGACCCGCCCGTCCCGCAACGTCGCCAGATCCCCGGTCCTGAACCAGCCGCCCGGCGCGAACGCCGCGGCCGTCGCCGCCTCGTCGCGCCAGTAGCCGCGGATCACCGACTGCCCGCGCAGCCACAGCTCCCCCACCTCGCCGTCGGCGACAGCCTCGCCGCCGGGCCCGGCGACCCGCACCTCCACGGCGGGCGCGGGCCTGCCCACGCTCTCCGGGTGGGCCCGGTACTCCGCACCGAAGTTGGCGGTGACCCCGCCGAGCGTCTCGGTGAGCCCGTATCCGTTACGGGGCTCCACGCGCTCCCCGAACCGGGCGGTGAGCCGCGCCACCAGGTCGGGCGGCGCGGCGGCGCCCCCGGTGTTGAACATGGCGAGCGTCGGCATCTCGTCACCCGCGGCCTCGGCGGCTTCGAGCAGTTGCAGCGCGGTCGCGGGCACACCGCCGTAGTTGGTGATCCCGTGCTCCCGGATCGCCTGGAGCGCCTTGGCCGCGTCCCACTTGCGCAGCAGGACGAGCGTGCCGCCCGCCGCCATCGCCGCGTAGAACCCGGTGAACGCGGCGACATGGAAGAAGGGGAAGGTGAGCAGCGCGACCGGCGTGGGCCCCTGCCCGGGGATCTGCCCACGCCGCAGAGCCGAAAGCGCCGCGAAATAACGGGGGTTGGCGATGGCGCCGACATGTGCGCGATGCGTGGCGACGGCGCCCTTGGGCCGCCCGGTGGTCCCGGAGGTGTAGATGATGGTGGCGTCGTCGTCGGGCTGTACGTCGACGTCGGGCGGCCCGAGCGCGGGATCGGCGGCGGGCAGGTCCTCGTACCGCTCGACGCGGTCGCCGGAGAGGTCGCCGTCGTGATGGAAGACAAGGGTCCAGGGCCGCCGCCCCTCCCCCTCCCTCCCGTCCAGCCACGGCTGGACGCGCTCCAGCCGCTCGCCGTCGACGAGGAGCACGCCCGGCTCGCAGTCGTCGAGGGCGTACGTGAACTCGCCGGCGGTCCACCAGGCGTTCAGCGGAACGGCGACCAGGCCCGCCAACTGGGCGGCCCAGAAGGCGGTCTGCCACTCGGGGTGGTTACGCATGGCGACCACGGCGCGGTCGCCGGGCCGCAGCCCGTACTCGTCCACGAACCGGCGGGCGAGCGCGGACGCCTCGGCGAAGAACTCTCCGTAGGTGAGCCGCCCGCTCTCGGCGATCAGGAAGGGCGTGTCCCCGTAGGCCCAGGTCGTCTCGACGAACTCACGCAGCGTCCGCGGCCCGTCCGCGTACTCGAGCCCACCGCTCTCACCACGCACGACGGCGAAGGGTGCACCGGGTGAGGTGAGCAGGCCGACAGCGGGATCGGCGGGTTGCGGCTCCATGGACAAGGCCCCTTCCAACTGGCCGGACACGATCTACGGGCGGTCACGTCCCACAGGCGTTCACGATCTGCAGACGTTCCCGATCCGCACACGTTCACGATCTGCAGACGTTCCCGATCTACAGACGGTACGGACGCTACGTCGCCGGTGACGCGTGCCACAGGGGGATCCCGAGATTTCCGCGAGACCTCCTGCATCGGCCACCTCGCCGCGCCCCGGAACCTTCCTCGGCCCGGACCGCGAAACACAAGCGAGCCCCGGCGATCGCATCCGCTACCCTGTCAGTGGTCGCACGCCTTCGTAGCTCAGGGGATAGAGCACCGCTCTCCTAAAGCGGGTGTCGCAGGTTCGAATCCTGCCGGGGGCACAGACCGAAGGGCCGGTTCGGAGGCTTGATCCTCTCGAACGGGCCCTTCGTCATGATCGCGGCCGTGCCACAACGTGCGCTACGAGTCCGTGTCACCTCGTGCCTTGCGGATCATCGATCCAAGCCGGTCGGCAATTTCCCGATCACGTCCGCTGACCATGTGCTGACAGATCAGCGCGGCGCGCGAAGTGCTGTGGCCCATCCTCGTCATCAGCTCCCGCAGGCTCGCCCCGGATGGGGCGACGGCGGACGGGACGGGAGCAGGGGTAGATGGCGGGTTGCTGCGATCTGGGAGGGGGAAGGGGGCGTGCGTGAAGCCCTGAACGTGTTGCCGTCGTCGGAGTAGGCGTCCTTGGAGCCAGCGTGGGATGGAACCTGTCCCGGCGCGGCATCAAAGTGGTCTTCATCGACGCAGGCCAGCCAGGTGAAGGTGTGACCAACTGGTCCTTCTCATGGGCCAATGCCAGCAACAAGACGGCGCGCAAGTCCTACTTCGACCTGAACGTCGCGGGCATGGAAGCACACCGCGAACTCGCCGGGACCATTGGGCCGGACTCCTGGTGGTATCCGGACGGCCACCTACGGTGGGCAGCCGATCCAGCGGCAGAGGAAAAGCTACTGAGAGCAGCGGAGCTCCTGACGAGCTGGGACTATCAGGTCGAGGTGTGCACAGGAGCCGAGGTGCGTCGCCGTCTCGAACCCGCTCTCACACTGCCCGACGACATTCCCGTCGTGTTCTACCCCGATGAAGCCTGGGTGCACGGACGTCATCTTGTCAGGCGCTTGGTGAGCAAGGCCGTCGCCTCCGGCGCCGAGCACCGATTCGGCACCACAGTCCGCGACATCGGCACCGGTGCCGACGGGAGCATCCGGTCAGTTGCTCTGTCCGACGGGAGCCGTCTCGATGTCGAGATCGTCGTGAACGCGGCGGGCCCTGACGCTGCCGACGTGGCCGGGCTCGTCTCGCGGCAATTGCCGATGCGCCGGGAGCCCGGCATCGTCACGCGGATCGGCTGCGCTCAGGTTCCGGTTCGCCGGGCCATGCACGCTCCTCACATCGAGATCCGTCCTGACGGGAACTCTTCGGTGGTCCTCCACAGCCGCGAGATCGACGCACTCATCGACACCGGCGAAGATCCCTCGGAACTCGCAGGTTTGCTCCACGAATCGGCCCGTCAGGTCGTTCCCGATCTCGGCAGCGGTCACATCACACAGACACGTGTGGCCAACCGACCGATCCCAGCCGACGGATTCCCCTCAGTGGGAGCAGTGCCGTCAGTGCCGGGCTACTACGAAGCCGTCTCCCACAGCGGCATCACACTCGGACCGGTAATCGGCCGTCTGCTTGCTTCGGAGATCCTCAGCGGAGAGAGAGACGGGATGCTCGCGGACTTCAGACCCGAGCGGTTCGCCCTGTGACAGGGCGAACGAGAACGCGACGCGCCTGAACGTGCCGTACGGGGCGGTCGACATCAGCGGCTGACACCGACAAGCGCGAACATCAGCGGCCGAAACTGAACCTCAATGGATGATCGGCCGAGGCTCAGGCTGCCGAAGCTCTTCGGGCTCGTCGCCGAACGGCTCGTCGTGTTGGGCAGGGTCTCAGTGGCGCACGTGGGGGCGCGGTGGTGGGCGACTCAAAGGGGCGCTTCGGGCAGCCGGCCGCTGGTCGGGGGTGATCGGCTGCCCGCCGGGCGGTCGACGCCGAGGTACGCCGGCGGGCTGCGCCGTCGCCTGCCTCGGATTCTTGCGCGGGCACCCCTCAGACCCGCCAGACTCACCGGCATGGACGAGACGGTGTTGACGGAGGACGGCATCCGGCTCTGGGCGGTCCGGAGCGGGGCGGGCGGCCCCGTGGTGTTCTGCCATGGTGGGCCCGGGCTGTGGGACACCCTTGGGGATGTGGCCGCGCTGCTGTCGGACAAGGTCACTGTCCACCGCTGGGATCAGCGGGGATGCGGCCGGTCGGAGCGGCGTGGGCCGTATGCGATGGCTCGGTCCGTGGCCGACCTCGATGCCGTCCGCCGGCATTTCGGTCTGGCGCGGATGGCGCTGCTGGGTCACTCGTGGGGCGCCCAACTGGCATTGCAGTACGCACTGGAGCATCCCGGCCGCGTGAGCAAGCTGGTCTACGTGTCCGGCACCGGGATCGATCAGGACTCCACCTGGCACGCAGCGTACAAGCAGAACCTGCGCGCCAACCTCGGCTCCCACCTGGGTCGTTGGGAAGCCTTGAAGGGCAGGGGAGAGCGTTCCGACGCGGAAGACCGTGAGTACTCGGTGCTGCAGTGGTCGGCGGACTTCAGCGAACGGGAGCGGGCGGTCGAGCACGCCGAGCGCATGGCCACGCCCTGGCTCGGCGTGAACTTCGAGTGCAACGCCACCATCAACGCCGAGGGTAAGCGCACTTGGGGCACGACAGCTCTGCGCGCGGCATGCGAAGGGCTTGAGGTCCCGACGCTGATCGTGGACGGGGCGGAGGACATCCGGCCGCGCCGGGCCGTGGACTCGCTGGAGCGGGCCCTGCCTCGGGTGTCGCGGGAGGTGTTGCAGGGCGCTGGGCATCTTCCGTGGGTCGAGGCACCGGACGGCTTCCGGGCGGCGGTGGGCGGCTTCCTCGCCGATCGGCTGTAGCGGTCGGGCCCATGTGGCCGGCTTCTGCCGATCCGTATGTACGTCACCGGGGTGCCGCGCGCTGTCATCCCGCGAAACGGCTCCTGGCGGGGCAGGCAGCCATCCGCCCAAGGGGGGATCGGCAGAAGTCGGCCATCGCCGACGCCCCGCCACGACCGTCGCCGCGCCTTCGTCAGGGACCCCCGGACGTCCGCCCGGGCCCCGTCCCCAGAGCGCTGGACGGCAGTCACCCCTCTTGATCGAAGAACCCTGTGGGTGCCCTCTGGGTTGGCGAGCGCGTTCGACTGCGTGGGGTCGAGGCGGGGGACTGGGGGCGTTCATGCGGTTCGCCGAGGAAGAGGAGTCGCTGGCGGATCTCGTGCGGGTTCCCCGGTCCGGTGAGCGGCTTCGGGCCTGGGCCGGTGAAGAGGCCGGGGCGGCCGGGGACGGAGACCGTTTTCGGCTTGTCGTCGAGGAGGCGCGCACCGGGGATGCCGTCGGGTCCGTCGGGGTGCACCGTGCCGATCCGCGTGCCGGAGTCTTCGAGTGCGGCGTGACCATCGGGGCCGGTCACCGGCGCGAGGGGTACGCGGCCGAGGCCGTCGTGATGCTGCTGCGCCACATGTTCGACGAGCGGCGCCTCCACAAGTGCGAGGCACGCGTCTTCGCGCACAACGAGGCCTCGCTCGCCTTTCAGCGCCGGCTCGGGTTCGTCGAGGAGGGGCGGCTGCACGGTCACGTGTTCCGCGGCGGCCGCCCTCACGCTCTCGTTCTGCTGGGGATGCTGGGGCGGGAGTTCGCCCCCGGTCATCGGGAGTGAGGCGGTTCCCCCTGCTTCACGCGGTCAGGACGTCGTCGTAGCGGGCGTGGGCGACCACCGCGCGTACCGCTTCGTCGACGCTCTCCAGGCCCGAGGAGATCTCGTCCGTGGCGAAGATCCGGCCGGGGCGGACCCGTGCGTAGGCGCTCCAGGTTCCCGTGCGGGACGAGATGACGTAGCCGACCGGGTAGCCGCCGGGAAGGCCGTCGTCCACGCAGACGTACACCACCTCGGCGGCGTCGCTCCGCTCCACGCTGAGGAAGAGTCCGCGTCCTTTCAGCATGCGCTCCACAGGGCTGCTCGCTGCTTGCACGTTCTGCTCCTTCCGCAGGGGCGGCGGCCGTTCCCCGTCCGCGGCCGCCGCCGGTCCAGCGCGCCCCGGCCGCCGATGAACTCCCGGGGGTCGACGGGCACTTGCACACCATCGCGGCACACGCTGCAATGCCAGTGAAATTCTGATGATGCGCGGACCGGGTGCTCGGCGAGCGTGGAGCGGAGGCTGCGAGTGCGCGACGGCTCTCGTCGGGCGGTCCGGCTCACCGGGCTCGGGCCGGTGCGCGCCTGGCGCGGCCCTTCGCATGCGCGCGGCCACCGGTGAGCCGCCCGGCGACCTCGACGAGCTCACCGCCGTCCGGCGTGCGGCGACCAGCCCGCTGCCGCTCCTCGTCCTCGACGACGCCCTGGACGCCGACCGGATACGGTCACCGCTGCCCGCCGGGACCGGGCCGCCTGCGGGAGGCAAGGCGGGAGTTCCAGGCCGTGCTCGACCTGCCCGGTGGGCGTGCGGAGCACACCGGAGGATCCGGCCGACGGTGACCCGTCCGGTCGCCGAACCCGCGGTCCCAGGCTCCTACGCGGCCGCCCCCACCGCCGGTTCGATGTTCTGGTTGGCGTGGAACAGGTTGTTCGGGTCGTACTTCCGCTTGACCTCCGCCAGCCGGTCGTAGTTGTGCCGGTACGTCGCCTGGACGCGGTCCCGGTACTCGTCCTCGCCGATGAAGTTCACGTAGGCGCCGCCCATCGAGTACGGGTGCAGGTCGTGCCAGTACGCCCTCGCCCACTCCTTGACCGCGTCCGCGTTCGCCGGGTCCGGGTCGATGCCCGCGATGACGCCCGACCAGACCGCGTCCCGGTAGCCCCAGGCCGTCGCGTCCTCGGAGACCCGGGCCGCCGCCGCGTTCACCGGGTAGAGGTGCATCGTCGACAGCGCGGTGGGGAGGTTCTCGGCGAACTTGGCGTGTACGTCGATCGCCTCGTCCGTGATGCGGTCGAAGAAGTCACCGCGCCAGTACCACTGCAGGCCCTTGGGGAGCAGCTCGTCGAACATGGTCTGCAGCGCCGGGTACGGCATCGGTGCCGTGAACCGGAAGGCGGGCGGGCCCGCTTCCGCCACCGCCGCGATCGCCTCGTCCGTGCGGGCCAGGTCTCCCGTCCAGCACCACACCACCCCGCACATCTTCTTGCCGTGGATCTCCTCGGGGAAGGGCGGTCCCGGCGGCACGGTCATCGCGGCGAAGAAGCCGTTCAGGTCCTCGGGTGCCTGCGGCAGGAACTCCCGGTACCACTCCAGGACTTCACGCGTCTTCTCGACCGGCCACAGTGTCAGCGCGACGCCCACCGTGTGCACCGGATGCAACTGGAACTCGAACGCGGTGACGATGCCGAAGTTGCCGCCGCCGCCCCGCAACGCCCAGAACAGGTCAGAGTGTTCGGTCTCGCTCGCCGTGACGAAGCTGCCGTCCGCGAGGACCATGTCCACGCTGAGGAGGCTGTCGATCGTCAGGCCGTACTTGCGCGTCAGATAGCCGTGGCCGCCGCCGAGGGTCAGGCCGCCGAGACCGGTCGTCGACACGATTCCGGCGGGAATCGCCAGGCCGAACGCGTGCGCCGCGTGGTCCAGGTCGCGCTGTCGGCTGCCGCCGCCCACCCACGCCGTCTTCTGCGCGGGGTCCACGCGCACCCAGCGCATCGGTGACAGGTCGATCGTGATCGCGTCGTCGACGAGGCACAGGCCGCCGCCGCTGTGGCCGCCGCCGCGGACGGCGAGTTCCAGTCCGTGGTCGCGGATGAAGTCGACCGCCGCCATGACGTCCGCCGCGTCCGAGCAGCGCACCATCGCGGTCGGCTGCCGGTCGATCATCCCGTTGTAGATCTTGCGCGCCTCGTCGTACTCCGGGTCGCCCTGCGCAATGACCGGGCCACGCAGCTCGGTTCGCATCAAGCCGACGACGTCCGCGGCGGCGGGGTCCGTGGCGGTCGGGTCCGTGGCAGTGGTACCGGTGTCGGTCTCGTTCATGGCGCTCTCCTCGACGGGACGCATCGCTGGGCGGACCGCTGTCCCCCCGTCCCGTCCTCCCGCCTCTCGGCGGGCGTCGGTGAGCGGTTCGTACGCCGGCGTACGGGCACCCCCGTCAGCCACCGACACACCTCATCGAGCGCCGGCCGACACTTCCAGGATCCGCCCGCCCGGCAGGCCCCGCAATCGCGGAGCACCATGAAGACATGGACGGAGCGGACCACGCCATGCACGGACCTGACGGTCTCGGCGGCATCAGTCGCCCCGGCCGGCTCGCCACCCCCGGCGAGGGCATCACCCCCGATGAACTCGCGCTCGCCGCGCGTAATCACGGCCTCCCCCTCGAAGCCCTCCGCTACGACGTCTCCCCGCCCGGCCTGCACTACGTCCTCGTCCACTACGACATCCCGGACGCGAGCGCCGGCGACTGGCGGCTCGCGGTCGACGGCCTGGTCAGGACGCCGCTGACCCTCGACCTGGCGACCCTGCGGTCTCTGCCCGCCGTCACCCGCCGCGTCACGCTGGAGTGCGCGGGCAACGGGCGCGCCCTGCTCACGCCCCGGCCGGTCAGCCAGCCCTGGCTGGTCGAGGCGGTCGGCACCGCGGACTGGACCGGCGTTCCGCTGCGCGTACTCCTCGACGAGGCCGGGGTGGACGACGGCGCCGTCGAGGCCGTCTTCACCGGCGCCGACCACGGGGTCGAGCGCGGCGTCGAGCAGGACTACCGGCGCAGCCTGCCCGTCGCGGTGGCCGCGGGTGACGTCCTCGTCGCGTACGCGATGAACGGCGCGCCCCTGCCCCCGCAGCACGGCTACCCGCTGCGACTCGTCGTCCCCGGCTGGTACGGCATGGCGCAGGTGAAGTGGCTGCGCGGGATCACGCTCGTCGACACCCCCTTCGACGGGTTCCAGCAGGCCGTCGCCTACCGCTTCCGCTGGGCCGCCGACGATCCCGGCGAGCCCGTCACCCGGATCCTGCCGCGCGCCCTGATGATCCCGCCCGGGTTCCCCGACTTCATGTCGCGGGCCCGCGTCGTCCGCCCCGGGCCCGTACTCCTGGAGGGCCGGGCCTGGTCCGGGCACGGACCCGTGACCAGGGTCGACGTGACCACGGACGACGGCGCCACGTGGAGCGACGCCACGCTCGACCCGGCGGACGGGCACACGGCGGCCTGGCGTCACTGGCACGCCCCGTGGACCGCCGTGCCCGGCACCCACGTCCTCGGCGCCCGCGCCACCGACGCCACCGGCCGCACCCAGCCGCTCACCCAGCCGTGGAACCGCGGCGGCTTCGCCAACAACCTCGTCCAGCGCATCCCCGTCCACTGCCTCTGACGGCCGGTCCGGTCACGCCGGAACCGTCACGGGCGGGGCCGTCACCGCCGGGGCCGTCACGGGCGGGGCCGGATCCAGGGAACCTGACGCTTCACCAGGAACCACTCCGCCGCCGTCTCCGGGCGCTCGTCCGTGCCGTGGTGGGCCGCCGGGTCGTGGTGGACGCGGTCGGGCGGTACGCGGTGCAGCATGGCCAGTTGGGTCTCCACCGTCTCGACCATGGCCGGGGGGCCGCTGACGTACACGTGCGGCCACTCGGCGGGCGCGCGGCGCATGCTCTGCGCGGTGGCGTAACGCGTCAGTTCCCGCAGGAGCGCCGCGTCCGCGTCGAGGCGGTCGCGCGCGGGCAGCGCGCCGACCAGGCGCAGCCACGGGTGCGCGCCGCCGAGGAGTTCCAGGACGCCGAGGTCGTACACGTCGTCCTCCGTGCGGGCGCCGACGAGCAGCGTGGCGGTCGCGGAGCCGCGCCGGACGGCGAACTCCTCGATCAGCGCCTTGATCTGCGCCCAGCCCGTCCCCCCGGCGACGAAGAGCAGCTCCCCCTCCGGGGCCTTCGGGAGCGTCGTCGTGCCCAGCGGCGGGCCGAGGCGGACGGTGCCTCCCGGGGCGACCTCGTCGACCAGGGCGCTGCTCAGGAGGCCGCCCTCGACACGGCGTATGTGGAAGTCGAGGGTGCCGTCGGCGCGCGGGGCGTTCGCGATCGAGTACGGGCGCCAGACCTGCGGCGCCTCGGGGGCCGTCAGCGTCGCGTACTGGCCCGGAACGAAGGGATACGGCCGGTCCGGGCGCACGGTGAGGACGGCGATGTCCTCGGCGCGGCGCTCGTGGCGGAGCACCTGCGCGTTCCACCAGGCCGGTACCGACTCCGGCACGGACTCCGCTCCGGCGATCATGATCTTGGAGATGAGTTCGTACGCCGCGCGCCAGGCGGCCTCCGTCCTGGGTGTCCAGGCGCTGCCCGAGAAGTACTTCAGGGTCGCTATCAGGCTGCGCCCGACAGCCGGGTACTGCTCGTTGCGGACCCCGAACTTGCGGTGGTCGAAACCGAGCGTGCGCAGGTGGTCGACGAGCGCGCCGGTGTCCTCCAGGTTCAGGATCGCCGTGGTCAGCGCGGCGAAGAGGCGGTCGCGCTGCTCCTCCATGCGCTCCGGGAACATGGCCCGTACACCGGGGTTGTGCTTGAACAGATGGGCGTAGAAGTACTTGGTCAGCGAGTCGGCGCGGCGCTCCACCACCGCAAGGCTGGAGCGGATCAGGGCCGGGTTCAGGGCGGCGTACGGTCTGGTGCCGGTACTCGTCGTCACTGGCCGGGGCCTCCATTCCACGATCAGGCCGGAGGCCTACGCACGGGCGCCATCCGGACGCCGCGCCCCTATCCTGAGGCAGCATGCGGGGGGACGCGGGAGCAACGGGAGAATTCAGGGGCGGCCGATGACGGCGTCCTCCGGTCCGCTGTTCGTCATGCCGCCTCCGGACGGGCCGCGGGACGCCTGGGTCACGCTGCCCGACGAGGGGCCCGATCCGACGGCGCTGCCCGAGGTCAGGCCGCGCGACGACCGGGGCCGGGCCGCGGGTCCCGGCGAAGCCGCCCTGGAACAGGGCGAGTTACTGGCTGGGCAGTATCAGGTCGTACGGCGTCTCGGGCGCGGCGGCATGGGCGACGTGTATCTCGCGCTCGACCGGAAGGTCGACGACCGCGAGGTCGCCGTGAAGACCCTGCGGCCGGAACAACTCGCCCCGCGGCTCGGCTCGTTGGAGGACGAGCGGCAGGCGTTCGCCGACCTCCACCACGAGGGGATCATCCCCGTCTTCAACTACGGCCGCCACGCCCGCGTCGGCCCCTTCCTCGTCCTGCCGTACGTCGACGGGCTCAACCTCGAGGAGATCCGCGCACTGGCCCAGCACGAACCGGACCGGTTCGGCGGCGCCCGCTTCCACGAGTTCGTGCTCGCGTACGGGCTGCGCGTCCTGTCCGCGCTCGACCATCTGCACGCGCGGCCGGGCCCCCGCAAGGTGTACGGCGACCTGAAGCCGCAGAACGTGATGCACGACGGCGCCACCACCAAGGTCATCGACGTGGGGTCCATCCGCGAGGAGGGCGCGCCCGGCCTGACGACCGAGGGCTTCCGCGCGCCGAACGTGCCGCTCGCCCCGCCCGCCCTGGCCGGCGCCTCCGCCCCGCGCGACGACCTGTTCAGCCTGGGCGAGACGCTGCGCACGCTGAGCGGACTCGGCGCCGGACCCCACTCGCTGGCCGAACTCGGCGCCCTGGACCGGATGCACGACGGCGACCCGGTGACGGCGCAGGCCGCCGCGCTGACCACGACCCCGGCCCCGGAAGGCCTCGGCCTCGTCTCGCTGGCCCGCGCCCTGCGCCGCGCCACCCGCCCCGAACCGGCCGAGCGGTACGCGGACGCGGACGAGATGGCGGACCAACTGCGTGGCGTCTTCCGGGAGTTGAGGTCGCTTCGGACCGGGCAGGAGACGTTCGAGCCGTCGCCGCTCTTCATGCAGTCGCCGTACGCCCTGGACGGAGCCCTCGGGGTCGCGCCGGTCCTGCCCCGGTGGGCGACTCCCGGGGGCGTGACGCCCGCCCCGCTGCACGAGCCGCCGTCCGCCGCCGATGTCGCGGCCCGTCTGCCCGTGCCGCGCCCCGACCCGCACGACGCCCGCCACGACGGCCTCAGCCGCCTCGCCGACGCCGACCCCGCCGCGCTCCTCCAGCACACCGGCGACTGGCGGGACTCCCCCGAGGTGCGGCTCCTGCGGTGCAGGCTCCGGCTGCGCGTCGCCGTACGGGCCGAACGCGCGGCGGGCGAAGGGCCGGACCTGGAGTCCGCCGCCGAGGAACTGCGCGGCGCGGTCGACGGCATCGGGCGCGAGCTGTCCCGGCACGACTGGCGCATCGACTGGCACCGCGGCCTCCTCGACCTCGCCGCCGGCGACGTGGCGTCCGCGCGCGACTACTTCGACCAGGTCTACGGCGCCATCCCCGGCGAGTACGCGCCCAAGCTCGCCCTCGGCCACTGCGCCGAGCGGCTCGGCCACTGGCACGAGGCGCTGACCTTCTACGAGGCCGTACGGCTGCGCAACCCCTCGCTCGGCAGCGCGGCGTTCGGCGCGGCACGGGCCCGCCTCGCCCTCGGGGGCGCCACCCCCGACACGTACGCCATCGAGGCGCTCGACGCCGTGCCGCAGCACTCGCGCCACCGCACCGGCGCGCGCACCGCGACGGTACGTGTCGCCGTCGAGTACGCGACGACGGCCGACGGGCTGCGCACCGCGCTCACCCGGCTCGCCCGCCTCTTCAACGAGCACGGGCTCACCGACGAACAGGCCCGCGTACGGATGAAGGCCGAGGTGTGGGAGGCCGCGCAGCGCCTCGTGACGGACGGGAAGGTGGGGGCGGAGGCGCTCGGGCGGCTCTCGGAGGCGGCGGCCCGGCGTGACCAGGACGCGCGGGACGCGGGCGGACGGCTCGAATTCCCGGACGAGGACGTCATGCTGAGGCGTCAGCTCTCGCAGTTCTACCGGGCGCTCGCCCGGCAGGCCGCCCGCTCCGACAGCCCACACGCCGAGGCCGTCGCCGAACGCCTGTTGGACCGCGCCTACTTGGTCAGGCCCCTCGGACTGTGGCACCGCCGGGACCGGTCCCGGCCGCCCTTCCCGCGGCCCTGGCCCACCGGACGGCGACCGGCGGCGGACCGGTGACGTCCATGCGGGGGCGGTCCCGGCGCGCAGGGGCGTCGGCGAAGCGTCTCGCCGTCGCCGCGCTCAAGGGCGCACGCCTGCTGTGGCGGTACGCGTGGGCCCCGCCGGTGCCGGCCACGGACCGGCCGGGCCCACGGGCCGCGGAACCGCCTCGCAACCGCGCCTACCTCCACGACCGGCTCGTCGCCCTCCCCCTCCTCGCCGTCGTCGCCTTCGCCGGACTCGGCTTCACCGCCGCGTCCCTGCGCGACGACTCCGCCGAGATCCGCGCCCACATCGCGCCCGCGCTGCGCGACCTGGCCGACGCGCGGATCTCACTGCGGATCGCCCAGCGCGAGGCCGAGGTGAGCCTCGACGCCGGGGACGCCGTCGAGCTGAGCGGACTCACCCCCCGTTACGGCTCCCGGATCACCGGCGCGGCCCAGGACCTCAGCCAGGTCGCGCGCAGCGGCGCCCTGACCGCCGCCGAGCGCCAGGAACTCGACGTCGTCTCCGGCCTCGTCGACGGCTACGAACGCTGGATCGCCTGGGCCCAGACGAACGTCTCCGACGAGTCCCTGCGCAAGGCCGGACTCTCCTACGCCCAGAGCATGCTCTGCTCACCCGATCCCGGCGGTCCCTACGAACCCGCCACCGACCGCTACGCCACCTACCCCCGCTGCGCGCCCGTCACCGGCAGCGAGGCGACGACCGTCGTCGACCGCATCTCGGACCTCGAACGCGCCCTGCGCGACCGCCTGGAGGCCCGCGCCGCGCTCGGTCCCGCCGCCGTCACCGCCGCCGCCGTGTCGGCCGTCGCGTTCGTGCTGCTGATCGCCGGCCTGTGGCGCACCCTGCGCTTCCTGCGGGTCCGCTTGCGCATCTCGGCCAGCGTGCCGCTCCTCGCCGCCGCGCTGCCGCTGCTCGCCGTGCCCGCGATCGCCCTCGACGGGCTGTACGCGTACGCCGCCCAGGAGGACACCGTGCCGATCGCCCGCAGCCTGTACGCGGTGACCTCGCCGGTCACCGAGGTCGCCGTCGAGGAGCGCCGCATCGACCCGCCCGGTGACACCGCCGTCGTCACGCTCGCCGACTCGATGGACGCCGTCCTGGACAACGGGCGGCTCGCCGCCGTCGACGGGGCGGCCCCCTGGGTGGCGCCCGCCGGCCTGCTCGTCGCCGCCGTCACCGGCGCCGCCCTCCACGCCTATCGGCGCGAGTATCTGCTCGTGGGGCGCCCGGGGACCGCCGTATGAGGCGCCGGACCAGCGTGCTCCGGCTCGCGCTCGCCGCCTGCCTGCTCGCCCTCGCCGCGCTCACCGGCGGCTGCGCCGGCGGCGACACGCACCGGACCGTCGTCGTGCTCGGGCCGTGGACCGGACCCGAGGGCGCCGCGTTCGAGGACGCCCTCGCCCGCCTGTCGCACCGCAGCGGTCACCATTACGTCTACAAGGGCACCCGCTCCCTGCGCGAGACCCTCGTCGCGCAGCTGGAGGCCGGCGCCCCGCCCGACGTCGCGGTCCTCAACAGCATCGGCGAGCTCACCGAGTACGCGGCCGACGGCAGACTCGAACCGCTGTCGCCACAGGCCGCCGAACGCGGCTACCCGCCCTGGTCCCCCACCCTCACCCTCGACGGCAGGCACCGCACCTACTGGGTGCCGCTGCGGGTCAACCTCAAGAGCCTGGTGTGGAGCAAGCGCGCCACCGGGACCGAGGCGCCCGACTGGTGCGTGGGCATGGCCGCGCAGGCCACCTCCGGATGGCCCGGCACCGACTGGATCGAGGACATCCTCCTCCACCAGGCGGGCCCCGACACGTACACACGGTGGGCCACCGGCCGCCTCGACTGGAAGCACGACCCGGCCGTGCGCCGCGCCTTCACGACCTGGTCCGAGATCCTCGGCCCGCGGTCGCCGAAGTCCGTCGAGCGCTCCCTGACCATGTCGTTCGAGGGCACCCCCGACCCGAAGCATCCCAACGCCCCCAAGCGCGGACTCCTCGGCGGCTCCCTCCCGGGCTGCACCCACGAACACCAGGGCTCCTTCATCCGCTCCCTCTACCCCGGCGCCATGGCCGACAACTCTCTGCGCGTGGAGCCGGCCGCCCGGTTCCTGCACGGGCGGGCCGCGTACAAGGACACGTACGAGGTGTCGGGCGACATGGCCGCCGTGCTCACCGACAACCCGGCGGCGCAGGACCTCGTGACACTCCTGACCAGCGAGAACGGCCGCAAGACCTGGTCACGGCGCACGGAGCCCCACCTGCGGCCCTTCTTCCCCGACGCGACCGACCCCCAGCCCGACGACCCGACCGGCCTCGCCGTCGCCTCCTATCTGACCCACGACGCGGACACCCTGTGCTTCGACGCGTCGGACGTCATGCCGCCCGTGCTGCGCGACGCGTTCTACCGGGCCGTCCTGACGTACTTCCAGGACCCCCGGACGGGAACGCTCGACACGCTCCTCGGGCAGCTGGAGACCGTCCGCAGCCAGATCGCCGTAACGCCGTCGGGCCGCTCGGGGCAGGTGCACGCGCCGGACGACATCTGCGCGTCGCCGGGCGGTTAGCGGCGTCGGACTCCGACGGCCCTGCGTAGATTTGCCGCAAACATCAGGGGCGCGTCAACCAACTCTCGGGCCACGGCTAGCGTCTTTCCGAACACAATTGCCCGTCCGACCGGAACGGAACGCCGCAGTGGCCTCTGCCGAACTGTCTCCACCCTCTGCCGCACGCGCGCGCCGGTCCCCGGACATCCCCGAGCCCTGGCACGGCCGGCACCGGACCGCCCTGCTCGTCACCGCCTGCATACTGCCGCTGCACGTCCTGTGGCTGGCGTTCCTCGCGACCGGCGGCGGCGACCTCGCGGCACAGGTGGCGTGGGCCGAGTTCGCCAAGATGTACCCGGGCTCCGCCTACAACCTGTTCTGGTACGGCGGCCTCCACATCGCCAACTACAGCCTCATCTCGCCCTACCTGATGGCACTGTTCGGCGTCGTCCCCGTCACGCTCCTGTCCGGTGTCTCGTCCACCTGGCTCGCCGCGTCGATCGTCGAGCGCACCGGCATCCGAAGACCACTGTGGCCGGCCCTCGTGGTCGGGTTCTCGCTGTGGTGCCAGGTCGTGTCGGGGCGCTCGACATTCATGCTGGGCGTGGCCTTCGGACTCGGCGCCGTCCTCGCGCACATGAACGGCCGGCGCATCGTCATCGCCACCGTGTGCGCCGCGCTGTCCACGATGGCGAGCCCCGTCGCCGGGCTCTTCCTCGTCGTCGCCGGCACCGCGTGGCTCCTGAACCGGCAGTGGGGCAAGGCCCTGTCGCTGCTCCTGCCGCCGGTCCTCATCGTGGGCGTGACGACCTGGCTGTTCCCGTTCAAGGGGGAACAGCCCATGCCGTTCGGGCGGATCTTCCCGCCTCTCGTCGTGTGCGCGGTCGTCCTGCTGTGCGCGCCGCGCGCCTGGCGCGTGGCGCGCCTCGGCACCGCCGTGTACGCGCTCGGCGTGGTGCTCACCTATCTGATCGCCACCCCGATCGGCACGAACGTGGAGCGGCTCACGGAGATCGTGGCGCCCGCGCTGCTCCTCGCCGCCGTGATGAACCGGGACCACGGGCCCCGCTACGACGGCAGACTCGGCGGGTTCTTCCCGCCCCACCGGCAGCGCGTGATGTGCATCGCCGCCATCGTCCTCTCCCTGGGCTGGCTGTCCGGCAAGACCATCGCCGACGTCGTCGCCAACACCGAGGTCCCCGAGTGGGCGATCAAGACCGACGGCGTCGTCTCCACGCTCAAGAAGCTCGGCGCCGAACGCACCCGTGTCGAGGTCGTCCCCGCCCGCGACCATCGCGAGGCGGCCGTCCTCGCGCCCTACATCAACATGGCGCGCGGCTGGAACCGGCAGGCCGACGTCGAGCGCGGACGGCTCTTCTACGAGGGACACGGCGGCACCGACGTACCCGAGGGCGCCTTCTCCTCCGCCTCGTACCACGCCTGGCTCTCCCAGTGGGCCGTCGGCTTCGTCGTCGTCTACAACGGCGAGCCGGACGGCCCCGCGGAGCTGGAGCACAAGCTGGTGTCCAGTGAGCCGCACTACCTCGAATCGGTGTGGCGGGACGCCAACTGGCGGATCTACCGCGTGAAGAACGCGGTGCCGCTGGTGGACTCGCCCGGCTCGGTGGTCCGCTCCGACGGCGCCAACCTCGTCGTACGGATGCCGAAGGCCGGCTCGATCATCGTGCGGATCGCGTACTCGCCGTGGCTGTGGGCGGACAGCGGGTGCCTGCGCGAGGAGGGCGAGTTCACGCGCCTGACGGTGAAGGAGCCGGGCGACGTCCGGATCAGCTCGCGGTACGGGGGGCCGTCCGGCAAGACGGCACCCAAGTGCGTGCCGCCGAAGACGAAGTGAGCGGTCTGAAGCGAGCGGTCCGAAGTGAGCGGTCTTCCGACACAAGCGCCCCCACGGCTGTGTGCCGTGGGGGCGCTTGTGCGTGAGTCCGGCCGGGAGGTCAGCCGACGCGGGTGAGCTTCTGGCCGAAACCGGGTTCGGCCAGGTCCTTCTGGAGGGCGACCGGGACGGTGACCGCACCGCCCGAACCGTCGCCGACCTTCAGCTCGCCGACCTTCGTACCGGCCTTCGCGCTGTGCGGGACGGCGGCGCCCTTGGCACCGTCCGCCAGCTCCAGCTTCACCGTCAGGCCCGCCCAGCCGACGGCCGAGACGTTCTTCGTCACCACGACCGGGGTCTGCCCGCCGAGCCCGTCGTCCACGTAGCCGACGACGTCGCCCTTCTTCAGGATCGTCGACGCCTTCACGGCGTCCTGCGCCGCGAGCATCGCCGTCTTGCTGACCGCGTTCACGGTGTCGATGATCGGCGCCCTGTGCTGCCCGAGGATCGCGCCGACGACCGTCACGGTCTCGCCGCCGGCGTCCTTCGTCGCGGCGAAGAGCAGGTTGCCGCCGGCCTTGGTCGTCGAACCGGTCTTCACGCCGACCGCGTTGTTGTACGGGACGAGGCGGTTGTAGTTCTGCCACGTCTTGCCCGACGGGTCCTTCCACGTCGGCAGCTTGGTGATGTCCATCAGGGCCTGGATCTTCACCAGCTCGTTGCCGAGCTTGACCTGGTCCTGAGCGGTGGAGACGGTCGTCTCCTTCAGCCCGGACGGGTCCGTGTACGTCGTGCCGGTCATGCCGAGGTCCTTGGCGGCGGCGTTCATCTTCTTGACGAACGCCTCCTCGGAACCGGCGTCCCAACGGGCCAGCAGCCGCGCGATGTTGTTCGCGGACGGAATCATGATGGCCGAAAGGGCGTCCTTCTGGCTGAGCTTGTCGCCTTCCTTGACGGTGTTCAGCGTCGACTCGCCCTCGGAGTCGTAGCCGCCCTCCTTCTCCGCCTTCGCGTCCACGCCGATGGACGGGCCGTCCTTGCCCGGCTGCAGCGGGTGGTCCTTGAGCACGACGTACGCCGTCATGGCCTTGGCCACGGACCCGATCGGTACGGGCTTCTGCTCGCCGAACCGATCCATCGCGCCGATGCCGCTGACGTCCATCGAGCCCTGGCCCTCGGCCGGCCACGGCAGCGAGACCTTGTCCCCGTCGAACGCGAACGTCGACTTGGCGGTCAGCGCCAGCGTGGGCGCGGGCAGCGGTCGTACGGCCTGTACGACCGCAAACACGACGGCGAGCAGCAGGACGATCGGCGTCCAGATCTTGACCCTGCGCACGGCCGTGCGGACCGGGGTCTCCGCGGGCGGCGGCGTGTTCGTGAGCTCGGCCAGGAGGTCGAGCGGGGGCAGCGGCGGGAGCGGCTGCTGGGTGGTGCGCTCGGGCCCGACGTAGGGCTTCGCGGGCGGCGGGGCGGTGGGCTGCGCCTTGGACTGTGCCTCGGGCTGCGCCTTGGGCTTGGCCGGGGTGCCCGAGTCGAGCCCCCTGAGGGGCACGAACTTGCTGGTGCGCTCGGCATCGGACTCGGCCTTGCCCGCACCGGCGGGCTTGGACCCGAGCGACTTGAGCATCTGGGTCGGCTGATCGACGGGCGGTTTGACGGCCTTGAAGACGGCGGTGGCCTGGTCGACGGGGGGCTTGGCGTCGGCGGGTGCCTTCGCCGCATCGGCGGGCTTGCCATCGGCCTTCGCCTCGTCGGACGGCTTGGCGTCGACCTTGACCTCGGCGGCCGGCTCGGCGTCGGCGGGCGCCTTGGCCGCATCGGCGGGCTCGGCATCGGCCTTCGCCTCGTCGGCCGGCTTGGCGTCGGCGGGTGCCTTCGCCGCATCGGCGGGCTCGGCGTCAGCGGATGCCTTCGCCCCGTCGGCGGGCTCGGCGTCAGCCTTCGCCTCGTCGGACAGCTTGGCCTCAGCCTTGACCTCGTCGGCCGGCTCGGCGTCAGCGGATGCCTTCGCCCCGTCGGCCGGCTTGGCCTCAGCCTTGACCTCGTCGGCCGGCTTCGCGTCGGCGTCGGGCGCCTCGGCTTCCGGTGCCTCAAGGGCATCGGCCGGCTCGGCGTCGGCGGACTCCTTGACCTCGCCGGACGGCTTCGCGCCAGCCTTCGCCTCATCGGCCGGCTTCACGTCGGCGTCGAGCGCCTCGGCTTCCGGTACCTCAGAGGCGTCAGCCGATTCGGCGTGCGCGTCCTCGTCGGGCCCCTTGGCGGTGTCCGTGGCCTCGGCGTCGGCCGAGCCCTCGGCGGCGTCGGCCACGGCGCCATCGCCGTCGCCGTCGCCCTCCGCCGCGTCCGACGCGGTGTCTGCCGCCTCCGGCTCGCCCGGCTCGTCCGCCGCGGACGCCTCCGCTTCGTCCTCCGCCGCGTCAGCGGCACCGTCACCGGCCGCCTCGGGCCCGTCGGCGGAGCCGTCCCGCGGACCGGACACCCAGGCCGCCACAGCGGCACGCAGGCGTGCGTCGCCCGCCTCGTCGCCGGAACCCGGCTCCGTACCGTCCCCGGAACCCGCCTCGGGCTCCGGGCCCGCCCCGGAATCTGACACCGATGTCGATGCCGATGCCGAACCGGAAGCCGAGCCCGAGTCCTCCGCGCCGGAGACGTCCGCGTCCGCATCCGAATCCGATCCCGCCGGGGACTTCCCCGCCGAACCCGAACTCGAACCAGACCCGGAACCCGAATCCGATTCCGTCGTCGCCGGAACGTCCCGGACGGAGAACACCGCCGTCGCCTGATCGACCCGCTCCGGCGACTGCCTCGCCATCGCGAGCCTCGGGTCCCGTTCCTCCGGGATCGGTCCTCCCGACGACTCCTGCTGCTTCGACCTGTCGGGGGTCCCCGCCACCGATGCCTCCTCGCTACGCGCCACGCGCTACGCCGCTGCTGTCCGAACCATGTACCAGTGTCCTGTGTGGGGGCTTCACCCACGTGGTAGACGAGAACGACATACCTACTGGTTCCCGCACATAGCACCCACGCACCCTCGACAGACCAATGTGAGAGGGGTCACCCTGTCATTCATCCACGCGGGGAGGCATGGATGGGCAGGAGCCGCAGAACAATTCCGGAGGAGCTTCTGCTGCTCGCTCTGGACCCGGCCACGGGTACCACAGCGCAGCCGCAGTCGCTCGACCTAGGTCTGGCCGGAGCACAGCTAGTAGAGCTGGCGCTGGCCGGACGGATAGCCCCAGACGGGGATCGTATCGCCGTGGTGGCACCACGGCCGACCGGAGATCCGACTTTGGACTGCGCACTGGAGTTGCTGCGAAGGCGCGGCACCCCGGTACGCGCGGTGCACTGGATCGGCGGGCCCCGACTGGGGCTGCGCCAGACGTATCTCTCGCATCTGGAAAGGTGCGGCATGGTCCATGCCGTGGCCGGCCAGATGTGCGGAGTGCTGCCGACGACTCGCTACCAGGCGACGGACACGGCCATCAGCCGGGAGATCAGGTCCCGGCTGGACAGCGCGATCCGTACCGGCGTACCGCCGGACCCACGGACCGCGGCGCTCGCCGCACTGGCCCACGCGGTCGGACTCGGCAAGCATCTGTATCCGGGGAACGAGGGACGATCGTCCCGCTCCCGGCTGCGGGACCTGATCAGGCACGACCCCATGGGCGGCCTCGTGGCGCACGCCGTGATGGACGTCCAGAACGGTGTGGCCGCTCAGCCACGCCGCAGCCCGGCCCCGCCGGGCAGGGGAGCACCGGACCCCGGCAGGGTTCCGATGCAGCCGCACCACGGGTCGATGGCCCGCGCCGTGGCGCACTGAGCACCGCACCATCTGAACAGCCCGCACCGCAACAGCGCCGCGCCGCAGTCCCCAAAGACCGGTCCGGGAGCCGCTGAGCCGCGCGGGGTGCCGGATCCGGACGTCGGGACGACGACACGGACCGGCGCCCCGCGCGGCCGCATGTCCGGCCACGCCGACCACTCGTCCCCCTACACGTCCGCACGCATGCCCAACTGTCGTGTCCGCTGCGCATATCCGCCGTTTCCCAGCGGTATGAAGCCCAGGGTGGCAATCTGCTGAGCAGCAGATTCGCAAGATACGCAAAGAATCACAGAGGCACGCAGCCGGAGGTGCACGTCCCGTGGCGTCCAATGTCAATCCCACCGTCAGGCGACGCCGGTTGGGCCAGGAGCTGCGCCGGCTCCGCGAGCTCAAAGGCATGACGGCCGAAGAGGTGGCCGAGCGGCTGCTGGTCTCGCAGTCGAAGATCAGCAGGCTCGAGAACGGGCGGCGCAGCATCAGCCAGCGCGACGTCCGCGACCTGTGCGGGGTCTACGAGGTCGAGGACCACCGCATCGTCGACTCCCTCATGCAGATGGCCAAGGACTCCCGCCAGCAGGGCTGGTGGCACTCCTTCGGCGACATCCCGTACAGCGTCTACATCGGACTCGAGACGGA
Organism: Streptomyces sp. NBC_00569; assembly: GCF_036345255.1. Lineage (NCBI taxonomy): Bacteria > Bacillati > Actinomycetota > Actinomycetes > Kitasatosporales > Streptomycetaceae > Streptomyces > Streptomyces sp. NBC_00569. Next base: position 5,754,834 of record NZ_CP107783.1, on the reverse strand, counting down.
CGCGGCGAGCCTGCGCGTCTACGATCCGCAGGTCGTGCCCGGTCTGCTGCAGACCCGGGCGTACGCGGAGACGCTGATCACGGGCGCGCTCCCGGAGACCACGCCGACCGACATCGACAAGCGGGTCCAGGTCCGCGTCCGCCGCCAGGAGCGCATCGCGGCCCCGGACAACCCGCTGCGGCTGTGGACCGTGCTCGACGAGTCGGCGCTGCGCCGCGTCGTCGGCAGCCGGGCCGTCATGCGCGAGCAGCTGGAGCACCTGGTCGAGCAGTCGCAGCTGCCCCATGTGACCGTGCAGGTCATTCCGTTCGACATGGGCGCGCACCCGGGCCTGAACGGCCAGTACGCGATTCTGGAGTTCCCGGACGCCGCGGATTCGAGTGTCGTCTACATCGAGGGCGTCACCAGTGATCTCTATCTGGAAAAGGCCAACGATGTACAGAAGTACAGCGTGATGTACGAGCATCTGCGGGCACAGGCGCTGAATGTGGAACAATCCAGACAGTTCATCGCGAAGATCGCCCAGGATTACGCGCTCCAGGAAGCCCTCTAGGGCACCGCGGAGGCCGCCCCCAGGTGTTCCAGAGGGACAGAATCCGCCCCGCGCGAGAAAAGTGCCGCACGGTACACCTTCGCCGCGGCGGGGCGGAAGACCCCACTGGAATATGCCATCCGGTCGAGTGAATGGCCTCTTCGCGCACCGATGTTGGCGAGTAGCGTCGATCACGCCATCAGGTACCACGTTGGCGCAAACCGCTTCACAGAAGCGGTGACAGCAATTCGACCACTGGCTAGACCGGAGCAAAAAATGGCAATTCAGCAGGGCGGCACGAATTCCTGGACCAAGTCCTCCTATTCGACGGGCAACGGCGCGTGCGTCGAGGTCAAGTCCCCCCTCCTGGCCGCGATCGCGGTGCGGGACTCGAAGGCCCCCGAGGGGCCCTCGATCGGCTTCGCCCCCGATTCATGGAACTCCTTCGTGACCGAGGTCAGCCGGGGCGCCTTCGACGCCGCCTGAGGCATCGGAGAGCTCCCCATCGCAACACAGCACCAACTCAGCATCACAGCACCATTTCGGCACCAACAGAGCACCACTGCGGTACTGAAAGAGCCCTCTCGACTGGCCCGCCGTCCTGGCCGAGGGGGCTCGGCTTTTTCACCGGATCACCCGCGCAGCCGGTCCACGTACGTGTCCGTGCCGGGGATCGTCGGGATGAACGGCGCCACCAGCTCGACGCGGCCGAGGCCCGACTCGTGAACGGCCGTGTCCAGACCCGTGAAGTGGTCCTCCCAGCAGAGGGCCGGGTCCGCCTCCAGGAACCACAGCAGGGTGAGGCGGGTGTCGACGCCCTCGACCTGCTTCACGTACGACATGCGGTCGCCCGGCAGCGGCGTCGGGCGGAAGACCGTGACCATCGCCGCCGGTGAGCCGGCCAGCCGCTTCGGCAGGTGCCGCGAGCGCAGCCACTCCAGCAACTCCTCGCGCCGCTCGGGTCCTTCGGCGTCGATGACCTCCACGACCAGACCCCGGTAGGGGTGGTCGAGGGCGTGGTGGTCGCGCGGTCCGGCCGCCCCGTCCCGGTACACGGTCGCCGCGTGGTCCTGGAACGCGGTGAAGACGTGCGTGCGGTCCTGATAGACGCGCCCGTCCCGGTTGAGCCGCTTGTTGATGCCGACGGTCCACTTCATGTGGTCGTCGTAGCGGCCGTCGGTGATCCAGTACGTGGAGATGTAGCAGCCCGCGGTGACCGGCTGCGCGACCGCCGACTTCTCCGGGTAGCGCAGGAGCTGAAGTTCGCGCGTGGCCACCCAGCGGCGCCCCGAGTTCATCCAGGGCATCGCCATCGCGCCGGCGTAGTAGTGGTCGTCCTCGTACCAGCGGTTGTACGCGTACTCGTGGCCGGGATGCGGCTCGACCATGGTGATCAGGGCGTGCCCGGGGCGCACCCCGTACGGGCCGACCGATGCCAGCTCCGCGTACACCTCACTCCTCGTGTCCTCGCTCACGACGCTCCCCTTCCTTCCTCCACCGGACGGGCCTACTCTGACGCCCCGTCAGAAGAACTGCCATAGCCGGGAGGCGACCGGATGCTCCTGAACGGAAAGACAGTGGTCGTGTCGGGGGTCGGGGCCGGGCTCGGCCACCAGGTCGCCGCGGCCGTGGTGCGCGACGGCGGCAACGCCGTGCTGGGCGCGCGCACGGAGGCGAACCTCGCGAAGTCGGCCGCCGAGATCGACCCGGACGGTACGCACACCGCGTACGCGGCGACGGACATCACCGACGAGAGCCGGTGCGAGGCGCTCGCGGGGCTCGCGCGCGAGCGGTTCGGCGGGGTCGACGCCGTGATCCATGTCGCCGCCTGGGACAGCTACTTCGGCGGCCTGGAGGACGCGGACTTCTCGACGTGGCAGCAGGTCATCGACGTGAACCTGCTGGGTACGCTGCGCATGACCCGGGCCTGCCTGCCCGCGCTCAAGGAGCGGGGCGGCTCCGTCGTCGTCATCGGCACACAGTCGGCCGTCGCCGCGCCCTCCCAGGTCCGGCAGGCGGCGTACGCGGCCTCGAAGGGCGCGCTGACCTCGGCCATGTACTCCATGGCCCGCGAGCTCGGCCCGCACCGCATCCGGGTCAACACCGTGCTGCCCGGCTGGATGTGGGGGCCGCCGGTCGAGGCGTACGTCCAGTTCACCGCGCACACCGAGGGCGTGTCGCAGGACGAGGTCCTGGGGCGCCTCACCGAGCGGATGGCGCTGCCCGAGCTGGCCACGGACGGGGACGTGGCGGACGCCGCCGTGTTCCTCGCCTCCGACCGGGCTCGGGCCATCACCGGCCAGTCGCTTCTGGTCAACGCGGGTGAGCTGATGCGGTAGTTCCGCACCACCGGCTGGATCCGACCGCACGGCACCCACCGCCGTGCGGTCCTTTTTGCCCCCATCCGGATTCATGGACATGAACGCAGGTCAATAAGTAGAACGATTTTACCGTCCCTTGACCCTCCGGTCCGTTGTCCTGGCCCTTCGGCTCCCCACACCATGAACGGCGTTCATAAGTAGGACCAGACCCCTGGAGGGGGCTCAATGAACAGTCTCGACTGGGCCGTGCTCATCGGCTACTTCGGCATCATGGTCGCGATCGGCGTCTGGTCCCACAAACGTGTGGACGACGTCTCCGACTTCTTCACGGCCGGCGGCAAGATGCCCTGGTGGCTTTCCGGCATCTCGCACCACATGTCCGGCTACAGCGCCGTCATGTTCACCGGATACGCCGGCATCGCCTACACGTACGGCGTGACGTCGTTCGTCACGTGGTCGTTCCCGATCGCGCTCGGCATCGCCATCGGCTCGAAACTGTTCGCGCCGCGCATCAACCGGCTGCGGTCACGGCTGCACGTGGCGTCGCCACTCGAATACCTCAAGAACCGCTACAACCTGAAGACCCAACAGGCGCTGGCCTGGTCGGGCATGCTCCTGAAGATCGTGGACGTGGCCGCCAAGTGGGCCGCCATCGCCACCCTGTTGTCCGTCTTCACCGGCATCTCCATCAACCAGGGCATCCTGATCACCGGCGTCATCACGGCGATCTACTGCACCATCGGCGGACTGTGGGCCGACGCGCTCACCGAGCTGGGGCAGTTCATCATCCAGCTCATCGCCGGTGTCGCCATGTTCGTCGCCGTCGTCTCCAAGCTCGGCCCGTTCGGCGGCATCTTCGGCGTCTGGGACGAGCCCGAGCTCGCGGGCCACGGCAAGCCGCTCGTCGGCCCGTACGGCACGGTGTTCCTGCTGGCGTTCCTCTTCATCAAGCTCTTCGAGTACAACGGCGGCATGCTCAACCAGGCCCAGCGCTACATGGCCACCGGCTCCGCCCGCGAGGCCACGCGCTCGGCCCGCCTCTCGGCGGTCCTGTGGCTGGTCTGGCCCGTCGTCCTCTTCTTCCCCATGTGGGTGTCGCCGCTCCTGGTGCACGCACAGAAGCCGGACGGTTCGGACTCGTACGGCCTGATGACCGAACAGCTCCTGCCGCACGGCCTGTTGGGCCTGGTCATCGTCGGCTTCTTCTCGCACACGATGGCCATGTGCTCCTCCGACGCGAACGCCATCGCCGCCGTCTTCACCCGTGACGTGGCACCCGCGGTCTCGAAGAAGGCGAAGGAGCAGTGGGTCGGGAACAAGGGGCTGCTGGCCGCCCGCCTCACCACGGTGATCTTCCTCGGTCTGTCCATGGCGGTGGCCACACAGGTCAACTCGCCCACGTTCAAGGACATCATCACCGTCGTCATCAAGTGGGTCGCGGGCCTGATGGGCCCGATCGCGATCCCGATGATGCTGGGTCTGCTGCGCACCTTCCGCAAGTCCGGTCCCACGGCGGCGCTCACCAGCTGGGCCATGGGTCTGCTCGCCTTCTGGCTGGTCAACTACCCGATCAGCTGGAACGTCGAGGGCGGGGTGCCGCTCGAGTACCAGGTGTCGATCCCGCTGGCCGTCTCGCTCGTGCTCTACATCCTCATCGGTTACCTCAAGCCGGAGGACTCCCCGGAGCGGGACGCCCTCATCGAGCGCATCAACACGGACGACGACGGGTCCACCGGGGCGGCGGCGGTTCCCGCGCCGGCGGAGCCGCAGGACGGGACCGTCGGCACGCAGCCGCCGGGACGCCTCTCGTAGGGCTCGTTCCTCACCGGGCGCCGGGCGGGCTGATCACAGCCGGTCCGGCGCTTCGGCGTTCACGCCCGCGGATAGCGGGCCAGCCACCCCGGCGAGGACGCCGCGGGGCTGTGCAGGGCGGGCCCCTGCGTCATCTCCATCGCGAAGTCGTCGGCGAGCTCCAGGACCGTGGGGCGGCCCTCCAGCTCGGTCACCCAGCCCGGCGGCAGCGCGGTCTCCCCGTGCAGCGCGCCGAGCAGACCCCCGCACAGCGCGCCGGTCGCCTCGGACGGGCCGCCGTGGTTCACCGCGAGACACAGTCCGTGCCGTATGTCCTCGCCCACGAGGGCGCAGTACACCGCCACGGCGAGCACGCCCTCCGCGAGCCCGTCACCCACCAGTTCGTCGACGCGGGCGGCCGACGGCATGCCCTGGCGGACCGCGCCGAGCGCGTGCTTGAGCGCGTCCGTGACCGGCTGGTGCCCCGGGCGCGCGGCCAGCAGGACGAGGACGCGCTGCACGGCGCCGTCCAGGCTCTCGCCGCGCGCGAGTCCGTGCACGACGACCGCGTACGCACCCGCGGCGAGGTAGGCCGCGGGGGCGCCGTGCGTCTGGACCGCGCACTCGGCGGCCAGCTGGAAGACGAGCTGCGGCTCCCAGCCGACGAGCAGCCCGAACGGGGCCGAGCGGGCCGCCGCCGCGGACCCGGCGGCCGCCACGTTCTTCGGCTTGTCCAGGGTCCCCATGACGTCGTTGCCGAGTCCGAGGAGGCAGTCGCGGGACGGGCCGCGGCGCGAGTACAGCCACTCCTCGCGGGCCAGCCAGCCGTCCTCCTTGCGCCGCTCGTCCGGGCCCCAGTCACGCTGGGTCGCCGCCCAGCGGAGGTAGGCGCGGTGCACGTCGGTCGGGGGATGCCAGGCGCCCGTGTCGCGCCGCACCTGCGCCCTTATGAGGCCGTCCACCGTGAAGAGCGCCTGCTGCGTCGCGGCGGTGACGGCGCCGCGGCGCCCGTACGCGGGAGCGAGGTCGGTCAGTCCCTGCGGACCGTGCGCGGCCCTCACCTCTTCGAGGGAGAGCTCGGCCAGCGGCGCCCCGAGGGCGTCGCCGAGCGCGGCCCCGATCAGCGTGCCGCGGACCCGGCTGCGGAAATCCTGCTGCTCGGCGCGGCCCCATACGGCCGATGAGGGTCCCCCCTGCTTGGGGGTCAGTGGGGCTGCCACGGGGAGCTCTCCCCTCCGGGTCTCGTTACGCGTGCGACGACTGCGCAGCACTGTAATCGACGGGGCGTACCCGGTTGAGAGCCGAAGCGGCACAGGCGAAGTCGCCCTTGAGGCCAATTCACCCGCTTTTCTTCCGCAAACCGGACGATGTCCCGGGGCGCGGCCGTGGGACCTGCGGTGCGCCGCCGCTCGACGGCCGTCCGACGTGCGCCGTTCACCGTGCGTTGGCTCACTCATCGCCGGACACCCGGAACATCCGCACCATGACGCAGATGACTCGTGTCAGGGCCTCCTCGTACGCCCTGGCCGCCGCGCTCCTCGTGGGCCTCTCCGCACCCGTCGCCGCCGCGCACTCCGCCTCTCACGGGCACACGTCGCATCAGCGCATCCCGTTCACGGCGGCGACCGTGGCGGCGGCCGAGGACGGCTCCTCCTACACGGTCGAGTGGAAGGCGCCCGGTGTCCGGCACGTGGCGGTCCGCGCGGGCGGCCGCACCGTCGCCTCCGGCGGCTCGTCCGGCAAGGTCACCGTGCGCGGTCTGCCCGCCGCCGACCGCCAGTGGTTCGACCTGGTCCCCGACCGGGGCCAGGGCCTGCGCCTGGCCGACCGCGAGATACGCCTCGACGGCGCGGTCAACTTCCGTGACGCGGGCGGCTACCGCACCACGGACGGGCACTGGGTGCGGATGGGCGAGATCTACCGCACCGCGTCCCTGGACAAGCTCACGGAAAGGGACCTGGCGAAGCTGAAGCGTCTCGGCATCTCCGTGGACTACGACCTGCGGACACAGCAGGAGCGCACCTCCGCTCCCGACCGCGTGCCCGCCGGCTCCCGCTATGTCGTCGCGGACGTGCTCGGCGACCTCGGGGGCCTGTCCGGCCTGCCCGCGTCGCCGGAGGCATCGGCGCAGCTGATGGTGGACGCGGAGAAGACCATGGTCTCCGCCCCGACCGCGCAGCAGGCCTACTCCACGGTCTTCCACGGCATCGCGGACGCCGACGGCGCGAACGCGCTGTTCCACTGCACGGCCGGCAAGGACCGCACGGGCTGGGCGAACGCCACGCTCCTGACCGCGCTCGGCGTGCCGCGTGACGCGGTGACGGACGACTACCTGGCCAGCAACACGTACCGCGCGAAGGAGAACGCGGCGACGCTCGCCGCGATGCCGCCCGCGCAGGCCGCCGTGTACAAGCCGATGCTGGATGTCCGCCCCGAGTACCTGAACTCGGGCTTCCAGGAGGTGGCGAGCCGCTACGGCACGTTCGACCGCTACCTGGACAAGGCCCTCGGACTCAGCCACCGCGACGTACGCGAACTGCGCGAGGACCTGCTGGTCGGCTGACGGTCTTCCTTCGGTGTTCAAGGCCCTCGTTCGGGGCGCACATCCTGAACGAGGGCCTCCGCATGCCCTGTTACAGGCTTGGGACGTTCGTACTCCGGGGCGCGTACAACGTTTTTCTTCGACGGTCCGTCTTTCTTCTCGTAACCACGAACACCCCCACAGGACACCAAGAAGGAGAGGAACAGTGCGCCGCACTCTCGTCACAGCCCTCGCCGTCACCGCGCTCGCCGTGCCGCTCGGCCTCGTATCCGCCGCCGGTACCGCCGCCGCTGCCACACCCGTTCCGCCTCGCGTCCCCGCCACCGACTTCAACCACGACGGGTACCAGGACCTCGTGCTCGGGGCGCCGGGCGCGACCGTCTCCGGGAAGGAGAACGCCGGGGCCGTCTCCGTCGTCTACGGCGGGAAGAACGGGCCGGACATCGCGCACGCCAAGGTCCTGACCCGCTCCACCACCGGGATACCCGGGGCCGCCGAGGAGGGCGGCTACTTCGGTGAGCGCATCACCAGCGGTGACCTCGACGGGGACTCGTACACCGACCTCGTCGTCGCCGGTCTCGGCGGCGCGCCGAGCGTCGTGCTGTGGGGTTCGGCCGCCGGGCTGAGCGGCCAGGGCAGCGTCGCCCTGCCCACGTCGACCGGGATGTTCGCCGTCGGCGACTTCAACGGCGACGGGCACCGCGACCTCGTCACCGACGACTACCCGCGCAGCGACGACCCGGACGACGACGTCGCCGGGATGACCGTCTCCTACGGCCCCTTCGACCGCGCGAGCGGCAAGCCGGCGAGCCAGGACTCCATCGCCACCAGCCAGACGTTCGGGCCCTCCGACATCGTCGTCGGCGACATGACCGGGGACGGCGCCGACGACATCGTGACGAGCCACGGCTTCGAGGAGTCGGCGTACGCCAGCAAGTTCTGGAAGGGCGGCAAGTCCGGTGTCAGCCACACCGCGAAGTCGCTGACGTCGTCGTTCCGCGGTGCCGTCGGTGACGTCGACGGCGACGGGTACGGCGACCTCGTCGTCCACGACATCGGCGACAACTACGAGGACATCCCGTACGAGAAGGGCACCGTCCTCGTCATGTACGGGACCGCGGACGGGCCGTCCACGACCCGCACGAAGACCATCACGCAGGACACGGCCGGCGTGCCCGGGGTCGGCGAGAGCGGCGACATGTTCGGCACCGACCTCTCCGCCGGCGACGTGAACGGCGACGGCTACGCGGACATCGCCGTCGGCGTGCCCGGCGAGGCCATCGGCAACATCAAGGACGCCGGCAGCGTCGTCCTGCTCAAGGGCGGCCGTGGCGGCCTGTCCGGCACGGGCTCGCAGGCCTTCAACCAGTCCACGACCGCGGTGCCCGGCGCCTCGGAGACGGGCGACGGCTTCGGCCAGAAGGTCCTCCTGTCCGACCTGAACGGCGACGGCAAGGCCGACCTGACGGCCACCGCTCCCCTGGAGGACGGCACGTACAGCGACTCCGGCGCCGCCTGGGTGCTGCGCGGGGCCACCGGCGGGCTGACCACGAGCGGCATCACGTCGTTCGGCGCCGCCGCCGTCCATGTCCCCGAGAAGAACGCCCAGTTGGGGCAGGACCTCATCGGGCACTGACGGACGGGGGTGGGTGAGCCCATGGGTTCACCCACCCCCTCGCGCGTGATCCCGCTCAGTCCCCCAGGACCGGCAGCAGTTCCGGCAGGTGGCCGTCCGAGGCCGTCGCCGCGTGCTGCCGCTCCGGCGGGACCTCGCCGTACAGCGTCGTGCGCGGCTTCGCCGGCCGGCCCGCTTCCTCCGCGATCGTGACGAGATCCTTGATGGAGCGGTACGAGCCGTAACTGGAGCCCGCCATACGGGAGATGGTCTCCTCCATCAGCGTGCCGCCCAGGTCGTTCGCCCCCGAGCGCAGCATCTCCGCGGCGCCCTCCGTGCCCAGCTTCACCCAGCTCGTCTGGATGTTCGGGATGTAGGGATGCAGGAGGACACGCGCCATGGCGGTGACGGCCCTGTTGTCGCGGGTCGTCGGGCCCGGACGCGCGATGCCCGCCAGGTAGACCGGCGCGTTGGTGTGGATGAACGGGAGCGTCACGAACTCCGTGAAGCCGCCCACGTTCTTGGACAGGGCGTCCCGCTGGATGCCGGCCAGCGTGCGGAAGTGGCCGAGCCAGTGGCGGGGCTGGTCCACATGCCCGTACATCATCGTCGACGACGAGCGGATGCCCAGCTCGTGGGCCGTCTTGATGACCTCGATCCACGTCGCCGTGGGCAGCTTGCCCTTGGTGAGGACCCAGCGGACCTCGTCGTCGAGGATCTCGGCCGCCGTGCCGGGGATGGAGTCGAGGCCGGCCTCCTTCGCCGCCGTGAGCCAGTCCCGGATCGACATGCCCGTGCGCGTCGCGCCGTTCACCACCTCCATCGGGGAGAACGCGTGCACGTGCATGCCGGGGACGCGCTCCTTCACCGCCTTCGCGATGTCGAAGTAGGCCGTGCCCGGCAGGTCGGGGTGGATGCCGCCCTGCATGCACACCTCGACGGCGCCCACGTCCCACGCCTGCTCGGCCCGGTCGGCGACCTGGGAGAGCGAGAGCGTGTACGCGTCCGCGTCCGTGCGGCGCTGCGCGAAGGCGCAGAAACGGCAGCCGGTGTAGCAGACGTTCGTGAAGTTGATGTTCCTCGTGACGATGTACGTGACGTCGTCGCCGTTCACCGTCTTGCGGATGTCGTCCGCGACGCGGCAGAGGGCGTCGAGCGCCGGGCCGTCCGCGTGCAGCAGGGCGAGCGCTTCGTCGTCGGTGAGCTTCGTCGGGTCGTCGGCCGCCGTCGCGAGCGCGGCGCGCACGTCGCCGTCGATGCGCTGCGGGACCATGCCGGGCGCGGCCTGCTCGCGCAGCGCCTCCCAGTCGCCGTACACGTCGTCGAAGTCGTCGCGCCGGTCGGACGTGCGGCCCGTCGTGTCGATGGTGCGGTGCAGGTCCGTGCGGCCGGTGGCGGTGAACCCCTCGTCGGGCTCCTGCCAGGGCAGGCCCGTGGGGCGCGCTTCCTCGTCGGCGAGACCGGTGTCGGCGCAGGCGAGGGCCCGTACGTGCGGCAGCAGACGCGGGTCGAGCCACGGCTCGCCGCGCTCGATGAACTCCGGGTAGATCGTCAGGCGTTCACGCAGCTCGAAGCCCGCCTCGCCCGTCTTCGCGGCGAGTTCGTCGATGTGCGGCCAGGGGCGCTCGGGGTTCACATGGTCCGGGGTCAGCGGCGACACCCCGCCCCAGTCGTCGATGCCGGCGCCGATCAGGAGCGCGTACTCCTCGTCGACCAGGTTCGGCGGGGCCTGGATGCGGGCGGAGGGGCCGAGGATGTGGCGGGCGACCGCGATGCACGCGGCGAGCTCCTCCAGCTCGGCGTCCGGCATGCCGCGCATCGCCGTGTCCGGCTTGGCCCGGAAGTTCTGGACGATGACTTCCTGGATGCCGTGGTAGCTGCGCTGGATGCGGCGCAGCTGGAAGAGGGAGTCGGCGCGCTCCTCGTAGGACTCGCCGATGCCGATGAGGACGCCGGTGGTGAACGGGACGTTCGACCGGCCCGCGTCCTCCAGGACCCGCAGCCGGACGGCGGGTTCCTTGTCGGGCGAGCCGTGGTGCGGGCCGCCCGGCTCGGACCACAGGCGCGTCGCCGTCGTCTCCAGCATCATGCCCATGGACGGCGCGACCGGCTTGAGGCGCTGGAGGTCGGTCCATGTCATGACGCCGGGGTTGAGGTGCGGGAGCAGTCCCGTCTCCTCCAGGACCCGGATCGCCATGGCGCGCACATAGGCGAGCGTGTCGTCGTACCCGTGCGCGTCCAGCCACTCGCGGGCCTCGGGCCAGCGGTCCTCGGGCCGGTCGCCGAGCGTGAACAGCGCCTCCTTGCAGCCCATCTCGGCGCCGCGGCGGGCGATGTCGAGGACCTCGTCCGGCGAGAGGTACATCCCGTGGCCGTCCCGGCGCAGCTTGCCGGGGACGGTCACGAACGTGCAGTAGTGGCATTTGTCCCGGCACAGCCGGGTCAGCGGGATGAAGACCTTCTTCGAGTACGTGATGACGCCCGGGCGGCCCGCGGCCTTCAGGCCCGCGTCGCGCACGCGCGCGGCGGACGCCGCCAGGTCCCGCAGGTCGTCCCCGCGGGCCTGGAGCAGGACCGCCGCCTCGGCCGTGTCGAGGGCGACGCCGTCGCGGGACCGCTTCAACGCGCGGCGCATCGCGTTGGCGGTGGGTCGTACAGGCTCCGGATCAGTCATGCTCCCGAGGATACGAGCGCCCACCGGCGGCGTCTGCGCCGCGCTGACGTGCGCGGGATCACGCGACATACACGTTTCACCCGCGCCCCGCGCCGCCTCTACAGGTACTGCTCGTACTCGTCGAGGATCTTGAGGACCGATGTCTCGTCCGCCGGGGGCAGTTGGAGGACGACCTCGTCGATGCCGAGCTCCGCGTAGTGCGCGAGCTTGCCCGGGCTCGGCAGGACCGCGTACGGGACGACGTGCAGGTCCGCCGGGTCGCGGCCCGCCTCCTCCCAGCCGGCCCGCAGCACGGGCATCGACTCGGTCAGGCCGCGCCCGCCGATGGGCAGCCAGCCGTCGGCGTACTCGGTGATGTGCGCGAACAGCTTCGGGCCCGCCGCTCCCCCGATCAGCGTGCGGGGCGCGCCGCCCACCGGCTTCGGGTAGGCGTGGCTGGCCCGCACCGACACCCCGAACTCCCCGTCGTACGCGGTCGGTTCCTGTGCCCACAGGGCCCGCATGAGGCCCATGCGCTCCCGGCCGAGCTCGCGCCGCGTGCGCCAGTCGACGCCGTGGTCGGCGGCCTCCTCGACGTTCCAGCCGAAGCCGAGGCCGAGCGTGAAACGGCCGCCGGAGAGGTGGTCGAGGGTGGCGATCTGCTTCGCCAGGTCGATGGGGTCGTGCTGGGCGATCAGCGTGATGCCGGTGCCGAGCCCGAGCCGCTCGGTGACGGCGGCGACCTGCCCGAGCGCGACGAACGGGTCGAGGGTGCGGCCGTACTCGGCGGGCAGTTCGCCTCCGGCCGGATACTGCGTCGCCCGCTCCACCGGGATGTGTGTGTGCTCGGGCAGATACAGCCCGGCGAATCCGCGTTGCTCCAGCTCACGCGCGAGCCGCACGGGGGTGATGGTCTCGTCGGTCAGGAAGATCGTGGTCGAGATCCGCATGGGGCATTACTACCGGCCCGCCCCTCAGGAGTCCATGGACTCTCCGGGCGGACAGTCGTAAGACTCCGCTCCCCTTCCCTTACGGGGGAGTTCACGGCTCAATACCAGAGTTGCATGCACCACCCACGTCACAGACGGAACGTCACGAGACCCTGGGAGCCGCAGCATGTGCGAGGACGACCACACCACGACCGGCATGGGCAGACGCGCGCTGTTCGTGACGGGAGCGGCCACCGCGCTTACGTTGAGCAGTGTGAGCTTCGCGAGCGCGGCCGACGGCCGCACACCGGTGGACGGAACGAAGACGACGCGCACCGTGAAGGGGACGCTGCCGCCCGGCGCGCCCGACTTCGTGTACGTGCCGGTCGAGGTGCCGCGCGGGGTCCGCGAGATCCACGTCGCGTACACCTACACGAAGGCGACCGTCCCGGCCGGTACGCAGAACAACGCCCTGGACATCGGGGTGTTCGACGAGCGGGGCACCGAGCTCGGCGGGAAGGGCTTCCGCGGCTGGTCGGGCGGCGCGCGCACCGAGTTCTTCGTACGGGCGGACGACGCGACGCCGGGCTACATCCCGGGGCCGGTCCGCGCGGGCACCTGGCACATCGCGCTCGGCCCGTACACGGTGGCGCCCGAGGGCCTCCCGTACGAGCTGACCGTCACGCTCACATACGGCGAGCAGGGGCGGACGCCTCGCCCGGTGTACCCGCCCTCGCGCGCCAAGGGCCGGGGCCGTGCCTGGTACCGCGGGGACTGCCACATCCACTCGTGGTTCTCGGACGGCAGGCGCACGCCCGCCGAGATCGCGGCGCTCGCGCGCGCGGCGGGCCTGGACTTCATCAACTCGTCCGACCACAACACGTACTCGTCGCACGCCCACTGGGCCGACCAGGCGGGCGACGACCTGCTCATCATGCTGGGCGAGGAGATCACGACCCGTAACGGGCACGTGGTGGCGCTCGGCACGGACCCGGGCACGTTCGTCGACTGGCGCTACCGCGCCCGCGACAACCGCTTCGGCACGTACGCGCGCGAGGTCCGGCGGGCCGGCGGCCTGGTGGTGCCGGCGCATCCGCACGCCACCTGCATCGGCTGCAACTGGAAGTTCGGCTTCGGCGAGGCGGACGCCGTCGAGGTGTGGAACGGCCCGTACACGGCGGACGACGAGATCTCCCTGGCCGACTGGGACAACACGCTGGTGGCGTCCGTGCGGGGTTCGCGTGAGTGGATCCCCGCGATGGGCAACAGCGACGCCCACCGCGACCCGGACCGCATCGGCGGCCCGCAGACGGTGGTCCTCGCCGACGACCTGACCCGGGAGGCCGTCCAGGCGGGCATCAAGGCGGGCCGCAGTTACGTCGCCGAGTCGAAGTCCGTGGAGCTGACGTTCACGGCGTCCGGCTCGCGCGGCGAGCACGCGGGCATCGGCGAGCGCCTCCCCGTGGACCCCGACGCGCCGGTCACCGTCCGCCTGGAGGTCAAGGGCGCCCCGGGCTGCACGCTCCACGTGGTCACGGACCAGGGCACGCTGTTCACCGCGCCGGCGCTCCCCGAGTCCGGGTCGGGCACGGCCGAGTGGCGCACGACGGCGTCGTACGCGGCCTATGTACGGGCCGAGGTCCGGCACGCGCCGACGGTCCCGGGCCTGCCGGGGGCGCTCACGGCGTTCACGAACCCGGTGTTCCTCGGCAAGTAGGGGCTGTCCCGGATCCGAACGAGGGGCCCTAGTCCTCGACGACCAGCACCGGCGTCTCCCGCGTCAGCACCTCGCCGCGGAAGAACGCCGGGCTGCGCCGCCCCATCACGAGCATGATCACGAAGCCGACGAGCAGCAGGCCGACGCCGATCACGAAGACGGAGCCGACGCCGAGGACGGAGGAGCCACTGCCGTACGCCGGGTTCCACATGTCGACGAGGGTCTTCACGAACACGGCGGACAGCAGGACACCGCCGAGGACGGGGAAGAGGGCCTTGAAGAAGAAGTCCCGGGGCGAGCGCAGCAGCTCGGAGCGGAAGTACCAGGCGCAGGCGAACGCCGTGAGCGCGTAGTAGAAGCAGATCATGAGGCCGAGCGCGTAGATCGTGTCGACGAGGACGTGCTCGGAGACCAGCGTCATGACCGTGTAGAACACGCCGGTGGCGACGCCCGCGGTGACCGTGGCGCGGCCCGGGGTCCTGAAGCGCGGGTGGACGCGGGCGTAGGAGGCGGGCAGCGCCTCGTACGTCGCCATGGCGAGGACCGTGCGGGCGACCGGGATGAACGTGGTCTGCAGGCTGGCCGCGGCCGAGGCGAGGACGGCGACGAAGAGCAGGATGCCGAGGGTGGGGCCCATGACGGGGCCGGCGAGGGCGGCGAAGACGTTGTCGGACGTCGCGGGGTTGGCGAGGCCGAGGCCCTTGCCGCCGGAGCCGACGACCATCTGGGCGGCGACGCCGGTGGCGAGGTAGGAGCCGACGAGCACGACCATCGCGATGAGGGCGGCGCGGCCGGGCGTCTTCTCGCTGCCGATGGTCTCCTCGTTCGCGGTGAGGCAGGTGTCCCAGCCCCAGTACATGAAGATCGACAGGGACAGGCCCGCGGTGAACGCGCCGAACGACTTCACCGAGAACGGGTCGAGCCACGTCCAGGAGAACGGCACGGACGTGGGGAACTCGGCCGATCCCGCCTTGACGACGGCCATCACGACGAACACGGCGAGCACGACGAGCTGGAGGCCGACGAGCGTGAACTGGACGCCCTTCGTCGCCGTCATGCCGCGGTAACTGATCGCGGTCGCGGCGGCGATCAGGGCGAGACAGGTGACGATGTGGACGGCCTTGTTGTCGTCCAGGGCGCCGACGGAGGTGTTGCCGGTGATCTCGCCCGCGAGGAGCCAGAAGTACGACGTCGCGACACCGGCCAGGTTGGACAGCACGATGATCGTCGCGATGACGAGGCCCCAGCCGCACATCCAGCCCACGCGCGGGCCGAAGGCCTTCACGGTCCATGTGAACGACGTGCCGCAGTCGGGCATGGCCTTGTTCAGCTCGCGGTAGGCGAAGGCGACGAGCAGCATCGGCAGGAACCCGGCCAGGAACACGGCGGGCATCTGGAGGCCGACCTCGCCGGACGTGGAGCCGAGCGTCGAGGTCAGGCAGTAGACGGGCGCCACGGTCGAGATACCGATGACCGCGCTGCCGACCAGCCCGACGGAGTTCCCGCCGAGGCCCTTGCTGCGGACGCCCCCGTCGGGGGCGCCGCCTGCCGTGTCGTGGGCAGCCTGCGTCGGCCGCGCGTCCAGCTCAGTCATGAACAGGACGTTAAATGCTGCGGTTTCCGCATAAGGGGGACATGGACTGAAACCGGCCACCTTTGAATCGATGGCCGATTCACGTAACCATCCCACGCCCTCAAGGCATCTTCAGGTTAACCCCATTCATCGGAAGGAATTACCGACGACGTCCGATATTCGGTAATCGCAGCAGCGCCCGATTTGCCGGGTTCAAAATTTTCCGTGTGATGTCTCCGGCGGTTACCCGCGCCGTCCCCCGCGGTCCCCTCCTGCCGTCACCCCTGCCACACGATCGACTGGAGCTCGCTGTAGGCGTGCAGCGCGTACGAGCCCACGTCCCGGCCCACGCCGCTCTGCTTGAAGCCGCCGAACGGCGCCTCCATGTTCCGGCCGACCGTGTTCACTCCGACCCCGCCGGCCCGCAGCCGCCGGGCCACCCGGAACGCCCGCGCCACGTCCCCCGACCACACGTAGTCGATCAGGCCGTACTCGCTGTCGTTGGCGAGAGCCACTCCCTCCTCCTCGTCGTCGAAGGGCACGACCACCACGACCGGGCCGAAGATCTCCTCCCGCACGACCCGCATGTCGTTGGTGCAGTCCGCGAGAAGCGTCGGGGCGACATAGAAACCCCGGTCCAGCGCCGGCCGCTCGCCGCCCGCGACGACCCGTGCCCCCTCCTTGCGGCCCAGCTCGACGTACGACTCGACGCGGTCGCGGTGCGCCGCCGAGATCACCGGCCCGACGACCGTCCCCCGCGCCCTCGGATCGCCCACCTTCATGTGGCCGACGTACGCGGCCAGCTTCGAGACGAGCGCGTCGTACACCCCGCGCTGCGCGATCACCCGCGTCGGCGCCGTGCAGATCTGCCCGCTGTAGAAGGCGTACGTCGTGCCGATCCCCGAGACCGCCGAGGCGAGACCCGCCTCGTCCAGGTCGTCGAAGACGAGCGCCGCGCCCTTGCCGCCCAGCTCCATCAGCTGCCGCTTCATCCCGCGCCCGCACACCTCGCCGATGCGCCGGCCGACCGCGGTGGAGCCGGTGAAGCTGACCATGTCGACGTCCGGCGAGTCGACGGCCGCCTCGCCCACGTCCACAGCCGTCCCGCTGACCACGTTCACCACACCGGGCGGTGCCCCCGCCTCCTCCAGAGCGGCCGCCATCCGGTACACCGACAGCGGGTCCTGCGGGGCGGGCTTCACGACGACCGTGTTCCCCATGGCGAGCGCCGGGGCGACCTTCCCGGCCGGGTTCGCCCACGGGTTGTTGTACGACGTGATGCAGGTGACGACGCCGACAGGCTGCCGTACGGCGAGCGCCCCGAGCACGCCCGCCTTCCCCATGGGTCCCGCCTCGTTGATCTGCGGCGGCAGCCCCTGCTCGACGGGTTCGAGCGCGCCCTTCGCGTAGCGGCGGAACCGCGCCACCCCGACCGCGACCTGCATCCCGCGCGCCGTCCCGCTCGTCGCGCCGCTCTCCGCCTGCGCGAGTTCCGCGTTCGCCGCGAAGTCGCGCTGCATCACGTCGGCGGCCCGGTCCAGGATCGCGGCGCGCTCCTCCGGCCTCGTGGCGGACCAGGACGCGAAGGCCTCGCGGGCCGCCGACGCCGCGTCGTGGACCTGCGCGCGGGACGCCTCGGGGGCGAGCCCGACGACCTCCTCCGACGCGGGGTCGACGACCTCGTAGTGCCCGCCGTCCGGCTCGGTCCACTCGCCGCCGATGAACAGCCTCTGCGCGTGCGTCATGTGGTGCCGCCCGGGGTCTCACTCGCCGAGCCCCGGACCGCCTTCTTGTCCGGCCGGGGGTCCGGGGGCTGCCCCCCGGGAAGGTGCAGCGTGCTCACCGTCCTCGTGTCGCGGCCCGACCGCAGCACGGTCCCGGGCACGGCCCCCGTCACGACGTCCTCGCGGATGACCTCGACGCCGTTGACCCAGACGGCGTTGATGCCGATCGCCTTCGAGTCGAGGCGCGGGCTGTCGCCGGGCAGGTCGTGGACGAGGGTGGCCTTGCCCGCGTCGATCCGCTCCGGGTCGAACAGGACGAGATCCGCGTGCCAGCCCTCCTCGATCCGGCCGCGTTCACGCAGCCCGAAGAGCCGCGCCGGATCGTCGGTGAGCATCTTCACCGCCTCCTCGATCCCAGCCAGCTTCCGCCCGCGCAGACAGTCCCCGAGGAAGCGCGTCGTGTACGGCGCCCCGCACATCCGGTCCAGGTGAGCCCCCGCGTCGGACCCTCCGAGGAGCACGTCCTCGTGGCTCCAGGTCTCGGCGCGCAGGGCCCACGAGTCCGGGTCGTTGTCGCTGGGCATGGGCCAAAGGACCGTCCGCAGACGGTCGTTCGCGCAGATCTCGATGATGCACTCGAAGGGTTCCTGGCCGCGCTCGGCCGCGATGTCGTCCACCACGCGCCCGGTCAGGCCCTCGTTCGCCTGCGCGTACGTGTCCCCGATGACGTACCGCCCGAAGTGGGCGAGCCGCCGGAAGACGCCGACCTCCTTGCTGTCCGCGCGCCGCAGCATCTCCGCTCGCACGGCCGGGTCGCGGAGCTTCGCGATCCGCTCGTCGACGGGCAGGGAGAGGATCTCGCCCCAACCGGGGATGAGGTTCAGGGCGCAGAACGTGCCGAGCGACATGTTCATGGGGGTCAGGATCGGCATGGTCAGCGCGACGATCCGGCCGCCGGCCTTGCGGGCCCGCTCGCTGGGGATCAGCTGGCGCGGCACCCGCTCGGGGACGGCCGCGTCGATGGTGAGGACGTTCCAGTTCAGGGGCCGCCCGGCGGCCGCGCTCATCTCGACGAACAGGTCGATCTCGTCGTCGCTGAACTGGTCGAGGCACCCGGCGACGATCGCCTCGATCTGGGTGCCCTCGTGCTCGGCGACGGCGCGGCTGAGCGCGAGCAGTTCCTCGGGCCGCGCGTGCCGCGAGGCGACCGGCTGCCCGTCGCCGTCCGAGTGCGTCGAGGACTGCGTGGTCGAGAAGCCCCAGGCGCCCGCGTCCATCGCCTCGTGGAACAGGGCGAGCATCTGCTCAAGCTGCTCGGGCGTCGGCTGCCCGCCGACCGCGTCCGCGCCCATCACGTACCGGCGCAGCGCGCAGTGCCCGACCATGAAGCCGGCGTTGACGGCGATCCGCCCGTCGAGGGCGTCCAGATACTCACCGAACGAGTTCCACGTCCAGGGCGCGCCCTCCTCCAGCGCGACCAGCGACATGCCCTCGACCTTGGACATCATCCGGCGCGTGTAGTCGGCGTCCTCGGGCCGCTCCGGGTGCAGCGGGGCGAGCGTGAAGCCGCAGTTGCCGCCCGCGACGGTCGTCACCCCGTGGTTCAGGGACGGCGTCGCGTACGGGTCCCAGAACAGCTGGGCGTCGTAGTGGGTGTGCGGGTCGACGAAGCCGGGGGCGAGGATCCGGCCGCGCGCATCCTCGCTGCCCGCCGCGGGCTCCGCCACGGCCCCCGGCTCGGCGATGACGGCGATACGCCCGTCGCGTATCCCCACGTCGGCGACGTAGGCGGGGGCTCCCGTCCCGTCGACTACGGTCGCTCCTTTGATCAGGTGGTCGAGCACGAGGTCGTCCCCCTCCTGAAGGGTGAGTACTGGCGAGTTCGCGTCACTCGGCGGTGCGCCCGTCCGGCGCGTTCGAGGAGTGACCCGCAACCCCAGGGGCCCCGACCCCCGTCCGGGAAAGGAGGGGCCGGGGCGGTCCATGGGCCGGGCCTGATCAGACGGCCTCACGGAAGCGCGTCGTCCGGTGCACCGGATCCGTGTCGATCTTCGGGATGACGTGCTCGCCGATCAGCTTGATCGACTGGAGCGTGTCCTCCTTGGAGATGCCGATCGGCATGCCGAACGACAGCTGGTCGGCGCCCGCCTGCTCCCACCGCTTGCACTGCGTGAGCACCTCGTCCGGGTCGCCGCAGATCAGCAGCTCCTCGGCGATGAGGAGTTCGATGATCTCCTCGTTGAACTCGGGCAGCGTCTCGGGCCACACGGGGAAGCCCTCGGGCCGCGGGAACGTGTCGTGGTAGCGGAAGACGAGCGACTGGAGGTAGTGCAGCCCGCCGGTCGCGGCGATCCGTACGGCCTCCGCGTGGGTCGGCGCGCAGATCGCGGTCGAGGTCACCATGACGTTGTCGTTGACGAACGCCCCGACGGGCTCCGCCTTGCCGATGTTCGACTTGTACTGGTCGAGCACCCACTCCATGTCGGAGACCTTCTGGACACTGAAGCCCAGGACGCCGAGTCCCTTCCTGGCGGCCATCGCGTACGAGGGCGGGGAGCCGGCCGCGTACCACATGGCGGGGTGCGCCTTCCCGTACGGCTTGGGGAAGATCTTGCGCGGCGGCAGCTGCCAGTGCTTGCCCTTGAACCCGACGTACTCCTCCTGGAGCCACATCTTCGGGAACTCGGCGATGGTCTCTTCCCAGATCTCCTTCGTGTAGTTCATGTCGGTGACGCCGGGGATGAAGCCGAGGATCTCGTGGCTGCCCGCGCCGCGCCCGCTGCCGAACTCGTGCCGCCCCTCGCTGAGGTGGTCGAGCATGGCGACCTTCTCGGCGACCTTCACCGGGTGGTTGACCTGGGCGAGCGGGTTGAAGATGCCGGAGCCGAGGTGGATGCGTTCGGTGGCGTGGGCGAGGTAGCCGAGGAAGACGTCGTTGGCGGAGAGGTGCGAGTACTCCTCCAGGAAGTGGTGCTCGGACGCCCAGGCGTACTTGAAGCCCGACTTGTCCGCCTGGATGACGTACTCGGTCTCCTCCATCAGCGCCTTGTGCTCGGCGAGCGGGTCGGTCTCGGCCCGCTTGCCCACATATCCCTGTACAAAGAGCCCGAATTCCAAGGAGGTTCACCGTCCCCTGTCTGTGACCGGCGGCTGCGTCAGAAGCTCCTGCGCTCTTTCTGACGTACCGTCAGATTCGATGTGCCGACTGTTTCACCGTGCCCGTACAGCGTCAATACCTGATGCAGCGTCAGATCAGGTGGGATCACAGCACGCTGACGCCCGCCAGCCACCCGCCGTCGATGACGAACGGCTGGCCCGTGATGTACGCGGAGTCCTCCTGCGAGGTCAGGAACAGCGCGAGCCGCGCCACCTCCTCGGGCTGCCCGACCCGCCCCAGCGGCACGAGCTTGCGGTACAGCTCGTCGAGCGCCTGCGAGGCCTCCTCGGTGTCCGCGCCCGGGTCCAGCTGCGAGGGATTGCTCATCGCGGTGTCGATGGCACCGGGACAGACGGCGTTCACGCGGATCTTCTTCGCGGCCAGTTCGAGGGCCGCCACCTTCGTCAGCCCCACGATCGCGTGCTTGGTGGCGGTGTACGCGCCGACGTACGCCATGCCCGTCACCCCCGTGTAGGAGGCCGTGTTCACGATCGTGCCCCCGCCGGCGGCCTCGATCTCGGGCGCGACGGTCTTGATCCCGAGGAAGGCACCCACCTGGTTGACCTGGATGATCTGCTGGAACTCGTCCAGAGGCGTGCTGACCAGCTCGTTGAACCGCAGGATCCCGGCATTGTTCACGAGCCCGTCGATCTTCCCGTACGCCTTCTTCGCGGCGGCGACGGCGGCCGTCCAGTCGTCCTCGCGGCTCACGTCCAGATGGACGTAGTGCCCGCCTATCTCCTTGGCGAGCGCCTCGCCCTGGTCGTCCAGGACATCCCCGAGCACCACCCTGGCACCCTCCGCGGCGAACAGCCGCGCCTCCTGCTCGCCCTGCCCGCGCGCCGCGCCCGTGATGACGACGACGCGCCCGTCCAGCTTGCCCATGCCGGTACTCCTAGTCCTTGAGGTGCCTAGTCGTTCAGGTGCGGAGCGACGTCGGCGGCGAACGCCGCCATCTGGTCGGTGAGTTCACCGAGGCTCCGGGAGCGGAACCTGACCTGGATCTGGTCCACGCCCATCGCGCCGTACGCGCGCAGTGACTCGGCGAGGGCCTGCGGGGCGCCGGACAGGGTGCGCCGCCCGACGTGCCACGCGGGTACGCCCACGTAGAGAGGCTCGGCGATCGCGCCCACGGTGACGGGAGCCTCGACACCCGCCTCCTCCCGCAGCCGCTTCAGCTTCGCTATCTGTCCCGGCAGTTGCTCCCGGCTGTCCCCCTGCGGCAGCCATCCGTCCCCCTTCACGGCGGCGCGGCGCACCGCCGGGACCGAGGAACCGCCCACCCACACGGGGACCCGGCTCTGCGCGGGACGCGGCCGCTGCCCGAGCCCCTCGAAGGCGTACCGCTCCCCCTTGAACGACGGATACTCCTCCGGCCCGAGCGCCGCCCTCAGCGCGTCCACGGCCTCGTCGAGCACGGCCCCGCGCCGCGCGAAGTCCACCCCTAGCGCCTCGAACTCCTCCTGTACGTGCCCTGCCCCCACCCCGAGGATCAGCCGGCCCCCGGAGAGATGGTCGAGGGTCGCGTACTGCTTGGCGGTGGCCAGCGGATGGCGCAGGCCGACGATCGCGACGTGGCTCATGAGGCGCACGTTCTCCGTGATGCCCGCGAGGTACGCGAGCGTGGCCACCGGGTCGTACCAGGTGGTGCTCATCGCGTCGGCGAGGCGGCGCGGGATCGCCACGTGGTCGCAGCAGGCGATGTAGTCGAAGCCGGTCCGGTCGGCGATGCGGGCGATCTCGGCGAGGTCGGCGGCTCCGGCGCCGGCCTCCCAGCTCTCGGCGTACATCGTGGACTGGGACTGGACCGGGAGCTGGATGCCGTAGGCCAGACGCCCCGGCGCCCGGCCGCTCACCGCTGCCCCGCCCAGAGTCCGTCGTCGGTCAGCCCCAGCAGGTCGATGGCGTTGCCGCGCACGATGCGCTCGACGACGTCGGCGTCCAGGTGCCCCATCTGCGCCTCTCCGACCTCCTTGGACTTCGGCCAGGTGGAGTCGGAGTGCGGGTAGTCGGTCTCGTAGAGCACGTTCGCGACGCCGATCGCGTCGAGGTTCCTGAGCCCGAACGCGTCGTCGAAGAAGCAGCCGTAGACATGGTCGGCGAAGTACTCGGAGGGCCGCTTGCGGACCTTGTCGGCGACGCCGCCCCAGCCGCGGTTCTCCTCCCAGACGACGTCCGCGCGCTCCAGGATGTACGGGATCCAGCCGATCTGCCCCTCGGCGTACATGATCCTCAGGTTCGGGAAGCGCTCGAACTTGCCGCTCATCAGCCAGTCGACCATCGAGAAGCAGCAGTTCGCGAAGGTGATGGTCGAGCCGACGGCGGGCGGCGCGTCGGGCGAGGTCGACGGCATCTTGCTGGACGACCCGATGTGCATCGCGATGACGGTGCCGGTCTCGTCGCAGGCCCGCAGGAAGGGGTCCCACTCGTCCGTGTGGACGGACGGCAGGCCCAGGTGCGGCGGTATCTCGGAGAAGGCGACGGCACGCACGCCCCGGGCGGCGTTGCGTCGCACCTCCGCCGCGGCGAGCTCGGCGTCCCACAGCGGGACGAGGGTGAGCGGTATGAGCCGGCCCCGGGCCTGCGGCCCGCACCACTCCTCCACCATCCAGTCGTTGTACGCGCGCACGCCGAGCAGCCCGAGTTCACGGTTCTTGGCCTCGGTGAACGTCTGCCCGCAAAAGCGCGGGAAGGTGGGGAAGCAGAGCGCGGACTGGACGTGGTTGACGTCCATGTCGGCGAGCCGGGCCGGCACGTCGTACGAGCCCGGACGCATCTGCTCGTACGTGATGACCTCCAGCCTGATCTCGTCACGGTCGTAGCCGACGGCGGTGTCGAGGCGGGTGAGGGGCCGGTGCAGGTCCTCGTAGACCCACCAGTCGCCTATCGGCCCCTCGTCCCCGGGCGCGCCCATGACCGGCGCGAACTTGCCGCCCAGGAACGTCATTTCCTTCAGGGGGGCGCGCACGATGCGCGGGCCTTCGTCCCGGTACTTGGCCGGGAGGCGGTCCTGCCAGACGCCGGGCGGTTCCACAGTGTGGTCGTCCACCGAAATGATCCGGGGGAAGACCTGCGGGCTCTCCTTGGTCTCCTTGGTCTCCATGTCGACCACGGTAGCGCTGATCTGACGACCCGTCAGCTCTCCGGACGGCGGGGACATGAGGTGAGGTGTCTGTGATGGCTGTCTCGCGTGGCTGACGCATCCGCCATGAACAAGGCAAACTGGCCTCGTCGTCTTTGGATCCGACGCGTGCGGCAGGGGGCAGCGATGGACGGTGTACCGCGAGTACCGGAGCAGCGGTACGCCGGGACCTCCGAAAGCACCGGGAGCGCTGAGCTGCCCGAGGCCACGGAGGTCCCGGCGCGCCTGCGCTTCAGTGTGCTCGGCCCGGTGCGCGCCTGGCGCGGCGACGAGCTCCTGACCACGGGCTCACCGCAGCAGCGCGCCCTGCTCGCGGCGCTCCTGCTGCGCGAGGGACGCACCGCGACCGCCGCCGAGCTGATCGACGCCCTGTGGGGCGACGAACCCCCGTCGCAGGCTCTCGCCGCCGTCCGTACGTACGCCTCCCGGCTGCGCAAGATCCTCGACCCCGGCGTCCTCGTCAGCGAGTCCGGCGGCTACGCGATCCGCTCCGTGAGCGGCGACGCGCTCGACCTGGCCGCGGCGGAGGCGCTGCGCTCCGACGCGGAGAAGGCCCGGAGCGCCGGGGACCTGTGCAAGGCACGCGAACTGGTCAACCGGGCGTTGGCCCTGTGGGACGGCGAGCCTCTCGCCAACATCCCCGGCCCGTACGCCGAGACCCAGCGCGCCCGCCTGGAGGAATGGCGCCTCGGCCTGCTCGAGTCCCGCCTCGACATGGACCTGGAGCAGGGCTGCCACGCGGAGGCGGTCTCCGAACTCACCGCCCTCACCGCCGCTCACCCCCTGCGCGAACGCCTGCGCGAGCTCCTCATGCTGGCCCTCTACCGCTCCGGCCGCCAGGCCGAGGCCCTCGCCGTCTACGCCGACACCCGCCGTCTCCTCGCCGACGAACTCGGCGTCGACCCCCGCCACGGCCTCGCCGAACTCCAGCAGCGCATCCTCCAGGCGGACCCTGCGCTCGCGGAACCGTCCGCCCCCACGGCGGAGCCTTCGGCGGCCCCGCTCCGCCCGGCCCAGCTGCCCGCCACGGTCCCGGACTTCACCGGCCGGGCCTCATTCGTGACCGAACTGCGCGACATCCTGGCCTCCGCGTCCTCCCCCGACGGGGAGGGCCAGGTCATGGCGGTGTCCGCGGTGGCCGGGATCGGTGGCGTGGGCAAGACGACGCTCGCCGTCCACGTGGCCCACGCCGCCCGCCCGTCCTTCCCCGACGGCCAGCTGTACGTCGACCTCCAGGGTGCCGGCTCACGCGCGGCGGAACCGGAGACGGTCCTCGGCTCGTTCCTGCGCGCGCTCGGCACGGCCGACTCGGCGATCCCCGACTCCCTGGAGGAACGCTCGGCGCTCTACCGTTCCACGCTCGACGGCCGCCGCGTCCTCGTCCTCCTGGACAACGCCCGCGACGCCGCCCAGGTCCGCCCCCTGCTCCCCGGCACGGAAGGCTGCGCGGCGCTCATCACGGGCCGCGTCCGCATGGTCGACCTCGTGGGCGCGCATCTCGTGGACCTCGACGTGATGTCACCGGAGGAAGCGCTCCAGCTCTTCACGAAGATCGTGGGCGCGGAACGGGTCGCCTCCGAGCGGGAAGCGGCCCTCGACGTGGTCGCCGCGTGCGGCTTCCTTCCCCTCGCCATCCGCATCGCGGCGTCGCGCCTGGCGGCACGGCGCACATGGACGGTCTCGGTCCTCGCGGCGAAGCTCGCCGACGAGCGCCGTCGCCTGGACGAACTCCAGGCGGGCGACCTGGCGGTCAAGGCGACGTTCGAACTGGGCTACGGCCAGCTGGAGCCCGCGCAGGCCAGGGCCTTCCGGCTGCTGGGCCTCGCGGACGGCCCGGACATCTCCCTCGCTGCGGCGGCAGCGGTCCTGGACCTCCCGGTCGAGCCGACGGAGGACCTCCTGGAGTCCCTGGTCGACACGTCCCTGCTGGAGTCGGCGGCCCCCGGCCGCTACCGCTACCACGACCTGGTCCGGCTCTACGCGCGTGCGTGCGCGGAGCGGGACGAGCTGCCGCCACAGGAGCGGGAAGCGGCGATGTCCCGGCTGCTGGACTTCTATCTGGCCACGGCGGCCCGGGTCTATGCGATCGAGCGGCCGGGGGACCGGACGGTGGATCACCTGGAGACGACCCGCCACCCGGGCCAGGAATTCACGGACGACGGCACGGCACTGGACTGGCTGCACGCGGAGGCGGCCTGCATTCTGGCCTGCGTTCAGCAGTCGCTGGGGGCAGGCACACTGCGGCGGGCAGTCGATCTCCTGTTGGCTTCGAAAGATCTGGCCGAGTCCGGAGTCAGCGCATTGCGCTACGAAGTCGCTGCCATGTCTGCTCGGGACGCGGCGGCAGGCGCTCGCGAAGCACACGCTGAGGGCCGAGCCCGTACAACACTCGCGCAAGTTCTCAGCAGGGCCGGAAGGTTCGACGAAGCCGGCGCGGAGGCTGAACGAGCCATAGCCCTTGGGAACAAGTCCGGCGACCCATGGACCAGCGGCAACGCCCCCAACGAACAGGGGATCATCGCTGCTCTCCGAAACGAGCCAACACTGAGCGAATCTCACTTGCTCACAGCAATCGAGTCGTTCCGGACAGATGGAAATCGTCCCGGTGAGGCCAGCGCGGTCTGCAACCTCTCCCGGGTCCTTGTCTCCATGGGCCGCACAACGGCAGCCATCGAACTGGCTCGCCAAGGCGTGACCATCTACGACGAACTGGGGCTGACTTTCCGCCTCGCCAACGCCCGATACGCCCTGGGGATCGCCCTGAGCAACAAGGGGGAGCAAGCCGAGGCTCTGGGAGAGCTCACCGAGGCGCTGAAGGTCTTCGTGGAGAACCGGCAGCGGCTCTGGGAAGGCACGACACATTACCGCCTCGCACAGGTACACCTCTCGGCGCGCCGACCTGCGCAAGCCGCACAGCATGCGGAACAGGCCCTGGGTACCGGCTGTATCGGCGGCGAGTGGATGCGCGCCAACGTGCTGACACTTCTTGGACGCGCCCTGGACGCCCTTGCCCAGGTCGACCGAGCACGAGCCTGTTGGCGTGAGGCTTTGGCCATCCATGAGCTGGCGGACGCTTCCGAGGCCGTTGAGCTGCGGCAGCTCCTTTCTCCGGTCGCCGCCGCCTGACACCCCGGGCGGACGTTCATCGAACGTTTATGAGCAGCTGCGACTCTCAATCCATCGATCCGTCGCGTCGGGGGGCAGACGGATTGTCACGGGCCTCACAGATAGGGTGAGCGGCCCCGGAACGCCCGTTCGGCGACCCACGGGGGAGTTGCCGAACGGGCGTTTCCCACCCAGCACACCGTCAATCCATGGGAGTTCGCGAGTATGAGCGACGCAAAGAAGACCGAAGAAATCACCACCCAGGACAGCCACATGCCCGCGCCTCCGAGCGACGGCAAGGTGACCACTCAGGACAGCCACATGCCCGCGCCTCCGAGCGACGACGCCATAGTCACCCTGGACAGCCACATGCCGGCTCCGCCCAAGGACGCCTGAGACTTTCTTCCCGACGGGGATCGGCCGCGGCGGCGCGGAGGGGGAGCCGTCGCGGCCGAGTCATGTCCGGGCGGGGTGACTCGCTCAGGCCGAACTCTGGCGGAAGCCGCTCGATTTCACGCTGGCGCCCACCGCCGTGTCAGCGACGATTGATCCATTGCCACCGAAGTTTCCTGCAAGCGAGGGTTGATGAGCCGCCGAATATCACAAGGCGTACTGGTCATCTGCTCGATCGGCGTTGTGATCAACATCGTGGACGCAATCGGGACGGGGCATCTGGAGCCGCACGATGCTTTCCCCGCGCTGGTCGCGCTCAGCACGGGGAGCGAACTGCTCAAAGAGCGGCGCCCCAGGGCCGCCAAGGTGTTGGGCGCCGTGATGTCGGTGCTGCTGGTGGTTGCCGGATCCGTCGCGGGGGCCAGGGCGTGGGCCTCACTCTTCAGGGGCACCGCCCATGACTGGCTCGACCTCGGAATCGGGGTCCTGGTCGCGCTCTACGTTGCCGTCGGTGCGGTCCGGCTGCTCGCGCGCCTGTACCGCAGGGCATCGAGGTCTCGCATGGATGCCGGCATGTTCAGCGCGTAACGCCGGTATCGGTCCAAGTTCGTTGGCGATGGATCAATCTTCGGTGTCGCAGGACAGTCACCGCTGCCATGGTCGTCGGCGCGGCTGCGCCGGCACTGGCGGACAGCCACATGCCCGTGAGCCCGCTGGACAGCCACGCGCCGATCGCGCCCCAGGACAACCACATGCCGATCGCCCCGCTGGACAACCACCAGCCCTGATGCAGCTCCCTCTCGACGGGGCCGAGCTCGCCGAGTTCGGCCCCGTCGTCGTGCGCGCGCCCTACGCGCGGGGTGCCCCGAAGCGCGCCAGGTAGTGCCACACCTTCTTGACCGACTGCGGGTCGTAGCGGCCTGCGCGCGCCGCGTCTCCGATGATGCGGGGATCGAGCACGCCGCCGACGGCGATCCGCGTGGCCAGGTCGACGTACTCCTGACCTCGGTAGCCCGGGTGCCGGCGGAGTTCATCGACCCCGAGACGGAAACCGCCGTGCCACTCCACCGGGCAGCCGAGGCGCAGCGCCGCAGACTCGACCGGGGAGTCCCGGTAGCACGGGTCCAGGACCACCGCCTCCACATGACAGTTCAGCCGGACCGGACCGTGCACCTGCGCCTCGATGTAGTCGTCCAGGTCGTCCTGACGGTCGGCCAGGGCGAGACCGATGAGCCCCATACGGGCAGCGACACCGAAATCCGCGGGCTCAAGGAAGCTGTCCGGGTAACAGAACGTGGTCCGCGACACCGCCTTCGCACTCAGCCGGAAATGGGCGGATCCGAACCGCGGCGCCGCCCCCACCGTCTTACGGCGGAAGTTCAACGCCCCGTAGACCGGCCGCTCATGAGCAGCCGCCTCGTCATAAGACCCGTCGAAGATCCGGCTCTCCCAGCGCCACCGGTCCCCTCCGGGATACGCGGTGAGGCCGCCGTTGCTCGTCCCCGTCACGAACTGCGAGCGGTACAGGCCGTCGTCGGCCAGGGCGTCCAGGGTCGCCTTGCCGTGCAGCAGGCGGTCCGGGTGGAAGTTGAGCGTCACCCTCAGCGACGGGTCCAGCGGAGGGCCCGTCGCCACTGACGCGACATGACGCAGGGCCCGTTCCTGCGGCGTGAGGGAGGCATCGGGACCGGGGCTCATCCGGGCAGTGTTCCTCAAGCCGCTCAACCGGCGCACATGTATTCCGACGCCCGGTGGTCGCGGTAGTACGGCCGGGTCAGCGGCTCGTCGGACACATCGACCCGGCAGTCCGTCGCGGCCTCGCGCGCGTACGGGCTGCGGGGCCGCGCACGCGGGGGCGGAGCCGCGACCGGCCCCGGCTCCGTCACCGTGACGGCCCGCCGCCGGGTGCCCCGGCCCGGCAGCAGCCACGCGAGCACCCGCCCGAGCAGCGCCGGCAGCACTACTCCTCCCCCGCCTCGACCTCGCACCAGACCGTCTTCGACGCCGCGCCCTGCTCCACGCCCCATCGCCGCGCCACCGCGTCGAGCAGCACGAGGCCCCTGCCCGACTCGTCCTCCCCCGTCGCGTGCAGCAGCACGGGGAGTACGCGCGGATCGGGGTCCGTGACCTCGACCCGGATCCCGACGCCCTCCACCCGCGCCACCCGCACGCGAACCGGCGTCCCCTCCCCCACATGCCGGATCACATTGCCCAGCAACTCGCTCACACAGAGCTGTACTTCGAGGCAGGCGACACCCAGGTGCCCCCGCACCGCCCGGCGCAGCTCCGGTACGGCTTTCGGGACGGCGAGCAACTCGGCCTCCAGGTCGGGCGGGGTCCCTACTTTCGCGCCGACGGCGGTGGGGGTATGGCGGTGCATGCGGACGCCTTCCTGTTGAGTGCACTCCGTGACGAATCAGTCACACAGTGACGGCGGGCGGCGTAGCGTGAAAGGGGTTTGGGTTACGCAGAGCAACTGGCAAACGGTGGTGGTGAGTTGTGTCCTCCCGCAAGGATCCCGACGCGTCGGCGAACGTCCCCTCGTTCTACGGCGCCGAGTTGCGCTTCAAGAGGGAACTGGCTGAGCTCACCCTCGAACAACTGGCGGAGGGAAGCTTTCGTGGGGTTCCGTTCCTCAGTCAGATCGAGCGTGGCGAGCGCCGCATGCCCCTGGACCTGGCCAGGCACGTGGACGAGAAGCTGGACACCGACGGCTTTTTCCAACGGCGTTGTGAAGATGCACGCAAGGCACGGCAGTCGGGGCACGCGGAGTACTTCGCGGACGTCGCCGAGATGGAACAGCACGCGGAGACCATCGAGGACTGGGCTCCGATGATCGTGCCCGGGTTGCTTCAGACCGAGGCGTACGCCACGGCAGTCGTGCACACTTCCCTGCCATGGCTGCGTCCGGAGACCGTCGAGAAGCAGGTCGGCGCTCGTATGAAGCGGGCGAAGCTCTGGGAGCGCGAGGACCATCCGACGTTCTGGGGAATCGTGCACGAGTCCCTGATCCGTAACCCACTACTGCAACCAGTAGAGATGGCGGGGCTGCTGGAGCACATCGTGCGTGTGATCCGGTCTACGCAGAGCGTTTTACAGATCCTTCCGGAAACTGCGGCCGCACACCCGATGATGATGGGCATGATCCGGATCATGACCTTCCCGGACGCGCCACCGGTGGTGTACACGGAGGGACTCCACAGCGGCCAACTCATCGACTATCCAGCCCTCGTGAAGGACTACCGCAGGTCGTACGATCTGCTCAGGGCCGCCGCTCTGCCGCCGGAGGCGTCCCTCGCCCTGATCGAGGAAGCGGCTGAGGACTACCGAAATGGCAAGCAAGGAATTTGACTTGAGCGGCGCGCGCTGGAGGAAGAGCAGCTACAGCAACGGCAGTGGCGGCGAATGCGTCGAGGTAGCCGACGGCCACCCCGCCCTCGTACCTGTCCGGGACTCCAAGACCGCCCGCTCCGGCGGCCCCGTCCTCCTCTTCCGTACCCGCGCCTGGGCCTCCTTCGTAGCGAACCTGAAGCGCTGACCCGGCCCCGAATCCACGCCATTGGCAGATCCCGGCCACCCACCCACGCCCACCGACCCCACCCCCTGGCCCATACCCGCCAATCCCGACCACCCCGGCCCGAGCGCCACGGGTATGCGGCGATTGCCCCTGCCGCGAGCGCGGGGAAGCTGGGCCCCCGTTCCGTTCCTGGAGACCTGGGCCGCCGTCGCCGTGAAGGGCGCCGCACGCGGCAGCTCTCGACCCGCTCAGGGCTGAGTGGCTGACGCCGAGCACACGACTCGGACGTGAGCAGCCACGCAACTGCCCTACCGGCGGAAGCGTTCCCGGGAAAGATCACCGCGCAGCGGGCCCCGGACCATCACGAGCGCGTGACGGCGGCTCCGAGGGACAGGACGGGAAAGCGAAGGGACGCAGGGCCCTGACGTCGACAGGGCTCTGATGCACCTCGCAGAACCTCGCCGCGCGCTCTGAGGGGCGCGATCGAGAGTGGGGCGGGAAGCGAAGCTCGTCCAGGGGCTGGTTATCCACAGGCGTGAGCGCGAGATCCCGCGCTCCGGCAGAGTCGTCTCATGGCGGGGACGGAGTTGCGGGCGTTGGCGCGGGGCGGGGTGCTGCTCACCTCGGCCGCGCTGGAAGCCGGCTGGGCGGGGCGTACGCTCACGCGGCGGTTGCGCAGCGAAGGGTGGGTCCGGCTGCGGGCCGGG
The DNA here is from genome assembly GCF_036345255.1 of Streptomyces sp. NBC_00569. NCBI lineage: Bacteria > Bacillati > Actinomycetota > Actinomycetes > Kitasatosporales > Streptomycetaceae > Streptomyces > Streptomyces sp. NBC_00569. The sequence goes on along the minus strand of NZ_CP107783.1, from coordinate 5,723,416 downwards.
GCGTGGGGCGAGCCGGGACGCAGGCCCGACCTGCCGATACGTCTCCTGGCCGTGCAGCTCCTCAAGCCGGGGCTCGTCGTCAGTCACCGCAGTGCCGCCGCGCTCTGGCGGATCGAGACGCTCACCCCCGCGCGCGGCGCCCACACCCTGTACTTCACCGACCCCGGGCTCACACTCCGCCGGGAAGGGACAGGGGTGCGCGTGCACCGGATGCCCCTCGCGGCGGGCGAGATCGCGGTCCGACGGGGGCTGCGCGTCACGCACGTGAACCGCACCGTCGCCGACCTGCTCCGGGCAGGCGGTCCCACGGACGACGCACTGGTCGCCGTCGAGTCGGCGCTCACCCGGCGCACGGTGGGCCACGTGCGCCGGGCCCCGCTCACGACGGCCGCCGCGCTCGCCGCCGAACTGGAGGCGCCGCTGCTCGGGGCGTCCCGCGCCCGGGGCCGGCTGAAGCTCGTGGACCCCGGCGCCGGGTCCCCCGCCGAGACCGTCGCGCGCCTGCGCCTGCACGACGCGGGCCTGCGCCCCGAGAGCCAGGTGGAACTGCGTACGCCGGACGGGCGGCGCCGATTCCTGGACTTCCTGTTCCGGGCGGAAGGACTCGCCGTCGAGATCGAGGGCTACGCGTACCACGGCTCCCGGGAGGCGCACCGGCGAGACATCGACCGCTTCAACCAGGTACTCCAGTGCCCGGGGGTCCGCCTCCTCCTGCGCTACACCGCCGCCGACGTCTTCCGGCGGCCCGAGCGGATGGTCGAGGAGATCCGCACAGCCCTCAGCCAGCTACCGCCTACGGTGGCTCACCGGCCCCGCAGCTCCCCCTTCACCACCTTCCCGCTGGCGTTGCGCGGGAGTTCGGCCACGAAATCGACCTCTCGCGGCACCTTGTAGTTCGCCATCTCACGGCGGGACCAGGCGATCAGGTCGTCGGCCGTGACGACGGATCCCGGGCGCCGTACGACGTACGCCTTGCCGACCTCGCCCAGCCGCCCGTCCGGGACGCCGATCACGGCGACGTCGGCCACGTGCGGGTGGAGACCGAGGAGCTGCTCTATCTCGGCCGGGTACGCGTTGAAGCCGCCGACGATGAACATGTCCTTGATGCGGTCGGTGATACGAAGGTTCCCCGAGTCGGACAGGACGCCCACGTCACCCGTGCGGAGCCAGCCGTCCTCCGTGAACGCCTCGCGCGTCGAGTCCTCGTCCTCGAAGTAGCCGCTCATGACGTTGAAGCCCCTGACCAGGACCTCGCCGGGTTCGCCGGGGCCGGGCGAGTCCACTCGCACCTCCGTGCCGGGTATCGCCCGGCCCGACGTCGACGCGATCACCGACGCCTCGTCGCCGCGGCGGCACATCGTCACGATGCCGCTCGCCTCGGAGAGGCCGTATGCCGTGAGGACGGTGTCGATGTGGAGTTCGGAGCGGAGGCGTTCGACGAGCTGGAGGGGGACCACTGCCGCTCCCGTCACCACGAGGCGCAGGGCGGAGAGGTCGTGGGAGCCGCGGTTCGGGTGGTCCAGGAGCGACTGGTGGAGCGTGGGCGGGCCGGGGAGTACGGAGATGCGTTCGGCGGCGATGTTGGCGAGGACCGTGTCCACGTTGAAGACCGGCTGCGGGACCATCGTCGCGCCGCGCATCAGGCAGGCGATGATGCCGGCCTTGTAGCCGAAGGTGTGGAAGAACGGGTTCACGATCAGGTAGCGGTCGCCTTCGCGCAGGCCGGCCAGGTCGGACCAGATCGCGTAGCCGCGCAGGGTCTGGGCGTGGGTGATCACCGCGCCCTTGGGGCGGCCCGTGGTGCCCGAGGTGAAGATGATGTCGGAGGGGGAGGTCGGGGCGATTCCCGCCGCGCGGGCCCGGACCGTCTCGCCCGAGATGCCCTCGCCGCCCGCCAGGAAGTCCTTCCAGGTCCGCCAGACGCGCGGGTCCTCGTGGTCGGTGGAGGTGTCGGGGGCCGTGTCGGCGAGGACAACCACCTGTTCCAGGCAGGGGAGTCCGGCGTTCGCGCGGCGCAGGGACGCCACGTACGACGTGCCGAGGAACGTACCCGTCACGAACAGGAGCTTCGCGCGGGAGCGGGCCAGGATGTAGGCCGCCTCCGTACCCTTGAAGCGGGTGTTGAGGGGGACGAGGACCGCGCCCGCGCTCACCGCGCCCAGGGCGGAGACGATCCAGTCGAGGGTGTTGGGCGCCCAGACCGCGACCCGGTCGCCGGGTTCGACGCCGCTCGCGATGCACGCGGCGGCCGCCCTTTCGACGCGGTCGCCCAGTTCCGCGTACGACAGGCGCGTACGGCCCTCGACGACGGCCTCACGCTCCCCGTACCGTTCGGCTGCCGCATGCACCAGTTGGGGAACGGTGCCCCACTCCAGGTCCCCGCGCATCGCACGACCTCCACACCCGTAGCCGACCCGTAGCTGACTATCCGTCAGATTAACGGTAGCCTGACGCGCTGTCAGCAGACGGGACGATCGTGGTGGCATCACGACGCGCGGAGGTGGCTTGCGATGGCGGGGCTCAAGGACGCGACGGCCATAGTGGGGATCGGGCAGACGGCCTTCGGCAAACAACTCCCCGAGAGCGAGAAGACGTTGGCCTGCCGGGCGATTCTCGCCGCGCTCGACGACGCCGGGATCGCGCCGTCCGAGGTCGACGCCTTCGCCTCGTACACGATGGAGGAGACCGACGAGGTCGAGGTCGCCAAGGCCGTCGGCGCGGGGGACGTGACCTTCTTCAGCAAGGTGGGGTTCGGGGGCGGCGGGTCGTGCGCGACCGTCGCGCATCTGGCCGCCGCCGTAGCCACCGGGCAGGCGAGCGTCGGGGTCGCGTGGCGCTCGCGCAAGCGGGGGTCGGGGCCGCGCCCGTGGAAGAACACGACGGTCCAGCTGCCGACGCCGGCGCAGTGGACCCGCCCGTACGGGCTGCTGCGCCCCGCCGACGAGATAGCGATGCTCGCGCGGCGCTACATGCACGAGTACGGGGCTACCAGGGACCACCTCTTCAACGTCGCGCTCGCCTGCCGCAACCGCGCCAACCAGAACCCGGCCGCGATGATGTACGAGCGGCCGCTGACACGCGACATGTATATGACGGCCCGCATGATCAGCGAGCCGCTGTGCCTCTTCGACAACTGCCTTGAGACGGATGGCGCGCTGGCCTGCGTCATCGTCTCCGCCGAGCGGGCGCGCGACTGCCGCCAGAAGCCGGTGTACGTGCACTCCGTCGCGCAGGGGCTGCCGTCCCAGCATCACGGGATGGTCAACTACTGGAACGACGATCCGCTGACGGGGCCGGCATGGACCGCGGCCCGGCACCTGTGGAAACAGGCGGACTTCGGGCCGCAGGACGTGGACGTCGCGCAGATCTACGACGCGTTCACGCCGCTGATCCCGCTGTCCCTGGAGGGCTACGGGTTCTGCGGGCGCGGCGAGGGCGGCGCGTTCACGGAGGGCGGGGCGCTGGAGATCGGCGGACGGCTGCCGCTCAACACCGGCGGGGGCGGGCTCAGCGAGGCATACGTCCACGGCTTCAACCTGATCAACGAAGGCGTCAAACAACTGCGCGGCATCAGCACGGCGCAGGTACCGGGAGCGGGGACGTGCCTGGTGACGGCGGGCGAGGGGGTACCTACGTCGGCCTTGCTGCTGCGGGGGGCGTGAGGCGGAGTTGGACTCACCCATGACAAAAAGGGAAGTTGGATTGACCAATGACAGAATCTGAAATCTGTTATCTGTCACCTGTCATCGATGACGACGGTGCACCCTTCTGGCGCTACGCCGCCCAGTCCGAGCTCCGCATACAGGCCTGCGCCTCCCCCGCCTGCGGTGAGCTGCGCTTCCCGCCTCGGCCCTGCTGCCCGCACTGCGGGTCGTTCGAGAGCGAGTGGCGGCTCATGAACGGGCGGGGGCGGATCTGGTCCTATGTCGTCCCGCACCCGCCGCTGCTGCCCGCGTACGCCGCCGTCGCCCCGTACAACGCGATCATCGTCGAGCTGGCGGACGCGCCCCGGATCCGCCTCGTCGGGAATCTGGTCGCCTCCGCCGACGCGGCCCTGAACTCCGTCGACCCCGCGCGGCTGCGCATCGGCGCGAAGGTGCAGGTCGTCTTCACCGACATCGACGGTGTGACCATGCCGCGCTGGGTTCTGGAGCGGCCGTGAGCGTGCGCGTCGAGACCGACAAGGAGACCGGGGTCGCCGTCGTCACCCTCGACCGGCCCGAGCGCCACAACGCGATCGACCTGGCGACCGCCGACGAACTCACCGCCGCCTGGCGGGGGTTCAGGTTCGACGACACGGTGCGCGCCGTCGTCGTCACCGGCGCCGGCGAGCGGGCCTTCTGTACGGGCATCGACCGCGACGCCGAGGTGCCGCAGCCGCAGTCCCCGTACAGCATCGACGATCCGCTCGTCGCGGTCGGGCCCAAGGCCAACGATCTGTGGAAGCCCGTCGTCGCCGCCGTCAACGGGATGGCGTGCGGCGGGGCGTTCTATCTCATCGGCGAGAGCGAGTTCGTCGTCGCCGACGAGAGCGCCACGTTCTTCGACCCGCACACGACCTACGGCATGGTCAGCGCCTACGAGACCATCCACCTCGCCCAGCGCATGCCGTTCGGCGAGGTGGCACGGATGGCGCTCATGGGGACCGCCGAACGGATCTCGGCCCGGCGCGCGTACGAGACCGGGCTCGTGTCCGAACTGACCGCGCCCGGCGGCGCGTTGGCGGCATCGGTGCGCTGCGCCGAGACGATCGCGTCGTATCCGACCGAGGCCGTCCAGGGCACGGTGCGGGCGGTGTGGGCGGCCAAGGAGGCGGCGCGCACGCAGGCCCTCGCGCACGCGCCGCAGTTGATCGCCCTGGGCAATCTGCCTCCGGAGCGGCAGGCCGAGCTGTTCGCCGCGCGGCGGCCGGGCGGGTACCGGGTGCGGTGACCGGCGGGGAAGCAGGGCCTCAGCTCGTGGCCGGGGCTCCGTCGAGTTGGCAGTGGTCGATCGACTGGAGCAGGTCCGCGCCGCCGCCGGGCTTCACCTTGGCGACCTTGGTGCCGTTGGCCGGGACGGTGACGGACGTGCTGCCGTCGATGACGGTGATGTCGCTCGCGTCCTGGAAGTGAAGGGTGAGGTTGTAGCGGCCGTCCCGGCTGCCGCGGTTCCTGAGCTCGACGGTCGCGTACGGGGAGTCCTTGCCCGCGCACTTGAGGAGCTTCGCCGTGATGTCGGCGCTCCGGCCGCTCCCCGAGGTGCTGGAGGTGCTGGGGGTGCGGGTGGGGCGCCTGTTGTAGCTGCTGCCACCCGACGTGTAGCCCGAGGAGCCCGAGCTGGAGCTGCCGTACGAGTCGTCGTCATCGTCGTAACTCGAACCGCCTGTCGTGCTCGACGACGATCCGCTGTGGTTCTGCTTCGAGCTGGAGCAGCCGCCTCCACTACTACTGCTGCTGCTGTGTCCCCTGCTCTTGGACGACCCGTGGCCGCGGCCCGTCGAGAATCCGGTCAGTGCGAGTACGACCACGGCTGCCAGTGCCGTGAGCTTCAACCCTCGTCGCAGCATCCTTCTGCTCCCCCGAAAATATGGTGATCCGTGCGTTCCGTTCAGCGGCCCGACACCGTAGCAGCGCCGCGTGGCGAGGGGTGTGGTCCCGGCGTAGCGTCGGGACCGAGAGCCGAACCGGACCGCACTCAGGAGGCTGCGCATGGTCCGCAACGTCCTTGGGTCGATCCTCGCTCTCCTCGGAGCGACGGCCGCCGTTTCCAGCCCCTTCCGTGCGTGGTACGACGGCCGTCACGGGCGCTACTACCGCCTCGGTGACCTGTTCACGAGTACTGGAGTGACCGACGCCCGCACGCAGTTGTTCGGTTCCCTCCTCCTGCCCTTCGTGGTGGCCGCCGCGGTCACGCTGATCGGGGTCGTGCTGCGGTCGCGGCTGCTCGTCGCGTTCGCGGGCGTGGTGGTGCTGGCGTTCACGGTGCTGTGGATGGTGCGGGTGGGGCAGGCCGAGGGGCGGATGGTGGTGGCCGGTGACGGTTCCGGGCTCGGGCTCGGAGTGGCCGGCGCGGGCGTCGGCGGCGCACTGCTGCTGCTCGGCGCGGCCGTGATGAGCGGGCGGCAGAAGCGGCAGCCGCCGCTCCCCCCGTACGCGGACCAGGGGTACGCCGGTGACGCCGGCCCGGAGCCCACGCACTTCACCGACCCGGTGCCGCCCCCGGCGCCCACGCTCGACGGGCCCCAGCACACGCTGGAGGGCCCGATGCAGCCGTACGCCGAGCAGCCCCCGTACCCGGATCCCCCTTATGAGGAGCCCCCGTACGAGGACGAGCGGTACGACGAGACGGCGCCGTACGAGCAGCCGCGCGACCGGCCGACCGAGCCCTACGAGCAGCCGGGCCGGCCGCCCCGCGACCGGCCGACCGACGGGCCGACCGACAGGCCCTAGCGCGCCGAAGCCGTCCCGGTGCCCTTTTCCGCGTCCAGTGCGTACACACAGCGGTCCTTGCTGCACGCGTACACCACGCCGTCCTTGACGACGGGTGCGCCGGTGATCTCGCCGCCCGTGGCGAGCTTCCAGCGGAGGCGGCCGTCGTCGGCCTTGAGGGTGTAGAGGAGATGGTCGGTGGCGCCGAAGTGGATGCGGTTGTCGGCGACCACGGGCGAGCCGACGACCTCGCCGCCCGCCTGGAAGCGCCACTTGGGCGTGCCGGTGACGGCGTCGAGGGTGTAGAGGCCCTGGCCGCTGCCCACGTGGACGTGGCCGTGCGAGACGAGGACCGGTTCGACGGAGGAGGGGCGGGGTTCCGTCGCGATGCGCCAGCGATCGCGGCCGTCGGTGGCGTCGAGGGCGTAGACGGTGCCGAGGTGGTCGGCGAGGTAGACGCCGCCGCCGGTGACGGCGGGCCCGGGGGCGAAGGCGGGCGGACAGAGGAACACGGCGGGCGCCTCGAAGTGCCAGCGGACATGGCCGCTCACGACGTCGACGGCCAGGACGCGGGTGCCGGCGGCCACGTAGACGTAGCCGTCGGAGGCCTGGGTGAGCCGGACGGGGACGCCGCCGCAGGAGGCCGCGTCGCCGATCGGGTACGACCAGCGCTCCTCGCCGGTACGGGCCTCCAGCGCGCGCAGCCGGGCGTCCTGCCAGACGTAGACGGTGCCGTCGTGGATGACGGGTCCGGCCTCGGGGGACTCGAAGTCGGTCTGGGCGCCGGTGATCTCCCACAGCTTGTCGCCGTTGACGGCTTCCCAGGCCTGGACGCCGCCGCCGCGGGTGCCGGTGACGACGGTGCCGCGGTCGGCCTTGAGGGAGTACACCCAGGCGTCGGTCTGGAGCCGCCACAGGTCGTGTCCCTCGCGGGCGTCGAGCGCGTAGAGGGTGGGGCCGTCGGAGGCGTGGATCCGGCCGTCGGCGACGGCCATGGACCAGGCGACGTCGCGCGTCTTGAAGCGGCGTCGGCCGGTGGACACGTCGAGCGCGTGTACCTCGAAAGAGGTCACGTAGACGAGGTCGCCGGCCACGGACGGGGTGCCCCACACGTCGTTCGACATGCGGAAGCGCCAGGGGCGCCAGGCGGCGCCCGCCTCGGGGGCCGGGGCGGGGACCACGGGATCGGGGGTGCCGTTGACGCCGGTCTTGGGGCGGGACCAGGACGCGGCGAGGCCGGCGTCGGCGGGCGGTGCCTTCACGGCGGCGGCGCGGGCGTCGGCGACGCGCGGGCCGGGGCCGATCGGCACCTTCACTCCGGCCAGGCGCACGGGCCCGGCGTCGGGTGCGAGGCCCGCGGTGGCGGCGACCGGTCCGGGGGCGGGCTCGGGGCGCCAGCCGCCGGTGCCGGGGGCGTGGGACGGGGGCGGGCCGGGGGGCTGCGCGGGCATGGCCGGCATGGGGCCGGGGCCGCCGCCGTGCACGCCACGGCCGCCGCTGCCGCCGCGGCCGGGTCCGCTGCTCTTGACCGGGGGCCGTCCGCCCCTGCGCTCCTCGATGAGAGCGACGGAGCGCTCGGGGAGCCAGGCGGACGCGGTGCCGCTGTCGTCGCTGCCGGAGCCGAAGAGGTGCGGGGCGAGCTGGGCCTGGAGGTCCGCGGGCGAGGGCCGCAGCGGGGCCTCCATCTTCATGCAGGACTCGATGAGGGGCCGCAGTTCGGCGGGCAGCCCTTCGGTGTCGGGGCCTTCGCGCAGCAGCATGAAGACGGTCTCGACGGGGTTGGCGCCGTGGAAGGGGGCGTGTCCGGTGGCGGCGAAGACGAGGGTGGAGCCGAGGGAGAAGACGTCGGAGGCCCCGGTGACGCTCCGGGAGTCCTTGGCCTGCTCGGGCGACATGTAGGCGGGGGTGCCGACGGCGACGTTCGTCATGGTCAGGCGGGTGTTGGAGACACCGGAGGCGATACCGAAGTCGATGACGCGGGGGCCGTCCTCGACGACGAGCACGTTCGACGGCTTCAGGTCGCGGTGGACGAGGCCCGCGCCGTGGATGGACTGGAGGGCCTCGGCGATTCCGGCGGCGAGCCAGCGCACCGCCTGGGCCGGCAGCGGCCCGCACTCGTTCACTATTTCTTCGAGGGAGGGCGCGGGGACGTAGGCGGTGGCGAGCCACGGCACGGCGGCGCGCGGGTCGGCGTCGACGACGGCTGCCGTGTAGAAGCCGGATACGGCGCGGGCCGCCTCGACCTCGCGGGTGAAGCGGACGCGGAAGAGCTGGTCCTCGGCGAGTTCGGTCCGCACGGTCTTGATCGCCACGCGCCGGCCTGATGCCGAGCGCGCGAGATAGACGAGTCCCATGCCGCCGGCGCCTAGCCGTCCCAGGACCTCGAACGGGCCGATCCGCCTCGGATCGTGCTGCGTCAGCTGATCCACCACTTGCCTGCCTCCCCGTACGGGACCGGGTCGCTGTGCACAGTCCCCGCTCAGCGTCTCACCACCGAAGCGCTACGGCGGCACGCACCCCGATTCTTCCTGTACGGGGCTCCGGTTGCGAACCCGGGGGCAAATCGGGGTGTCACGGGAGAGGTGCCGCATTACGGGTGGTTTCCGCGGGGCCGGAAGGGGGCCGGCAGGGAAGCGGGAGGGGCCTGTTCAGCCCTGGTGGACGGCGAAGGCGGCGCCCTGGTTGTCGGTGAGGACGGCCACGCGCCCGCGCGGGGTGTCGAACGGTTCATCCTTCACGCGGCCGCCGAGGCGGGTGGCGGCGTCGGCCGTGGCCTCGCAGTCGGTGACGGCGAAGTGGACGAGGAAGTGGGCCGGGGCGTTGCCGGTGGCGGATATGCCGAGGTCAGCGGCGCCCTGCCGCAGGACCGACGCGTAGAAGGGGGCGACGGCCGTCCTGTCGCGTGCGTGGAGCTCGGTGCGGCGGAACGTCCCGGGTTCCCCTCGGGTCTCGAAGCCGGTGTGGGTGCCGGCCTGCCAGAGGCCGAAGACGGTTCCCTCGGGGTCGGCGGCGAGCGCCATGGTCCCGAAGGGGCCGATGGAGAGGGGTTCGACGAGGAGGTGTCCGCCGCGGTCCCTTACGGCGGAGGCGACGGTCTCGGCGTCGCGGGCCCTGAAGTAGACGGTCCAGCCGGTGGGCGTGCGCCCGTCGCGGTCCGGGGCGAGGGCTGCGACGTTCCTTCCGCCGATGTAGGCCTGGGTGTAGTAGCCGTACTCGGCGCCCGCGCCCTCGTCGAAGGTCCAGCCGAAGAGGTCGCCGTAGAAGCGCTTGCCCGACTCCACGTCGGGGAGCGCGGCGTCGGCCCAGCAGGGGGCGCCTTCGGCGAACTCCATCGGCGTGCGTCCTTCCTGTTCACCTGCCGTATGCGGGTGTGCCGTCCGTGACCGCGGGGAGGGGTGTCCCCTGGGTGGCAGGGTGTCGCGTCCGGGGGCCGTCGGCACGGCTAATTCGAACACTTGGCCAATTTTATCCACCGGGTTTTCCACAGGCTGTTGATAACTTGCACGGCCCCACCGGCCCCCACATGCGCAAAAGCCCCGGGCGACCCCTCATCAACCCATGTGCCGGAGCCCCCAACCCCATTTGCAGTCGGCCGAATCGCGCTCCGATCACCCCTCGGTAAGCTGACGGCATGACAGGACAAGTACGTACCGTCGACGGCCGTGTGGCCGGGCGGCGTGGTCAGGCGACGCGTCAGAAGCTGCTCGAGTGCCTCGGCGAGATGCTCAGCTCCTCGCCGTACCGGGACGTCAAAGTCATTGATGTGGCCCGGAAGGCAGGCACTTCACCGGCGACCTTCTACCAGTATTTCCCGGACGTCGAGGGCGCCGTTCTGGAGATCGCCGAGCAAATGGCCGCGGAGGGCGCCGGGTTGACCCAGCTCCTCGAGGGCCGCTCATGGGTCGGCAAGGCCGGCTGGCAGACCTCGCAGGAACTCGTCGACGGATTCCTCGAGTTCTGGCGGAAGAACGATGCGATCCTGCGCGTCGTCGACCTCGGCGCGGCCGAGGGCGACAAGCGCTTCTACAAGATCCGCATGAAGATCCTGAACTCCGTGAACAACTCCCTTACGGACACGGTCAAGGAGCTCCAGGCCAAGGGCAAGGTCGACAAGGACGTGAGCCCCGCCGCGATGGCCGGTTCGCTCGTCGCGATGCTCGCGGCGGTGGCCTCGCACCAGAAGGGCTTCCAGACCTGGGGCGTCAAGCAGGCCGAACTCAAGCCCAATCTGGCCCTGTTGGTGCACCTCGGCGTCACCGGCAAGAAGCCGACGAAGTAGCCCTGGAGCGTTCCTCCGGGGTTTTCCAGTTCCTGTCGAGCAGCGGCGGTTCGCGTGTCACGTGAGCCGCCGCTGTTGCAGTTCCATCCCCTGGGTCCGCCCTATCGGCGTGCCAGCCGGAAGAGCCTGATCTCCCGTTCCACCCTCGCCTGGTACGTCGCGTAGGGCGGCCAGAACTTCAGCACCGCCGCCCAGGCCTCCTCCCGCTCGGCGGAGTCGAGCAGCCGCGCGGTGACCGGGATGTCCTCGCCCTTCCAGTTGATGTCGGCGTCCGGATGGGCCAGCAGGTTCGCCGTCCAGGCGGGATGTCCCGGGCGGCCGAAGTTGGACCCGATCAGCAGCCAGGTGCCGGCCTCCCTCTCGGGCATGCACGCGAGTGGCGTACGCCGTGGGAGTCCGCTCTTCGCGCCCTGCGCCGTGAGGATGACCCCCGGCAGCATCTGGGCGCTGAGCAGCACCTTTCCCCGGGTGAGCCGGTGCACGGTGCGGTCCATCGCGGGGATGAAGTGGGGGGCGACGCGGGCGAAGGCGCGGGTCGACGAGACCTTCTGCAGCAGTCTTGCTCCGGGTGGTGCCATCAGGCCGTCGCCTCCTGGCGGGTGAAGAGCTCGGCGGATTCCGCGGCGCGGGCGCGCAGCAGGTGGACGGGTCCGAAGAGCAGTTCGTCGCCGGTCGCGCGCTTGAGGTAGAGGTGGGCGTCGTGCTCCCAGGTGAAACCGATGCCGCCGTGCAGCTGGACAGCCTCGGACGCGGCGGTGCGCAGCGCTTCCAGCGCCTGGGCGAGGGCGAGGCCGCCCGTCCGTTCCCCGCCCCCGGCGCCCGCGGACCAGGCCGCGTAGTACGCCGCGGAGCGCGCCGCCTGCACCTGGACGTAGACGTCCGCGAGGCGGTGCTTGACCGCCTGGAAGGAGCCGATGGGCCGCCCGAACTGCTCGCGCCCGCGTACATGCTCGACGGTCCGCTCCAGGGCGCGCTCGGCGGCGCCGACGGCTTCCGCGGCGAGCACGGTCGCGGCCGCGTCGCCCATGGCCGCCAGGGCCGCGGCCACCTCGTCGCCTTCGCCGGAGCCCAGCAACTCGGCTGCCACGTCCCGCAGTTCGACCCGGGCGCGGGGGCGTGTCTCGTCGAGGGACGTCCGACGGGTCCTGACGACGCCCTCCGCGTCGCCGCGCACGAGGAAGAGCAGGGTGCGTGAGCGGGCGAAGCCGCCGGTGTGCGCGGCGACGACCAGGAGGCCGGCGCTGTGCCCGTCGAGGACCTGGTCGGCCTGTCCGTACAGGCGCCAGTCACCGTCGTGGCGGTCGCCCTGCCTGGCCTGGACGCCGCCCGCGCGGCCGCCACCCGACCAGTCGCCGCGGTTGTCGCCGGTCAGGCCGAGCGCGGTGGCGAGGCTCTCGCCGGGGACGGCGAGCGTCGCGGTCAGGGTGCCCGACGCGATGCGGGGCAGCAGTTCGGCACGCTGCGCCTCGGCGCCGAGGGCGAGGACGAGCGGGGCGGCGAGCGCCGCGGTGGCGAGGAGCGGGGAGGGAGCCAGGGCGCGGCCCGACTCCTCGCAGGCCAGGGCGAGTTCGGTGGTGGCGCAGCCGACCCCGCCGTATCGCTCGGGGAGCGCCAGGCCGGGCAGGCCGAGTTCGCCGCCGAGGGCCGACCACAGGGCCGGGTCGTAGCCGGCGGGGGTGGCGACGGCGGCCTTGACGTCCTCGGGGCCGCAGCGTTTGTTCATGAGTTCGTGCAGGGTGCGGCGGATCTCGTCCTGTTCCGCGGTGAAGGCGGCGTCCATACGGGCTCCTCCCCGGGGCCCGGCGACCCCGGAACCCCTGCTCTGACGGGGCGTCATGTTAGGGCGGCGGGGGCGGGAATCACAGAGATGTGCACAGAGAGAGCGTCTGGCGGATCAGGCGATCTGATGTACCGTCAGATTCATGACTGCCGCACTTCACGGTTCCCGCCGGGTCGCCATCGCCGGCATCGCCCTCTCCGACTGCGGCCGCGTGGACGAGGCCACTCCGTACGCCCTGCACGCCCAGGCCGCCCGCCGCGCCGTCGCCGACGCCGGGCTCACCCCCGATGTCGTCGACGGGTTCGCCAGCGCGGGCCTCGGCATCCTCGCGCCGGTCGAGGTCGCCGAGTATCTCGGCCTCAAGCCCCGCTGGGTGGACTCGACCTCGGTCGGCGGCTCCACCTGGGAGGTCATGGCGGCGCACGCCGCGGACGCCATCGCCCAGGGCCACGCGCGCGCCGTCCTGCTCGTCTACGGATCGACGGCCCGCGCCGACATCAAGGCCCGGCGGCGCACGTCGAACCTGAGCTTCGGCGCCCGCGGACCGCTCCAGTTCGAGGTGCCGTACGGGCACTCGCTGATCGCCAAGTACGCGATGGCGGCGCGGCGCCACATGCACGAGTACGGCACGACCCTGGAGCAGCTCGCCGAGGTCGCCGTGCAGGCGCGGGCGAACGCGGCGCTGAACCCCGAGGCCATGTTCCGCGACCCCGTCACCGTGGACGACGTGCTCGACGGGCCGATGATCGCGGACCCGTTCACGAAACTGCACTGCTGCATACGCTCGGACGGCGGCGCCGCCGTGCTGCTCGTCGCCGAGGACCTGCTGCCCGACTGCGCCAGGTCCCCGGTGTGGGTGCTCGGTTCGGGCGAGTACGTGTCGCACACGACCATGTCCGAGTGGGACGACTTCACCGTGTCCCCGGCGGCCGTCAGCGGGAAGCTCGCCTTCGAGCGGGCGGGCGTCACACCCGACGAGATCGACCTCGCGGAGATCTACGACGCCTTCACCTACATGACGCTGGTGACGCTGGAGGATCTGGGGTTCTGCGCGAAGGGCGAAGGCGGATCGTTCGTGGAGAAGGGGCGGCTGCTGCGGGACGGCGGGCTCCCGACGAACACGGACGGCGGCGGACTGTCGGCCCAACACCCAGGAATGCGCGGGCTGTTCCTGCTGGTGGAGGCGGTGCGGCAGCTGCGGGGCGAGGCCGGGGAGCGCCAGGTGCGCAAGGCGGGCGGGCGGCTTCCGCGGCTCGCGGTGGCGTCCGGTACGGGCGGATGGTTCTGCTCGTCGGGAACGGTGGTGCTCGGTACGTCCTGAGGCCGCCATAAGAAACCGGAAATCGGCACAACAAATTTGCAATTTCAATAAACCGATCGCGGACCGCTCGACCTGCCGCGTCATAAACAACCCGGAACCTGTTATTTCGGATGCGCAGTTTCCGTAGGGCATGATCCTGAGTAGGGTGCTCCCCGTCATCCGTACGGAAAGCAGAACAGTGGCAGGGGAGCATGACCGCCGGCTCGTTCGAAGGACAGTACGTCTGGCATCCCGCCGCCGACGACCGAGAGCTGGCCAGGGCCTGCACGGATTTACGGGCGGGCCGCTACTTCGGCGCCCACTCGGTCCTCAAGGAGACGCACGGCGACTTCGGACTGCGCGCCCACCGCTCCCTCGTCCTCGCCTCCGTCGCCGCCGACTCCGACCTCGCGGAACGCTGGCTCGAGGAGGAGCCAGGCCCCGACGCCGCCCTGCTGTGGGCGCGCGTCGCCGTGTTCCGGACCCTGCGCGCGGCCCAGTCGCACGACCGGCGCATCGGTGCGCTCGGGCGGATAGCGCTCGCCGCCTGCGACCGGGCCGCGGACCTCTCGCCCAAGGACCCCACCCCGTGGGCCGCCCGGCTCTCCCTGGCCCGCCTCCAGCGGCCCCGCGACCGCGCGCCGCAGGGCCTGCTCACCGAACCCCGCGGCCCCTGGGCCCAGTTCGAGCACGTCACGCGCCTCGACCCCTGGCACCGCGAGGCCCACCACCAGTTCCTCGCGTTCTTCTTCACCCGGCACGGCGGCAGCGCGAACGCGGCCTGGGACGTGGCCGCGTATCTGAGCCAGCGCGCCCCGGCCTCGTCCCCGCTGCGCCTGCTGCCCCTGGTCACCCTCGTCGAGGGCCACAACCCGGCGCACCTCCTCGCCGAGCACACCTGGGACCAGCCGCAGTGGAAGGCGACGGCGCTCGGCGCGTACCGGAACTGGCTGCCGCAGGTGGCCGGTTACCGCTTCACCCCGGTCCTCGACCTGGCGTATCTGGCCCATGCCCTGCACATGGCGCAGTGCGCCTTCGAGGCGCGGGCGGTGTTCATGGCCATGGGCCCGTACGCGTCCCGGATGCCCTGGAGCGTCTTCGGCGACCCCGAGGAACAGCTCAGCAGGGCGCGGCGCGCGTGCGGCCTGCCGGTCCCCCACAGCACCTGACCCCCGCCCGCCCCCACAGGTTTCGGAAATTCCCCCCACCGGAAGGCCGAGGTTGTGTCCGACCCCCTGACCAGCGCACCCACTCCCCCCACGTCCCCCAGCAGATCCGGGCGGCCCGCCGCCGCGCTCGACGACGACGCGACGCTGCACGCGATGGGCTACCCGCGGAAGCTGACCCGGCGCTTCAAGGCGTTCGACAATTTCGCGATTTCCTTCACGATCATCAACATCATCTCCGGCATCTTCTCCTCCTTCGGGTTCGGAATGAACGCCGGCGGGCCGCGCATTCTCGTGTTCGGCTGGATAGCCGTCGCGGCCATGGTGCTTTTCGTCGGAGCGTCGATGGCCGAAATTGCATCGGCGTATCCGACGAGCGGAGCGCTCTATTTCTCGGCGGGCAAGCTGGCGAAACGGCACAAGGGCGCCTGGTCCTGGTACACGGGCTGGCTGAATTTCGTGGGACAGGTCGGCGGGACCGCGGCGACGGGCTACGCCGCGGCGACGTTCATCCAGGCGTTCCTCGTCATGCAGTGGCCGTCGTACCACGCGACGGCGCAGCAGACGGTCCTCATCACGGCGGTGATCCTGCTGCTCCAGGCGCTCGCCAACACGTACACGGTGCAGCTGGTGGCGCTGGTCAACCGGATCTCCGTGTGGTGGCTCCTCATCGGCATGGTGGTCATCGTCGTCGCGCTGATCGCCGTACCGGACCACCACCAGTCGGCGTCGGTCGTCACGCAGTTCACCAACAACACCGGCTTCTCCAACGGGATTTACGCGGCTCTGCTCGGCCTCCTCGTGACCAGCTGGACGTTCACCGGCTTCGACGGCAGTTTCCACATGTCGGAGGAGACGGTCCAGGCGACGGTCAACGCGCCGAAGGGCATCATGCGGTCGATCGGCTACTCCGCCGTCACCGGCCTGATCCTGATGCTGGCCCTCGTCTTCGCGATCGGCGACTACGCGGCGGAGGCGAGCGCGTCGGCGCCGCCCGTGCAGATCCTCATCGACGCGCTCGGCATGACGACGGCGAAGCTCCTGCTGCTGATCGTGATCGGCTCGATGCTGTTCTGCGGCCTGGCCAACATGACGAGCAACACCCGCCAGATCTTCGCCTTCTCGCGTGACGGCGCCATGCCGGGCTCGCGCTGGTGGCACTCGGTCTCCTCGCGCACGCGCACGCCCGTGAAGGCCGTGTGGCTCGCGGCGGCCTGCTCGCTGGTCCTCGTGGTGCCGGGCTGGTGGTCGCACACGGCGTTCACCGCGATCGTGAGCGTCAACGTCGTGGGTCTCTACCTCGCGTACGCCGTTCCGATCTATCTGCGCCTGCGCCACGACGACTTCCAGCAGGGGCCGTGGAACCTGGGCCGCTGGGGCAGGCCGGTGGCCGCGGTCGCGGTGGTCTGGATCGTGGCGAGCAGCGTCCTGTTCATGCTGCCGCAGGCGTCCCCGATCAACGCGACGTCGTTCAACTACGCGCCGATCGCGCTGGTCGCCGTCCTCGTGATCGCGACGGTGTGGTGGTTCGCGACGGCGCGCCGCCGCTTCCAGGGACCGGTCAGTTACGGCAGCCCGGACGAGGTCGCGGCGATGGACCTGATCTGACGGGCCTCGCCTGACGGGCCTGACCCGTCCGGCGTACGGGTCGCCCCGCCTTCCGGACGTACCGGTCGGCGGGGTGTTCGCGTTCACCGCCAGAATCGGTGCATGCCGGAACTGCGAGAGATCCTGAAGTCCCTGCGCGTCTGGGACACCGAACTGCCCGACTTCGACCCGTCCGCGGCCCCGTCCGCCCCGCTGCCGCTCTTCGTCGAGTGGTTCGCCGAGGCCGTCGCCGCCGGCCAGACGGAGCCGCACACCCCGTCCCTGGCCACGGTGGACGGCGACGGCCTGCCCGACGTCCGTACCGTGATGCTGCACGGCGCCGACGAGAACGGATTCCACTTCGCGTCCCACGCGGGCAGCGCCAAGGGCCGCCAGCTCGCGGCGCACCCGCAGGCCGCGCTCGGCTTCTACTGGCCGGCGCGGGGCCGCCAGATCCGCGTACGCGGTGATGTCACCGCTCAGTCGCCCGAGGTGAGCCAGGCCGACCTCCACGTCCGCTCGACGGGAGCCCTGGCGGCGGCCCTGGTCGGCCACCAGAGCGAGGTCCTCGGCTCGCAGGAGGAACTGGAGTCGGCCTCGGCCGCCGCCTGGGAGCGCGCGCAGGCCGACCCGACGGCCCCCGCCTCGACCTGGACGGCCTACGCGCTGGCGCCGCGCGAGGTGGAGTTCTTCCAGGGCGACGCCCGCCGCCGCCACATCCGCCTCAGGTACCGCTCCACAGGGACGGGCTGGGTGCGGGAGCTGCTCTGGCCGTGACCGGCGGCCTCACGCCACCGGGGGCTCGGGGTCCGAGGCGAGGCGGGCGTGCAGGTGCATGTCCCGGAAGGCGTCCCTCCGCCCCTCCTCGAACATCGCACCCCGCAGCGTGCCCTCGTACCGGTATCCGCCGCGCTCGGCGACCCGGCAGGACACCTCGTGCCCGAGTGCGTGGTCGAGTTCGATCCGGTAGAGGCCGAGTTCGCCGAAGGCCAGGCGCGAAGCGAGGCTCAGCGCGCGGGTCGCGACCCGGCGCCCGCGTGCCTCGGGCAGCACCCAGTAGCCGACGCGGGCGCTGCGGAACGCGGGCGTGATCGCGCTGACGGCGACGTTCCCGAGCACTTCCCCGGTGCTCTCGTCGGTGACGCAGTACGCCACGGATTCGCCGCTCGCCAGCGCATTCTGGCGTGCGCGCAGGTATTCGTGCGCGGCGGCGAGGTCGTCGACCGGGACGAGCGGGGTGTTCCAGCGCCGGAACTCGGGGTCGCCGAACCCGCGCAGCACGGCGGCGGCATCCCCCTCGTCCCCGGCCCGCCAGCCGCGCAGAAGCAGTCCGTGGCCACGTATCTCAAAGGTGTCGATCACGAGGTGTCAGCCGTTCTCGGGGGCGGTGAAGGTGTGGACGGCGAAGTCCCGCACGGGACGGTAGCCGATGCGCAGGTACAGGCCGTTGCTCGTCGCGTTGGCAAGGTCGGTGAAGAGGAGCACCTCGCTCGCGCCCGCGGCCCGGGCGGCGCGGCTGACCTCGGCGGTGACCGCTCCCGCGTAGCCGCGGCCGCGCAGTTCCTCCGGTGTGTAGACGGGTGCGACCCGGACGGCCCCGGCGGCCTCGCGGGTCACGCCGGCCATGGAGACGGGCACACCGTCCGCGGTCTCCCAGAGGGTGACGCCGCCGTACGAGATCCGCTCGTCGGCCCATTCCCGCGAGCCCGCGGCGCCGCCCGGAGTGCCGGCGTCCGTGGCGAACGCGGTGTGCCACCGCACCAGCAGCTCCCGGTCCGCCCCGGTGGCGACGCGGGGTCGCCCGGCGGGTGCGGGCAGCGGCGGGGTGAGGTCCCCGAGCCGGTACAGGCGCTGCTCGACGGCGCGGTGGGCCCGCGCTCCCGTGCGGGCCCGCCAGGCGTCGGCGAAGGCGGCCGAGGCCGAGTCGACCCCGAACACTCCGGGCACCGCCCGCCCTTGGAGCGCGACGGCGAGCGCGTCCGCCTGCGCCCTGTCCAGAGGGCTGATGCTGATCCGGTAGGGCTTCGTCCACAGGAAGGTCCCGCTCACGCCGCCGTCCGGCCCGTACAGCACCCCGAAGAGCTGCCCTCGCGCCCCGTACACCGCCGGCCCCCGTTCCCGCAGGCTCGCGGTGACGCTCAGGGCGACCGTGTGCAGGGCGGGCTCGGCGCGCAGGTAGCCGCCCGCTCGGGCGAGGAAGTCGTCGACGTCAGCGGTCAGGTGCCAGCCGGGCAAGGGAGCGGGGCTCTCTGTCATGACCGCATGGTGCCGCCCGTCCCCTCACGTCCGCGAGCGAAATACGGGCACGGAGAAGTCCTCGACCTGACGGAAGGTGACCTCCAGCGGCATTCCCACGCGCAGATCGTCGCCCTCGGTAGCCACGATCTCCGTCATCATCCGCGGGCCCTCCGCGAGGTCGACGACGGCCGCGATGTACGGGGTGCGGGTGCCGAAGGGGGGCAGGTCGTTCCGGTGGACGACGGACCAGGTGTAGAGGACGGCCGTCCCGGAGGCCCGCTCCCACGCCACGTCCTCGCTCCAGCAGTGCGGACAGAACTCGCGCGGATAGTGATGGGCCCGCTCGCACGCGCGGCAGCGGCGGAGCAGCAGCGTCCCGTCGGCGGCCGCGTCCCAGTAGGGGCGGGTGAAGGCGTCGGGCTCGGGGAGGTCGAAGCGTACGGTCGCGGGAAGACTCACAGGAACAGTCCGATCGCCGCGTCGAGGGACCAGGCCTGCCAGGACATGGCGAAGAGCGCCACGAGCGAGATGAGGGCCATCATCGCGTTCTGTCCCTGCTCGGCCCAGTCGTGGATCATCAGGACCAGGTACAGGAGGTTCAGGAGCAGTCCGCCGATGAGGGCCACGGGCGTCAGCAGACCCACCACGAGACCGAGGCCCAGGGCCAGTTCGGCGTAGACGACGATGTACGCCATCACTTTCGGCCGGGGGGTGACGACCGCGCCGAAGCCCCTGCGTACGGCGTTCCACCGGTGCTTCGCGGCGACGTCGGCGGCCCAGGCGATGCCGGTGCCCCGCTCGAACCAGCCCTTCTTGTCCTTGTGCCGCCAGCTCTCCAGCCACCACAGTCCGAGGCCTATGCGCAGCACGGCCAGCCATTCGACGCCGTCGAGCCAGATCGAGTCCACGACCGGGGCCCTCCTCTCCGTTTCTGACGGGACGTCAGTTCAGCGCACGCGGGGGCGCCACCGCAAGGGGCGTACGCCGTGATGAATTCGCAATCGATTCCGGTCTTGACCGAGACCCATCAAATCGAACGGTGATTACGCTCGCACTCATGGTCACCGAGCCCGCGCCCGCCGCACGCACCCAGGACCGCCCCGTGTACGTCGTCGGGGGCGGCCCGGGCGGCCTCGCCGCGGCCGCGGCGCTGCGCGAGCGGGGTGTACGGGCCGTGATCCTGGAGAAGTCGGAGCACGTCGGGGCGTCCTGGCGCCGTCACTACGACCGCCTCCATCTGCACACCACCCGCAAGCTCTCCGGGCTCCCCGGCCTCGCGATCCCGCGCCGTTTCGGCCGCTGGGTGTCCCGCGACGACGTCGTGCGCTACCTGGAGAAGTACGCCGAGTTCCACCAGCTGGAGATCGTCACCGGCGTGGCGGTCTCCCGCCTGGAGCGCACGGAGGACGGCTGGCTCGTGCACGCCTCGGGCGGTCGCGAACTGGCCGCGAGCGCCGTCGTGGTCGCCACGGGCTTCAACCACACCCCACGCCTGCCCGACTGGCCCGGCCGCTCCTCGTACACGGGCGAGCTCCTCCACGCGGGCGACTACCGCAACGCCAAGCCGTACGCGGGCCGCGACGTGCTCGTCGTCGGCGTCGGCAACACGGGCGCCGAGGTCGCCGTGGACCTGGCCGAGGGCGGCGCGTCCCGCGTCAGGCTCGCGGTCCGTACGGCGCCCCACATCGTGCGCCGGTCCACCGCGGGCTGGCCCGCGCAGCGGACCGGCATCCTGTGCCGCAGGCTGCCCGTGGCGATCGTGGACCGCCTGGCCCGCCCCATGGCGAAGCTCAGCGTGCCCGACCTGACGGAACAGGGCCTGCCCAGACCCACGACCGGCCTCTACTCGCGGGTGCGCGAAGGCGCGATCCCCGTGCAGGACGTCGGCCTGATCGACGCCGTGCGCACGGGCAAGGTCGAACCCGTCGCGGCCGTCGAGTCGTTCGAGGACGGCAAGGTGGTCCTCGCCGACGGCACGCACATCGCCCCCGACGCGGTGATCGCGGCGACGGGTTACCGCCGCGCGCTGGAGGACCTGGTGGGCCACCTCGGCGTCCTGGACGCCCGGGGCCGCCCCACCACGCACGGCCGGCGCACGGACCCCGCCGCGCCCGGCCTCTACTTCACCGGGTACACGAACCCGATCAGCGGCATGTTCCGCGAACTGGCCCTGGACGCACGGAAGATAGCGAAGGCGATCGCGGGCTGATCCCGGCCACCGCCGTCCCGTCGCCTGCCCACCCGCACGCAATCACGCACACACGCACGCAGGGGTCATCCGCGTGCGTCCCGTCCACCACACCCGCCCACAGTGGCCACATCCCGCCGTTCCAACCCGCCCGCCCGTGGGAACACCCGTAACAGCCTTTGCGTGCAGCCCTGTTCCTGACACAGCGTCAGTTCAGTAATCTGACACTACGTCAGTTAGTGAGCACCAGTCGAGGAGCGGGCGGACCCGATGCTTGGATCGACATACGGCACCCTGACCACCGACCCCCGCCGGGCCCGCACGATCGCCTGCGGAGAGCAGCCGGCACCTGCCGTGCACGGCAGGGCGGACGACCTGGACGTGAGCGGCAGGCCACTGCACCGCGAGGTGCCCGACCTGGACCGATTCTTCCGGCCCGAATCGATCGCGGTCATCGGCGCGTCCGACGCCGAGGGCCGCCCGAACACGGGCATCACGCGCCAGCTGATCGCGTGGGCGGAGCGCGTGGGCGCCCGCCTCCACCCCGTGCACCCCACCCGCGAGAGCGTCTTCGGCATCCCGTGCTCGCCGGGCGTCTCCGCATTGCCCGAACCCGTCGACCTCGCCGTACTCCTCATCTCGGACCCCCTGCCGGTCATCGAGGAACTGGCCCAGGCCAAGGTGAAGTTCGCGGTGGCGTTCGCGTCGGGCTTCGCGGAGACCGGCGAGGAAGGGGCGGCCGCGCAGTCGTCCCTGTCCGCGGCGGTCAGCCGCTCGGGCATGCGGCTGCTGGGCCCGAACACGAACCTGAACGCGTTCTCCGAGTTCCGCGACGACCTCGAAGGACCGGCGATCGCCCTCATCACGCAGTCGGGCCACCAGGGCCGACCCCTCTACACGATGCAGGAGCTGGGCGTACGGCTCTCGCACTGGGCGCCCACGGGCAACGAGGCGGACCTGGAGACGGCGGACTTCATCTCGTACTTCGCGGAGCAGCCCGAGGTCGGGGCGATCGCGTGTTACGTGGAGGGACTGAAGGACGGCCGCGGATTCCTCCTCGCGGCGGACCGCGCGGCGCGACGCGGCGTGCCCGTCGTGGCCGTCAAGGTCGGCCGGACCGAGACGGGCGCCCGGATGGCGGCCTCGCACACCGGCAAGCTGACCGGCGCGGACACGGTGGTGGACGCGGCGATGCGGCAGTTCGGCGTGATCAGGGTCGACGGACTCGACGAGCTCCAGGACACCGCGGCCCTGCTGGCGCGGGCCCGGCCCCCGCGGGCGGACGGCGTGGCGGTCTACTCGATATCAGGCGGCACCGGCGCCCACTTCGCCGACCTGGCCACCCGCGCGGGCCTCACCCTGCCCTCGCTGTCCGAGGCGAAGCAGCAGGAGCTGCACCAGTGGATCCCGGAGTACCTCAACGTCGCGAACCCGATCGACAACGGCGGCCACCCGGTGGGTGACTGGCGCGGCCCCAAGATCATCGAGTCGATCCTCCAGGACCCGTCCATAGGCGTCCTGATCTGCCCGATCACCGGCCCGTTCCCGCCGATGAGCGACAAGCTGGCCCGGGACCTGGCGGAGGCGGCGGAGCGCACGGACAAGCTGATCTGTGTCGTCTGGGGCTCGCCCCTCGGCACCGAGGACGCCTACCGCGAGACGCTCCTCGGCTCCTCGCGCCTCGCGACGTTCCGCACGTTCGGGAACTGCATCACGGCCGTCCGCGCCTATCTGGACCACCACCGGTTCACCGCCGCCTACCGCTCCCCGTTCACCGACGCGCCCCGCACGCCCTCCCCCTCCTTCCGCAAGGCGCAGGCCCTGATGCGTCCGGGCCGCCAACTCAGCGAGCACGCCGCGAAGCAGCTCCTGCGCGCGTACGGCATCCGCGTACCGCGCGAGCAGCTCGTGACCAGCGCCGCGGCGGCGGTGCGGGCGGCCGGGCAGGTCGGCTACCCCGTCGTCATGAAGGCGTCCGGCGCGCGGCTGGCCCACAAGTCCGACCTGGGCCTGGTCAAGGTCGGCCTGACCTCGGCCAGCCAGGTCAGGGACGCCTACCGCGAACTCACCGACATCGCCCGCTACGAGGGCCTCGACCTGGACGGCGTCCTGGTCTGCCAGATGGTCGAGCGGGGCGTCGAGATGGTCGTCGGGGTCACCCAGGACGACCTGTTCGGCCCGACGGTGACGGTGGGCCTGGGCGGCGTACTCGTGGAGGTGCTGCGGGACACGGCGGTGAGGGTGCCGCCGTTCGCGGAGGACCAGGCGCGGGCGATGCTCGACGAACTACGGGGCAGGCCCCTCCTGGACGGGATGCGGGGAGCGCCGCCCGTGGACCTGGACGCGCTGGTGGAGGTCGTCCTGCGGGTTCAGCGCATGGCCCTCGAACTGGGCGACGAGCTCGCCGAGCTGGACATCAACCCGCTCATGGTGCTCCCCCGGGGCCAGGGCGCCGTGGCGCTCGACGCGCTCGCCGTCTGCCACTGAGATCCGCCGGTACCGCCCATTCGCGCCCGCCCTCCGTACAGAGAAGAAGAGGTCATGTCCGCCACCATCGAGTGCACGACCGCCGACGCCGTCACCTGGATCACGCTCAACCGCCCCGAGGCCATGAACGCGCTGACCTGGGACCAGCGCGAGGAGATCATCGGCATCCTGAACAGCGCCTCCGCGGACCCGGACGTGCGCGCCGTCGTCATCACGGCGACCGGCAGGGGCTTCTGCGCCGGCGCGGACCTGCGGGGCGCTCCGGCCACCGGGCCCCGCGTGCCCGGCGACGTCGCCCGCACGATCCGGCTCGGCGCGCAGCGCCTGATCGCGGCGGTCATGGACTGCGAGAAGCCGGTCGTCGCGGCGGTCAACGGGACGGCGGCCGGCATCGGCGCGCATCTGGCGTTCGCCTGCGATCTGGTGCTCGCGGCGGAGTCGGCCCGGTTCATCGAGGTCTTCGCGCGCCGCGGCCTGGTCCCGGACGGGGCCGGCGCCTATCTGCTGCCGCGCCTGATCGGGCCGCAGCGGGCCAAGGAACTGATGTTCTTCGGCGATGCGCTCTCCTCGGCGGACGCGGAACGCCTGGGCCTGGTCAACCGCACGGTCCCGGACGGGGAGCTGCGCAAGACGGCCCAGGAGTGGGCGGCGCGCCTGGCGTGCGGTCCGACCCGGGCCATCGCCCTGACCAAGCAGCTGGTCAACGCCTCCCTGGAGTCGGACCGCGCGACGGCGTTCGCGGCGGAGGCGGCGGCGCAGGAGATCAACATGACGACGGCGGACGCGCAGGAGGGCGTCGCCTCCTTCCAGGAGCGGCGCGACCCGACGTACCAGGGCCGGTAGCCCTTCGCAGCCGGACGCCGTCATCGAATTCGGGCCCACCACTTCCTATCTGACGCATCGTCAGCTTCAATCGTAGGTGTGATGGGACACGCAGGTATGGCAGCGACGGTGGTCAGGTACCTCCGGTCGGTCGGTGCGCCCACGTCGGCCGAGCCGGTGGACGCACTGCCCCGTCCGGAACTACGGGCCGTGGGCGAGGACGAGCGGGCGCCACTGGACCCCGGCGAGTTCCGCCGCGTCCTCGGGCACTTCGCCACCGGCGTCACCGTCGTCACGGCGCCGCCCCCGCACCCCGGCGCTCCCCCCGCGGGGTTCGCCTGCCAGTCCTTCTCCTCGCTCTCCCTGGACCCGCCGCTGGTGGCGTTCATGGTGGCCCGTACGTCCACGACCTGGCCGCGCATCGCGAGCGCCGGCGTCTTCTGCGTGAACGTACTGGGCGCGGACCAGGGGCCGCTGTGCCGGTCCTTCGCCGTGAGCGGCGCGGACAAGTTCGCGGGCGTCGAGCACGACGCGGCGCCCGTGACGGGCTCGCCGCGGATCGCGGGCGCGCCCGCGTGGGTCGACTGCACGATCCACGCCGTCCACACGGGCGGGGACCACCTCATCGTGGTGGGACGGGTGGAGGCGCTCGGGACGGGGGACGGCGAGGCGCCCCCGCTGCTGTTCCACAAGGGCGCGTTCGGCCGCTTCGAGCACTGATCAGGCGAGCTCCGCCACCAGGCCCGTACCGGCATCGACGTGCCGACGCCGGATGACCAGCGCCATCAGTGCCGCCGCGGCGCACAGCGCGCCGGACGCGTACCAGACGACGTCGTACGAGCCGAACGTGTCACGGGCGACGCCTCCCAGGAACGCGACGAGCGCGGCGCCCACCTGGTGCGAGGCGAGCACCCAGCCGAACACGATCGCGCTGTCCTCTCCGTAGTGCTCACGGCACAGGGCCAGGGTGGGCGGCACGGTGGCGACCCAGTCGAGCCCGTAGAAGACGATGAAGAAGATCATCGGCGGGTGGACGGACGGCGCGAGGAGCATGGGCAGAAACAGCAGGGAGATCCCGCGCAGCGCGTAGTACACCGCGAGCAGCCGCCGCGTGTCGAAGCGGTCGGTGAACCAGCCCGACGCCACCGTTCCGACGACGTCGAAGACACCCACCACGGCCAGCAGCGAGGCCGCCGCGGTGATCGGCATCCCGTGGTCGTGGGCGGCCGGCACGAAGTGCGTCTGGACGAGCCCGTTCGTGGAGGCGCCGCAGATCGCGAAGGTCCCGGCGAGCAGCCAGAAGGGCCCTGTGCGGGCAGCCTTGAAGAGCACGCTCACGGTGCGGCGGGCGGCCCCGGTGACGGGCGGCGGCTTCTCGGCGAACTCCTCGGAGCCGTACGGGGTGGTGCCCACGTCGGCCGGGTGGTCGCGCAGCAGCAGCCACACGAACGGCACGACGGCGAGCGCGGCGAGCGCCACCGTCACGGCCGCCGGCCGCCACTTGTGCGCCTCGACGATCCACGAGAGCAGCGGCAGGAAGATGAGCTGCCCCGAGGCGGACGCGGCCGTGAGGATGCCGGTCACGAGCCCGCGCCGGGCCGTGAACCAGCGGTTGGTGACGGTCGCGGCGAACGCGAGGGCCATCGAGCCGGAGCCGAGCCCGACGAGCAGGCCCCAGCACAGCAGGAGCTGCCACGCCGAGTCCATCCACACGGTCAGGCCGGAGCCGGCCGCGATGACGACCAGGGCGACGGCGACCACGCGCCGGATGCCGAACCGGTCCATGAGGGCGGCGGCGAAGGGCGCGGTCAGCCCGTACAGCGCGAGGTTGATGGAGACCGCGAGCCCGATGGTGCCGCGGGACCAGCCGAACTCCTCGTTCAGCGGGTCGATCAGCAGCCCCGGCAGGGACCGGAAGGCGGCGGCGCCGATGATCGTCACGAAGGTGACGGCGGCCACGAACCAGGCGCGGTGGATACGGGGACGGGGGCGCGGCGGACGGGAGGCGCCCGCGCCGGGCGAGCCCTCGGCCGCGGTGGTCGGTGTCATGTCCGATGTGTGCGTCACAGCAGACAGCATCGGATCACCGGCCCGCCCCGGACGAGTGGCCCGAAAGACAGCCTTCGCTAGGATCGGGCCATACACTCGGAACCATGCCCGAGACTCCCGCAGCCCGCGTCCGACGCCCCCACCGCGTGGTCGTCCTGGCCCTCGACGGCGTGCTCCCCTTCGAACTCGGCATCACCCAGCGCATCTTCACCCGCGCCAAGGACACCGGGGGCCGGCCGCTGTACGAGGTCGTGACGTGCTCGGTCAGGGAACCCGGCCCCGTGGAGACGGACGCCGACTTCGCCGTCCTGATCAGGAACGGCCCGGAGGCGCTCGCGACCGCGGACACGGTGGTCGTTCCCGCGTCGTACGAGCACGGACCCGTCCTCGACGAGGGCGTACTCACCGACGAGCTGACGGCGGCCTTCGCACAGGTCAGGCCCGGTACGCGGATGGTGTCGATCTGCACCGGCAGCTACGTCCTGGCCGCGGCGGGCTATCTGGACGGGCGCCCGGCGACCACGCACTGGGCGTCGGCGGAGCACTTCCAGCGGCTCTTCCCCAAGATCAAGGTCGACGCCGATGTCCTCTACATCGACGACGGGGACGTCCTGACGTCGGCCGGGGTCGCCGCGGGCATCGACCTCTGCCTGCACCTGGTCCGCCGCGACCACGGGGCGGCGGTGGCCAACGAGGTGGCCCGCCGCACCGTCGTCCCGCCCCACCGCGACGGCGGGCAGGCCCAGTACATCCACCGCCCCGTCCCCGAACCCCAGCTCGCGACCACGACCAAGGCCCGCGCCTGGGCCCAGGCCCGCCTCCACGAACCGCTCCAGCTGCGGGACCTGGCCGCCCAGGAGGCGATGTCGGTCCGCACCTTCACCCGCCGTTTCCGCGAGGAGGCCGGCGTCAGCCCGGGCCAGTGGCTCACCCAGCAGCGGGTGGAGCGGGCCAGGCACCTGCTGGAGTCCAGCGACCTGTCGATGGACCAGGTGGCGCGCGAGTCGGGCTTCGGCACGGCGCAGTCGATGAGGCAGCACCTCCAGGCGGCGCTGGGCGTGACCCCCACGGCCTACCGCCGCACGTTCCACGCCACGAACCCGCAGGACACGGACCGGACGGCGCAGGCGCGGTCAGCCGACGCAGGCGCGGGCCGGCGGGTGTAGGCGCGGGTCAGCCGGCGCAGGCGCGGTCCGGAGTGTAGGCGCGGGTCAGAACACCAGCACCCCCCGCGCCACCCTCCCCTGCATGGCGTCCTCCGCCGCCTTCGCGAAGTCCTCGACCGGGTACGTCTCCGTGACCAGCTCGTCGAGCAGCAGCCGGCCCCGGCGGTACAGATCGGCGTAGAGCCTGATGTCGCGCTGGGGCCGCGAGGAGCCGTAGCGGCAGCCCAGGATGGACTTGTCGAGGAAGAGCGAGGCGACGACGAAGGACGCCTCCGCGTCGGCGCCCGGCATGCCGAGCAGCACGGCCTGGCCGTGCCGGTCGAGGAGGTCGACGGCCTGCCGGACCAGCTCGACGCGGCCGACGCACTCGAAGACGTGGTCGGCGCCGTGCGGCAGAACCTCCCTGACCCCGTCGGCCGAGGTCAGGAAGTCGGTCGCGCCGAACTGCCGTGCCACCGCCTCCTTGTCGGGGTTCGCGTCGACGGCGACGATCCGTGAAGCGCCCGCGATCCGGGACCCCTGGAGCACGTTGAGGCCGATCCCGCCGGTCCCGATGACGACGACGGTGTCGCCCTGGTCCACGCGGGCCCGGTTGAGGACGGCCCCGACACCGGTCAGCACCCCGCACCCCATGAGCGCGGCCGACGTCAGCGGGATCTCCGCGGGGATCGGCACGGCCTGCACGGCCTTCACGACGGTCCGTTCGGCGAACGAGGAGTTCGCGGCGAACTGGTGGAGCGGCGTGCCGCCCCGCGAGAACGGCTGCGTGGGCCTCCCGATCGCCTTGCGGCACATGGTCGGCCGCCCCCGGTCGCAGTCCGCGCAGGCGCCGCAGTTGGCGAGCGTGGACAGCGCCACATGGTCCCCGGGCGACACATGCGTGACACCCGAGCCGACGGCCTCCACGACCCCCGCGCCCTCGTGCCCGAGCACGACCGGCGCCGGGAACGGGATGGTCCCGTCGATGACCGACAGATCGCTGTGGCACAGCCCCGCGGCCGCGACGTGGACGAGCACCTCCCCCGGCCCCGGATCGCGCACCTCGAGATCGTCGACCACGTCGGCCCGGACCCCGTCGAACACGACACCCCTCATGACGACTCCCTCGTCTCCCTGGGCAGCCCGAGCACACGCTCGGCGATGATGTTGCGCTGGATCTCGTCCGAGCCGCCGTAGATCGTGTCGGCCCGGCTGAAGAGGAACAGCCGCTGCGCGGCGTCGAGTTCGTACGTACGGTCAGGCGTCCAGTCCCCGGGCCCGGCGGCGGCGCGCGCGCCCCGCGCCTGGAGGGCGAGTTCGCCGAGGCGCTGGTGCCAGCGGCCCCACAGGAGCTTGGCGACGCTCGGTGCGCCCGGGTCCTGCGCGCCGCCGAGCGTGCGCAGCGCGTTGAACCGCATGACGCGCAGCTCGGCCCACTGCCGTATGAGACGGTCCCTGAACAGCGGGTCCCCGGCCGCGCCCGTGCGCACCGCGGTCCGTACGACCTCGGCGAGTTCGGCGGCGAAGCCGATCTGCTGGGCGAGCGTCGAGACGCCGCGCTCCAGGGCGAGCAGCCCCATGGCGACCCGCCAGCCGTTCCCCTCTCCGCCGACGACGTGCTCCACGCGCGCGTGCGCGCCGTCGAAGAACACCTCGTTGAACTCGCTCGTGCCGGTCAGCTGCCGGATGGGCCGCACCTCGATCCGGTCCGGCTGGTCCATCGGCACGAGGAGGAACGACAGGCCGTGATGGCGCCGCGAGCCCGCCTCGGTGCGGGCGAGCACGAAGCACCAGTCGGCCTCGTGCGCGAGCGATGTCCACACCTTCTGCCCGGTCACGCGGTACGTGTCCCCGTCGCGCACGGCGGTCGTGCGCAGGCTCGCGAGGTCGGAACCGGCGCCGGGCTCGCTGTACCCCTGGCACCACAGCTCCTCGCCGGAGGCCACGGGCGGCAGGAAGCGCCGTTGCTGCGCCTCGTCGCCGTAGGCGATCAGGGTCGGGGCGAGCAGGTTCTCGCCGATGTGTCCGTGGCGAGCGGGTGCCCGGGCCCGCGCGTACTCCTCGGCCCAGACGACCTGCTGCGTCAGCGAGGCGACCCGGTTGCCGTACCCGCCGCGCGGCCAGCCGAGCCCGATCCACCCGGACGCGCCCAACTCCCGTTCCCAGGACCGCCGTACACCGGCGTCCTCGTGTTCACTCCCGGGCCCGCCGCGCCCCCGGGCGACGGCGTACTCGCCGGTGAGATGCTCCGCGAGCCACGCGCGGGCCTCCCGCCGGAACGCCTCGTCCTCATCCCCGAACCCGAACTCCACAACGCGCCTCCGCCCCCGGCCTCGACGTCACTGATTGGGCCGCGCTTTCGCCGCGGCCGCCTCGGCCATCGCCTCCAGCTGCGCGAGCATCGGCATCGGATCGACGCCGACGGTGCCCGGCAGGAAGTCCGCGATCTTGTCGGGGGTCCAGCCGCCTTCCGCGTAGCCCGAGCGCAGTTCCCTCGGCTGGGCCCACACCGCGATCTTCGGGCCGGCGATCGTGTACACCTGCCCGGTGATCTTCTCGGCGCGGGCGCGCTCGCTGAGCAGATAGACGACGAGCGCGGCGACGTCCTCCGGCTCCCCGATCTCCTTGAGCTCCATGGGCACGTTCGCCGACATGCGGGTACGGGCGACGGGCGCGACCGCGTTCGCCGTGACGCCGTACTTGTGCAGTCCGAGCGCGGCGCTGCGCACGAGCGAGATGATCCCGCCCTTGGCGGCGCTGTAGTTGGCCTGCGCCACGGAACCCTGGTGGTTGCCGCTGGTGAAGCCGATGAGCGTGCCCGACCCCTGCTTGCGCATGACGGCGGACGCGGCCCGGAACACGGTGAACGTGCCCTTCAGGTGTGTGGCGACCACCGGGTCCCACTCCTGCTCGGACATGTTGAACAGCATCCGCTCGCGCAGGATCCCGGCGACGCAGACGACGCCGTCGATCCGTCCGTACTGCGCGAGTGCCACGTCGACGATCCGCTGTCCGCCCGCCATGGTCGAGATGTCGTCGGCGACGGCGACGGCCTCGCCGCCGGCCGCCTCGATCTCCTTGACGGCGGACTCGGCGATCTCGCTCGCCGGTTCGCCGCCCTCGATGGACACCCCGTAGTCGTTGACCACGACCCGTGCGCCCTCGGCGGCGCAGGCGAGCGCGACGGCCCTGCCGATGCCGCGACCGGCCCCGGTGACGGCCACCACCTTGCCTGCCAAGAAGTTCCCCACGTCCGGCCCCTTCCCGCGGTTTCTGACGGACCGTTAGATTCTATGACCCGTCAGATACCCGAAGACAAGCCCCCGGGGAGCACTCATGTCGTTGCCTGCCGAGTTCCACGAGATGGCCAAGCGCGTCAACAACTGGGGCCGTTGGGGCGCCGACGACCAGATCGGCACGCTCAACCTGGTCACCGACGAGGTCGTGCGCGAGGCCGCGGCGACCGTCCGCACCGGCCGCCGGACACCGCTCGCGCTGCCCCTCAAGGAGGACGGGGTGCAGACCGGGATGATCCCCGGCCGGGTCAACCCGCTCCACACCATGGTCCAGATCAACCATGAACTGTTCGGCCCCGGCACCGTCGCCACCAGCGACGACGCGGTGACCATGGGGCTCCAGACGGCCACGCACTGGGACGCCCTCACCCATGTCTCGCACTCGGGCCGGATCTACAACGGCCGCCCCGCCGACACCATCACGGCGCACGGCGGAGCGGAGTTCAGCGGCATCGACAAGGCCCCGCACATCGTCTCGCGCGGCGTCCTGCTCGACGTCGCCGCGGCGAAGGGCGTGGACCGGCTGCCCGGCGACCACGCCGTGACACCCGAAGACCTGGACGAGGCCGCGGAGTTCGGCCGCGTCACGGTCCGCCCCGGCGACATCGTCCTCGTCCGCACCGGTCAGATCCAGACGTATCTGGCGGGCGACAAGCACGCGTACGGCTATCCGTCGCCCGGCCTGTCCGTGCGCACGCCCGAGTGGTTCCACGCGCGCGACGTGGCCGCGGTCGCGAACGACACCCTCACCTTCGAGATCTTCCCGCCGGAGATCGAGAACCTCTGGCTGCCCGTGCACGCCCTCGACCTGGTCGAAATGGGCATGCTCCAGGGCCAGAACTGGAATCTGGAGAACTTGTCCACAGCCTGTGCACAAGAATCGCGCTACGCGTTCCTGCTGTCGGCGATGCCCGAGCCCTTCGTCGGCGGCACCGGCACACCCGTGGCCCCGGTCGCGATCCTGTAGAGCCCAAGAGGCTTGCCTCGCAAGGGAGTTCAGAACCGGACGGCGATGCGGCCCGCACCGCCGCCCGGCCCCCGGCGCCCGGGCCCTGCTCCCCCGGCCCCGGGGGGAGCCGGCCGCCGCGGCACGACCCGTACTCGCCGAGGGCTCCCGTCACCGGAACCCTTGGCGTCCCCTCGCCACGAATCGCTGACCACAAGCGTGATCAAACGGACACTCGGCGTCAACACCCGTAAGGAGATTTGCCAGTTATGTGACATTTATGACGGCGCACGCCCGGCTCGAACCGACGCACTCAGGCGCACTCGGACGCGCGGGGACACCCACTGCCGCCCCGAGGGCACCGGGAGGCACGGGAGGCGGAACTACACCGCCTCGTACGCCATCCCCTGATACGTCACCGGCCCCGCGCCCTGAGCGCCGCAGCGGTCGATCTCGCACCAGATGGCCTTGCCCGTGCCCTCGGGCCGCCAGCCCCAGCGGTCCGCCAGGCCGTCGACGAGTTCCAGGCCGCGGCCGTTGGTCTCTTCCCCGTCGGCGTGCCGCGGCGCGGGGGGCCGGTCGCTGGCGTCGGCCACCTCCACGCGGACCGTGCCGACGCTGGCCTCCGCCGGGACGCCCGGCAGCAGCATGCGCAGAACGGCCGGGCAGCCGGTGTGCACCACGGCGTTGGTGACGAGCTCGGAGACGATCAGGATGAGCGTCTCCGCCAGTGGCTCATCGGCCTCTATCCCGGACCCTGCGAGGCGCGAACGCACCCACCTGCGGGCTCGGCCCACCTCCGCGGGATCCGCCCCGACCTCCAGCTGAACTTGAAGCACCTGCACCGCTCACACCATCCGAACCGGCGGACACATCGCCTCGCGACTGTGACAAGTCAAGGAGCTCACGGACCGTGATCCCCCTGGAAGACAGCATGGTTGACGTACAGTCACCCCAACAAGCGCTTCGGGCATATTCCAGCGCGAAGGAGTACGCGTGCGCCATACTGTGCGACGCGTCCTGCGGGGAGTCGAACGGGCGGGCGCGAGGCCCTCCCGTGCGCTGCGAGCGGCGCGCATCGCCGGATCCGGAGCCGCCTCAGGGGCGGCACCGGGATGGCTCGGACTCGGAACCACTCGCATCCCACACAAGGTACCCGAGCGGGACCCCGACTCCGTGCCGTGACGAGTCCCGCGCAGGACACAACCAGATATCGACGCTCCGTGACCGTCCGTACACGAGTTCGCCCCGCGTCGCACGTGTCCCCGGACGTCACAGCGCCGCCGCCAGCTCCTCCTCCGTCTCGCGCGCCGTACGGCCCGTTCCGGCGCGCACCCAGGACCGCTTGAGATGCAGGTGCACGTCCGCCTCCCAGGTGAAGCCCATGCCGCCGTGCACCTGGACGCAGTCGCGCGCGTTGCGGACCGCCGCCTCGTCGGCGAGCAGTTCGGCGGCGGCGATCTCGACCGGGTCGGCCGTGACAGCCGCCGCGTACACGGCCGCACGGGCCAGCTCGGCCCGTACGAGCATCTGGGCGCACAGGTGCTTCACGGCCTGGAAAGCGCCGATGGGCTGCCCGAACTGCTCGCGTTCACCCGCGTACCGGACCGCCAGCTCGCAGGTGCGCGCGGCGGAGCCGAGCTGTTCGGCGGCGGTGAGAAGTACGGCCTCGGGGCTGCGGGGCGCGTGCGGGCCCGGCAGCTTGTGCAGGGGCG
This sequence comes from Streptomyces sp. NBC_00569, assembly GCF_036345255.1. Taxonomy (NCBI): domain Bacteria; kingdom Bacillati; phylum Actinomycetota; class Actinomycetes; order Kitasatosporales; family Streptomycetaceae; genus Streptomyces; species Streptomyces sp. NBC_00569. The sequence continues at coordinate 5,690,008 of NZ_CP107783.1, read as the reverse complement.
TGAGCGGGTCGACGGAGGCCAGGGGAACGGCGCCGGTCGCATCTCCCTGGACGACGTCCGACGCGTCGCGCCACGGCAGGAGTTCCCCGGCGGGCGCCGTCACGACGCGCTCGCCGGTCGCGGCACCCGGTACGGTGCCCGCGGCGAGATGCGTGGCGACGAGCGGGCCCGGCAGCAGGACCCGGCCCGCCTCCTCGAAGACGAGGACGGCCTCGGGCAGCCCCAGGCCGACGCCGCCGTCCGCCTCCGGCAGGCACAGGGCGAAGAACCCCGCGTCACCCAGAGCCCGCCACAGTGCCCGGTCCAGGTGCCCGGGCGTGTCCACGGCGGTGCGCAGGGCGTCGCGGTCGAAGCGGCCGGCGAGCAGGTCGCGTACGCCGTCGCGCAGGGCGCGCTGGTCGTCGGTGAGCTGGAAACGCATGGTCACCGGCCTCCCTTCTGGAGATCCTTCCGCAGGCCCGTCGGCCGGTCCTTCGGCAGGCCGAGGATGCGTTCGGCGACGATGTTGTGCTGGATCTGGGAGGTGCCGGCGGCGATCGTGTACGAGAGGGACGACAGTCGGTCGAGGGTCCACTCGTGGTCCGTGTCGAGAGCGCCGGCGACGCCGAGCACTTCGGCGGCGGCGTCGAAGAGTTCCTGACGGGCGTGCGAGTACCGCAGCTTGAAGACCGAGCCGCCGATGCCGGGGACGCCGCCCGCCTTCCCCCGAGTTCTCGACTCCGCTCGAGCAGGGGGGACCCCCATCGCCTCGCTGACGTTCCACTGGGTGAGCCGCCACAGGGCGCGGAACTCGGCGTTGAGGCGGCCGAGCCTGCGGCGCAGCACGGCGTCGTCCCAGCGTCCGTTCTTGCGAGCCTGCGCGGCCAGCTCGCCGAGGACGCGGCGGCAGGCGACGACCTCGCCCACGAACGCGGTGCCCCGCTCGAAGGACAGCGTCACCATCGTCACGCGCCAGCCGTCGTTCTCCTCGCCGACCCGGTTGGCGACCGGGACGCGTACGTCGTCGAGGAACATCTCGGCGAACTCGGCGGACCCGGCGAGCGTGCGCAGCGGCCGTACGGTGATCCCGGGCGCGTCCATCGGCATGGCGAGCCAGGAGATTCCCCGGTGTTTCGGAGCGGACGGGTCGGTCCGCACGAGGAGTTCGCACCAGTCGGCGACCTCCGCGTGCGAGGTCCATATCTTGGACCCGCTCACCACATAGTGGTCGCCGTCCCGCGTAGCGCGCGTGCGCAGCGCCGCGAGATCGGACCCGGCGTCGGGTTCGCTGAACCCCTGGCACCACACCTCGTCGCCGCGCAGGACGGGCGGCAGCCAGCGCGCCCGCTGCTGCGGTGTCCCCTCGGCCGCGATCGTCGGCCCTGCGTGCAGCAGCCCGACGAAGTTGGCCCCCACATAGGGCGCGCCCGCCTTCTCGGTCTCCTCCAGGAAGATGAGGTGCTGCGTGGGCGTGGCACCGCGGCCGCCCGCGTCGGCGGGCCAGTGCAGGCCCGCGTACCCGGCGTCGTACAGCCTGCGCTGCCAGCCGAGGTCGTAGGCGCGCCTGCCGGGCCAGTCGTTGGGCGACGGCTTCGGGGGGAGCCCCGGAAGCACGGACGCGAGCCACTCCCGCAACCGCGCCCGGAACTCCTCTTCCTCGTCCGTGTACGTGAGATCCACGGCGCGGCCCGCTACCTGTCGAGGTCCAGGTCGAGCATGCGGATCGCGTTGCCCCGCATGAGCTTGTAGACCGTCTCGGAGTCGAGGCCCTTCACATGGTCGAGGGCGACCTCCTTGGTGTGCGGGAAGGTCGAGTCGACGTGCGGGTAGTCCGTCTCGAAGGTCGCGTTGTCCCGGCCGACGACGTCGAGGGACGCCACCCCGTGCTTGTCGCGGAAGAAGCAGCAGAACATCTGGCGGTAGTAGTACGTGGACGGCGGCTCGGGGATGAGGTCGCGCACCCCGCCCCAGGCCCGGTGCTCCTCCCAGACGTCGTCCGCGCGCTCCAGGGCGTACGGGATCCAGCCCATCTGGCCTTCGGAGTAGGCGAGTTTGAGCGTCGGGAACTTCACCAGGACCCCGGAGAACAGGAAGTCCATCATCGACGCCATCGCGTTGTTGAAGCTGAGCGAGGCCTGCACGGCGGGCGGGGCGTCGGGGGACGCGGCGGGCATCTGCGAGCTGGAGCCGATGTGCATGTTGACGACCGTCCCGGTCTCCTGGCACACGGCGAAGAACGGGTCCCAGTAGCCGGAGTGGATCGACGGGAGCCCCAGATAGGTGGGGATCTCGGAGAACGTCACGGCCTTGACGCCGCGCGCGGCGTTGCGCCTGATCTCGGCGACGGCGAGGTCGATGTCCCACAGGGGGATGATGCAGAGCGGGATGAGGCGGCCCCCGCTGTCGCCGCACCACTCGTCGACCATCCAGTCGTTGTAGGCGCGCACGCAGGCGAGCGCCACCTCCTTGTCCTTGGCCTCGGCGAACGTCTGGCCGCAGAAGCGCGGGAAGGTGGGGAAGCAGAGGCTGGCCTCGACATGGTTGAGGTCCATGTCCGCGAGGCGGGCCTTCGGGTCCCAGCAGCCGCGTCGCATCTCCGCGCGTGTGATGCCTTCGAGGGTCATGTCGTCGCGGTCGAAGCCGACGGCGGCGATGTTGCGCTTGTACGGGAACTTCAGGTCCTCGTAGATCCACCAGTCCGTCGGTGGCCCGTCCGGGTCCATGGTGATCTGGTACTTGCCCGCCACGTAGGCGAGCTCGCCGATCCCGGCGGTGAGCGGCTGCGGCCCCCGGTCCCGGTACTTCGCCGGAAGCCAGGTCGAGAAGAGGTGCGCGGGCTCGATCACATGGTCGTCGACGCTGATGATCCGGGGCAGTTCCATCGGGTCCATCGTGTCCCCTCACCTGACAGTTTCTGATGGCGTGTGCGACGCTGCTTCTGGCGCTGTTTCTGATGGGTCGTCAGATAGCAGGCTAGCCCCGCACCCCTGGACCGACAAGGCGCAGCGCTCTACGCTCTCCGCACGATCTGACTATCCGTCAGGTACGGTCTGTCTTTCCGAGGGGGAGCAGTGAACGACACCGCACACGCCCTGGGCGCCGCCGGGACGCTCTGGGAGCTGATCGAGCGCCGCGCCGCCCTCACCCCCGACACTCCCGTGCTGATCCAGTCCGCCCCCGACGCGAAGGACGACCGGCGCCTGACCTTCGGCGAGCTGCGCGACCGCGGCGAGCGGGTCGCCGCCGGCCTGTACGGCATGGGCGTACGCCCCGGCACGGTCGTCGCCTGGCAGCTCCCGACCCGCATCGAGACCGCGCTGCTCTCCTTCGCCCTCGCCCGCATCGGCGCCGTCCAGTCCCCCGTCATCCCCTTCTACCGGGACCGCGAGGTCGGCTTCGCGCTGCGCGAGTCGAAGGCCGAGTTCTTCGCGACCCCGGGCGTGTGGCGCGGCTTCGACCACACGGAGATGGCCCGGCGCCTCGGCGCACGCGGGATCTTCGAGGCGTACGACACGCTGCCCGACGGCGACCCGTCCGTACTGCCGCCCCCGCCCTCCGACGGCACGTCCGTGCGCTGGATCTACTGGACCTCCGGCACGACCTCCGACCCCAAGGGCGTCCTCCACACCGACCGCTCACTGATCGCCGGCGGCTCCTGCCTCGCGCACGCCCTGCACCTGTCGGCGTCCGACGTCGGCTCGATGGCGTTCCCCTTCGCGCACATAGCGGGCCCCGACTACACGGTCATGCTGCTCCTGTACGGGTTCCCCGCGGTGATGTTCGAGCAGTTCGCGCTGCCGGACGCGCTCGACGGCTACCGGCGCCACGGGGTCACCGTCGCGGGCGGCTCCACGGCCTTCTACTCGATGTTCCTGACCGAACAGCGCAAGTCCCCGGCGGACCCGATCGTCCCGACGCTGCGGCTCCTCGCGGGCGGCGGCGCGCCCAAGCCGCCCGAGATCTACCACGCGGTCGTACGGGAGATGGGCTGTCAGCTCACCCACGGATACGGCATGACCGAGGTCCCCATGATCACGATGGGTGCCCCCGACGACACCGCGGAGAACCTCGCCACGACGGAGGGACGGCCCCCCGAGGGCATGGAGATCCGGGTGACGGACGCGGACGGCAAGCAGGTCCCGTACGGCGTGGACGGCGAGGTCAGGCTGCGCGGGGAGGCCGTCTGCCAGGGCTATCTGGACCCCGTGCAGTCGGCGGCCGCCTTCGCCGGCGACGGGTTCCTCGTCACCGGCGACCTCGGGCACGTGAGGGACACGGGGCATCTGGTGCTCACCGGGCGGGCCAAGGACATCATCATCCGCAAGGGCGAGAACATCTCCGCGAAGGAGATCGAGGACCTGCTGCACGCGCACCCCGCCGTGGGTGACGCGGCGGTCGTCGGGCTCCCGGACCCCGAGCGCGGCGAGCGGGTGTGCGCGGTCGTCGTCCAGCGCGACGGCACCGAGCCGCTGACCCTGGAGGCGATGGCGTCCCATCTGCGGTCGGAAGGGCTGTCCACGCACAAGCTGCCGGAGCAGCTGGAGCTGGTGGACGCCCTTCCGCGCAACGACACCCTGCGCAAGGTGCTCAAGTACAAGCTGCGCGAGCGCTATGCGGGCACGAGCCCGGCGAACGCTATTCCGAAACGGTGAAGTAGTGGGCGAAGGCGGTGACGATCTCCTCCTCGGAGATCCGCCCGTCGCCGTCCGCGTCCAGCGCGGCGGCGACCGGGCCCACCAGGGACGGGTCGACGCCGAGGACGCGCAGGACGCGCTCCGCGCCCGCCGGGGTGAGGCCCGAGCCGTTCTGGTCCGCGACGGCGATGGCGGCCCGCAGGAAGGGGCGGGCGATCTCCGCGAACCGCTCCGGGTTGTCCCGCAGCCGCTTCACCGCGCCCGTCACGAACTCCTCGCGCGTGACGCGCTGGTCACCGTCCACGTCCGCTATGCCGGCCATGCCCTGCCAGAAGGCCTCGGCGCCCGCGTAGAGCGCCTGGCCCTTGTCGCAGCGCGCCGTCGTGGTGAACTCGGCAAGCAGGCCCTTGGCCGCGGTCACGAAGTCCTCGCGGTCGATGTAGCCGTTGCCGTCCTGGTCGAAGCCGGCGAACCGGGCAGCGATCCTGCGCTCGTACTCGGCGTGATCGGTGCTCTCGGCGTGGTCCATGTCCCCTCGGCCGCCTCTCGCATCGGTGGTGGTACGGGTCCTGCCCGTCCTCTCGCCAGGGAGCGTACGTCGTGGAGCGGCGCCGGGGGCCCTCACAGCGACGCTTGTGCCAAGACCGGGGAAATTCCGCAACAACTTCCGTGTCCGGCCGCCCGGACACACGGGTGTGCGTCAGGCCGAGAGGGGCGCCGCCTCGTCGTTCACGGCGGTCAGCACGTCCGGGTACACCTCGAAGAGGCGGCGCACGCCGAGCGCCGACAGGACGCGGTTGACGTGCGAGCCGTCCTCGGCCCCCTTGGCGGGCAGGATCAGCCGGAGCTCGCCACGGCAGGAACGCATCAGACGGCGGGCCGCGATCAGCACGCCGACCCCGCTCGAATCGCAGAAGAGGACCTGCGAGAGGTCGAGGACGAGGCTGTGCCGGCCGTCCGCGACCGCGTCGTGCACCTGCTGGCGCAGCGCGGGTGAGGTGGCGAGATCCATCTCGCCCGACACCCGCACGACGGCCCAGCCGCCTTGCTGTCCCTCGGTCACCCTGAGCGTCACGTGCCACGCCTCTCGTTGATCCGGAACCTCTGCTTACGGTTGTCTTCTTTCGCGGCTGCCCGACCGCGAGGTGCTGAAACACCACTGCAGGCGTATCACATATGGCCCGGTTAAGACCCAAGTGATCGGATTTTGGGTCGCTCTCGGCACCAAAGGTCCGCGCATCGTGACCGTCTCCTTACCATCCGCATCCGGGCAGGTCGACCTTTGCCGCAAAGACACATGCGTTGTCGGCGGGTCCGACTACATTCGAGGGAAGGCACACGGTGAGGGGGCCGCATGGCCAAGGAGACTCCGACCCGGTGGGACCGGAGGATGCAGCAGCGGCTCGCGCACGGGGAGGCCGCCGCGCTCGGCGAGCTGTACGACCGCTTCGCGTCACTCGTGCACGGGCTCGCGCACCGCGTGCTCGGTGACGAGGCCGCGGCCGACCGCATCACGCGCGACGTCTTCACCCACGTCTGGGAGAACCCCGACGCGTACGACCCCAAGCAGGGTCCGCTGCGCTCCTGGATCGCCACGCTGACCCACCGGCGCGCGGTCCACCGCCTGCGCCAGACCGAGTCCGCCGCGCTCGTCCGCAGCGGCGAGGGCACCACGGAGGACCTGGAGCGCAGGGTGCGGCACGCCTCCGCCGCCGCCCGCGCCGACTACATCGTCACGTCGATGCCCGCCCCGCTGCGCGCCGCGCTCGAACTGGCGTACTTCCAGCGCAGGGACTACCGCCAGACCGCCGTCGACCTCGGCGTCACCGAGGACGAGGCACGCCGCCGCCTGCGCCTCGGCCTCCAGCTCCTGTCCACGGCGCACGACAGCGGCGCCTCCGGCACCCCGCCGGGATCTCCCGGACACGGGAGGGCGCTGTGAGCGGGCCCAACCCCTTCGGCAACGCCGAACAGCCCGACCACCCCGACAACCGTGACGGCTCCGGGGAGCCCGAGGGCACCGGCCGTTCCGACGCCGCCGCGAGCGCCCGGATACCGACGCCGCGCTCGTCCGTGGAGGACACCGGGCGCCCGCTGCCGGACCACGTCCCCGAGCCGCTCGTCCTGGAGCACCGCGTCCTCAAGTCCCTCCTCGGCGCGTGGGCGCTGGCCGCGTGCTCGGCCGAGGAGAGCGTCGCCGTGGAGGTGCACCTCGGCGGCTGCGGCCCGTGCGCCGAGGAGGCGCTGCGGCTGCGGGACGCCGTGGGCCTGCTGCACTCCGAGGAGAGCCTCGACCTCGACCCGATGCTGCGCTCCCGCGTCCTCGAAGGCTGCCTGACCCGGCGTCCGCCCCGCATCCCGGTCCCCGAGTGGGCCGCTCCGTACGACGCGGAGACCGCCCGCCTCGACGCCCTGCTCCAGGACATCGGCGACTCCGAGTGGCACGCGCCCATACGGCTTCGCTGGTACGAGGGCGACGACCGGGTCAGCCGCAAGACGACCGTCGCCGGGGTGCTCACCCACCTGATGAGCGTGGACGGCCTCGTCGCCGTCGCACTCGGTCTCGACGACCCGCTGTTCGGCGTCGCACCCGAGGAGCGCCGCACCCCGGAGAGCCGCACGGAGACGTTCTGGAAGGCCTCTCACTTCCCGCCCACCCGCGCCGTCCGCGGCCCCTGGCGCGAGCAGTCGCACGCCGTGATCCGCACGGTGTCGTTCGCCGCCGACCCGAGCGGCTCCACGGGCCGCACCCGCACCTCCGGGCAGCTGGCGGTCCCGTACGGGGACTTCACACTGCCGCTGCGCGACTCGATGCTGGACCGCGCCTTCGAGTGCTGGGTGCACGCCGAGGACATCGCGGAGGCGGTGGACTACCCGTACGAGCCGCCGTCGCCCCGCCATCTGAACCGCATGATCGACCTGGCGGCCCGGCTCCTGCCCGACTCCCTCGCGGGGCGCCGCCGTGCGGGCCTCGCCGCACCGGCCCGCGGACTCGTCGCCGCGGGCGCGCCGGGCCGCACCCTGCGCCTCGAGGTCGAGGGGGCGGGCGGGGGCGAGTGGCTCATCTCCCTGGACTCCCCCGGCGCGGTCGGCTCGGCGGAGCACGAGGTGGCCCATGTCGCCCTGGACGGCGTCGAGTTCTGCCGTCTGGCGGCCGGTCACGTCACCCCGGAGGAGGCGGCCGCAGGACAGGACGGCGACCGCGAGGCGATCCACGACGTCCTCTACGCGACGGCGTCGCTCAGCAGGATGTGACGGCGCGCCGCGGCACGCGTCATCCCTTGCTGACCGCCGCGAGGATCTCCGGCAGCCGGGCCGCCGTGCGCGGGGCGGCCAGGCGCAGGCCCGCCAGGGTGATCCCCGCTCCGTACGCGGCCCCGACCGGCAGCAGCAGCCAGGTCGCGGACTCGGCGCCCGACACGTGCAGCCAGATCGCGACGGCGATGACCGGGGCGCACAGCAGGGCCGCCGCGACCATCCCGCCGAAGATCGATATCCAGGCGAGGCCCGCCTGCCCCGGGGCGACGTTCTTGTAGCCCTCCTGGGGGATCGAGTACGGGAAACGGGCCGACGACCAGGCGCCGGTCGCGAGCATCGCGCCGAGCAGCGCGAAGGAGAGGCCGAGGACCTCGGGCAGGGCCCGCCAGTCGCCGAGCATCGCCGTCGTGACGACGGTGACCAGCGTCGCGTACGGCAGGGTGATCGTCAGGAGGGCGAGGGCGCGGCCACGCAGTTCCACATAGGCGTCGTGCGGCGAGGAGATGGTCATGGCGACCATCCAGAACGCCGAGGTGTCCTGCCCGAACTGGTTGTACATCTGGATGCCGAGCATTCCGGCGGCGAAGCACGCGAAGTAGATGGAGCCGGTGCCCTGGAGCGCGTTGAAGACCGGCACGATCAGGCCGATGGCGAGGGACGTCACCCAGGCCGCCTTCGTCTTCGGGTCGCGCCACACATAGCGCAGGGCGCGCTCCATGACCGTGCCCGTGCGGCCGTCGGGCAGAAGGCGGGGGCCGCGGGACGTGCGCCTGCGGCGGGTGGGTTCGGCGGCCTGGAGCGTGGAGCCGTCGGGGGACGTCATGAGGCGGGTCAGGGCGTGCTGCCAGGCGTACAGGAGTCCGGCGAGGGCGGCCGCGCACAGGACGAGGCGGGCCGCCGCGACGCCGTACGAGCCCTGGCTGACCGAGTCGACGGCGCCGATCGCGGACGCCGGCGGGATCCAGGCCAGCACCTCGCCCGCCGGGTCGAGCGCCCCGAGGCCGCCTGACGAACCGAGCTTCTGCGCACCGAAGTTGACGACCTGTGCGCCGACGGCGATGACGAGCCCGCTGAGGACGGCGAGGTCACGTCCCTTGCGGCTGGTGAGCAGCCGGATGTTGGCGGCGGCCACGGCGCGGGCGAGGGCGACGCAGGTGAGCAGGGTGAGGGCGACGGCCAGGACCGCGACGGCAGCCGCGGCCGCCCCGTGTGCCAGCGCGATCACCGCTCCGACCGCGAGGCAGAGCGTGAACAGGGGGCCGATCCCGACGAGGGACGCGATGAGCAGGCCCCTCACGAGCGGGCGCGGACGCAGCGGGAGCATGACGAGGCGGGTCGGGTCGAGGGTCTCGTCGCCGGAGGGGAAGAAGAGCGGCATCACCGCCCAGCCGAGGGCGAGTACGGCGGTGAGGATGACGCAGAGCGTCGCCGCGTGCGTGCTGCCGCGCAGGGCGATCAGGCCGATGAGCTGGAGCGCCGCGACGAGGAGCACGACGACGAGCGTGGCGATGTAGGCGGCGCGGCGGCCCGTGGACCCGCGCAGGCCGTTGCGCAGGAGCGCCAGCTTGAGGCGGACCAGCGTGACGGTCGTCGTGGTCACCGGCCGCCTCCCAGCCAGTCCAGGTCGGAGGTGGTGTCGCGGCTGTTCGCGCCGACGAGTTCGAGGAACGCCTGCTGGAGGGAGGGCGCGTCGCCTCGCACTTCGGCGAGGGGCCCCTGCGCGCGGATGCGGCCGGCGGCCATGACGGCGACCCAGTCACAGAGCGACTCGACGAGCTCCATGACGTGGGAGGAGAAGACGACGGTCGCCCCGGAGCCGGTATAGCGCTCCAGGACGCCGCGGATGGTCTGCGCGGAGACCGGGTCGACGCCCTCGAACGGCTCGTCCAGGAAGAGGACTTCGGGGTTGTGGAGGAGCGCGGCGGCGAGCCCGATCTTCTTGCGCATGCCGGTCGAGTAGTCGACGACGAGTTTGTGCTGGGCCCCGGAGAGGTCGAGCACGTCGAGGAGCTGGGCGGCGCGCTTGTCGACCTCGGCGCCCGGCAGACCGCGCAACCTGCCCGTGTAGGCGAGCAGTTCGCGCCCCGAGAGCCGCTCGAACAGGCGCAGGCCCTCGGGGAGCACGCCGATGCGGGCCTTCACCTCGACGGGGTCCCGCCACACGTCGTGGCCGACGACCTCGACCGCTCCCCGGTCGGGCCGGAGCAGTCCGGTGACCATGGACAGGGTGGTCGTCTTTCCCGCGCCGTTCGGCCCGACGAGGCCGATGAACTTGCCCGCGGGAAGGGCGAGATCGATCCCCGCGACGGCGACGCTCTGGCCGAACGCCTTCCAGAGGTCCTTCACGCGTACGGCCGGCGCACCGGCCTCGGTCCCCGCCTCGGTCACTGTGCCGCCCGCCGTCCTTCGTCGCCGTCACCCTCCCCCAAGCTCTCGACTCCGCTCGAGCAGGGGCCCGTCCGCACCATACGTGGCCGCGGGACGCGCTGTTGTGGTTCTACCGGCGGCCTTCCCGCCCGCACGCGTACGCCAGTGGGGAGATGAGCTCCTCGGCGTCCGGCAGCCAGCGGTTCGCGGCGGTGGGGCGGCAGGCCCACTGGACGGCGCCCCGGCCGCCGAAGCGGGTGGGCGGCGCCGCGACGTAGGAGCCCTCGCCGAACGCGTCCAGGTCGAGGGAGGCGGGCGGCCAGCCCAGCTTGCGGACCAGGTCGGGGACCTTCGCGGCGGCGCCCGGCAGGACGAAGAACTGCATCCGGCGGTCGGGGGTGCAGGTGACCGGGCCGAGGGTGAGTTCCATGCGCTCCATGCGGGCCAGGGCCAGGAACCCGGCGGTCTCGGGCACGTCGATCGCGTCGAACGTGCGCCCTGTCGGCAGCAGGATCGAGGCGGTGGGCTGCTTGGACCACAGCCGGCGGGCGGCGGTCGCGCTCCCGGTGGCCTGGTTCGCCCAGTCCTCGCGCGCGTGGTGGGCACCGGGGGCCGCGCACCTGGCGTCGCCGCAGGAGCAGCGCTGCCTGCCCTCGTCGACCTCCAGCCAGGTGCCGGGGAACACGTCCCAGTGGCGTTCCTCCGCGTAGCGCACGGCGGCGTCGAGGAGGGCCTCTCCGCGCTGCTTGGGGATCTGGGGAGGCGAGGTGACGGACGAGGTGACTGCCGAGGTGACTCCGATGGTCTCTTCCACGACGTTCTCAACTCCCGCCGCCATCCGGGGTTACGGGCGCACGCGCGCGGGGGCCCGCAGCACCGATCCTGCACGTGGGGCGCATGGATGCATGGGCGGGGGCGCGCGGGAGGAATGGCCCCGGCCGGGGGGTAGCCAGCCCGGAGGACCAGACGAGGGTGCTGTCCACCGACCGGCCACCAGTTGGGGCTCTTGCTTGTTTTGCCCTTCTTTGTGGCGCATCTTCCGTTTGATCTCAGGGCATTGATCACCTCAAGGCGGGCCCGACCGGGAGTGTGACGACGGGCCCGAGTCCGCCCGATGGTCCACGGTGCACACAGGGGGTACGCCATGGCCGCAAGGCCTCTCGTAGCGCGACAGCCCAACGAACGGCTGCAGGCGCTCATCCAGGAAGCCGGCTGCTCGAACGCCGGACTGGCCCGCCGGGTCAACATGTGCGGATCGGAGCACGGCCTCGACCTGCGCTACGACAAGACGTCGGTGGCGCGCTGGCTGCGCGGCCAGCAGCCGCGCGGCCGGGCGCCCGGCATCATCGCCGAGGCCATCGGGCGCAAGCTCGGCCGCACGGTCACGATCGACGAGATCGGCATGGCCAACGGCAAGAACCTCGCCTCGGGCGTCGGCCTCCAGTTCTCGCCGACCGTCCTCGGCGCCATTGAGCAGGTGTGCGAGCTGTGGCGCAGCGACGTGGGGCGCAGGGACTTCCTGTCCGGGTCGTCGGTGGCCTCGTCCGCACTGGTCGAGCCGAGCCGGGACTGGCTGATCTCCGTACCCGACTCCCAGGTCGCGCGGTCGGCGGGGCCGCGGGTCGGGACGTCGGACGTGGCGGCCGTGCGGGCGATGACCCAGGCGCTGACGGACCTTGACCACCAGTACGGCAGCGGGCATGTGCGGCCGGTGGTCGTCCACTATCTGAACAGTGTGGTGTCGGGGCTGCTCGCGGGCTCGTACCGCGAGGCCGTGGGGCGTGAACTGTTCGCGGCGGTCGCCCGGTTGACGGAGCTGGCCGGATACATGGCCGTCGACACGGGACAGCCGGGTCTCGCCCAGCGGTACTACATCCAGTCGCTGCGCCTCGCCCAGGCCGCCGGGGACCGCGGATACGGCGGATACGTACTGGCCGCGTCCATGAGCCACTTGGCGGCGCAGCTCGGCAACCCACGCGAGATCGCCCAGCTGGCGCGCGCGGCGCAGGAGGGGGCCCGCGGGCGGGTGACCCCGCGTGCGGAGGCGATGTTCTACGCGGCCGAGGCGCGCGGCCACGCCCTGCTCGGGGACGCGCGGGCCACGCAGGCGGTGGCCGGCAGCGCGCTGGCCGCGCTGGAGCGGGCCGAGCCGGACTCGGGCGACGACCCGGCCTGGATCGCGCACTTCGACGCCGCGTACCTCGCGGACGAACTGGCCCACTGCTACCGGGACTTGGGGCAGGCCGAGGCCGCGCGGCGGCAGGCCGAGGCGTCCCTGGCCGGGCATCCTCAGTCGCGGGCTCGGCGCAGGGCGATCGGCCTGGTGCTGCTCGCCACGGCGCAGGTGCAGCAGCGCGAGGTCGAGCAGGCCTGCCAGACGGGGACGCGGGCGGTGGAACTCCTCGGCACGCTGCGCTCGAACCGGGGCGCCGAGTACCTGGACGACTTCAGGCAGCGCCTGGAGCCGTACCGGGACGAACCCGTGGTCCGGGAGTTCGGTGCGCGCCTCGATCTTCAGGCCGCGTGAAGTTTTGTGAGCGGCGCGCAGGAGACGTACACGTGAACCTTGTGTGACGGACGCCTCAACCCGCTTGGGGAGGGCGCTAATCAGCGTTCTGCGGGCCTGTTTTGTTACTTGGAGGTGTGGGGAGGCTGTGGGGTTCTGAGCTGCGTGGCACGTGTGTGCGGGGACCCGGTAGCGTGAGCCGACGATTCCGAAGGTCCCCCAGTCGTAGGAGTCCCGGTGACGCAGCAGAGCGGACAGGGCGAGGATCCGCACCTTCCCTCGGTGCGGCAGGCACACGAAGGCGTCGTGCTGCCCGCCGACGGCAGCGAGCCCTTGCTGCCGGGTACCTTCGGCGACCAGTCGCACGTCGCCCCCTCGGGCGGCAGCCCCTGGGGCCAGCCGTGGGGCCCCGAGTCCGCGCAGGCGGCCTCCGGCGGCCCGATGCCCACGTACGAGTGGGGCGCGCCGTCCGCGCTGCCGGGTGAGAACGCGCCGCAGGCCGCGGCCCCGCTGCCCCCGGCCGCCCCGCAGCAGCACTACTCCGCGCCGCTGCCGCCTGCCGGTGCCCCGGCCGCCCCGTACGGCTCCGCGCCGCTGCCGCCGGCCTCCGCCTCGGACGCGACGCAGTACATAGCCCCGACCGCGCCCTCCGACGCGGACGCCACGCAGTACATCGCGCCGGTCGCGCCCGGGGCCCTGCCGCCCGAGGTGCCCGCCGACGCCACCCAGTACCTGGGCCGCGCGAACGCCCCCGGCCAGATGCCGCCGCCCCAGCAGCAGCCGTACGGCTCCGCGCCCATGCCGCCCGCGGGCACCGACAGCGATGCCACGCAGTACATCGCGCCCGTGCCCTCGCCGCCGCCGCCGAGCGCGCCCTACGGCATCCGCCCCGGCGCCCCCGGCGACCGCCAGCCCCCGGCCGAGTTCGACAGCCTCTTCCGCACCGAGCCGGAGCCGGACGCGCCCGCCTCGACTCAGCAGATGCCCCGCTTCGACCCGCGCGCCGGCCAGCCCGCGGGCCCCGGCGGACCCGGAGGGCCGGGCCAGGCCGGGCAGCCGCAGGCCCCGTACGAGCCCACCGGGCGGGCCGCCGCCCGCAAGGGCCAGAGCCGCACCGGCTCGAAGGTGCCGCTCATCGCCGCCATCGGCGTCGGCATCCTCGTCGTCGGCATCGGTGCGGGCGCCCTCATCAGCAGTGGGAGCGACGAGAACAAGGGCGACGACGCCAAGCCCGCCGCCGCGACTGGCGCGCCGGACAGCTCGTCCCCGACGCCCGCCGACCCGGCCAAGGCGCAGGCCGTCGCCCTCGACAAGCTCCTCGCCGACTCCAACAACAGCCGCGACACGGTGATCAGGGCCGTCGCGAACATCGGTGCCTGCAAGGACCTCGGCAAGGCCGCCAGCGACCTGCGCGGCGCCGCCACCCAGCGCACCGGGCTCGTGACCCGGCTCGCCGGGCTCTCCGTGGACAAGCTGCCCGACCACGCGGCGCTCACGCAGGCCCTCACCAAGGCGTGGCAGGCCTCCGCCTCCGCGGACAGCCACTACGCGGCGTGGGCCGACCAGGTCGCGGGCAAGAACGGCTGCAAGAAGGGCCACGCCAGGCCCACCCCGCAGCGCCGCGCGGGCGACCAGGCCAGCGGCACGGCCTCCACGCAGAAGACCCAGGCGTCGAAGCTGTGGAACAGCATCGCGACGCAGTGGAGCCTCCCGCAGCGCAAGCCGTACCAGCTCTAGCCGATACGGAGGCGGCCCGGGCGGGATCAGCCCGTGGGGGTCGCCTCCAGCGTGCGCGACACGTCGACGAGTCCGCGGCGCGCGGCCACGAGCCGCCCGTCGCGCACCACCTGGAAGGTGACGTCGGCATTGACGAGCCGCGGGAAGCCGCTGGCCGCGATCATGTCCTCGAAGCGCCAGCTCAGCGTCGGCGTCAGCCCGCCCGTGCGCACCTTCAGGCCGCCGTCGAGCGCCCCGCGCACCGTGCGCGCCGTCACATCACCGTCGCCGAGCGACTCGACGACCTGCCTCAGGACGGTGTACGCGATCCATGTCGTCTGCACGCCCGCGTCCGCCGGGTCGATCCGGTTGTCGCCGAACGCCTGCTCACTGATGACCTTGCGCATCGTCGCCCACCGCCGGTCGGTCGCCACCGGATACCAGCCGGTGACGTACGCCCCTTCGTAGACGCCCGACTTGCCGCCCGAGCGGTCTATGACCGTCTGGTCGACGCTGCCGAGGACGGTCGAGATCCGCACCTTCGGATAGGAGTCGCGGGTGCGGCGGAACGAGTCGAAGAACGTGTCCGTGCGGTCGCCGAGGACCGCCGTGACGCAGCCCTTCCCGACCGGGTCGGCGCCGGCCCGCAGGAGCGCCTGGCGGGCCTGCTCCGTGTAGTCGGTGGCGTCCTCGGCGGCGCGCACGTCGGACGCGCGGTTGCGGCCCGCGGACAGGCCCGTGTCGAGGAGCAGCGGCAGCTGGTCGCCGGCGACGGTGTCGGGGCGCACGAGCGAGGTGCGGTCGCAGCCCGCGGCGGCCAGCTGCCGTCCGTTCCCGGCCATCAGGGCGGGCTGGCCGCCGTTGACCGGATACGACAGAGGGCTGGCGAACTCCTCGTCGGTGACGCCGTAGCCGCCGATGTAGGGGATGCCGGCGGACTCCAGGGGGCCGAGGAAGGAGCGGGCGTGCTGGCTGTAGGAGCCGACGACCGCCACGGCGTTCTGCTCGACGGCGTCCCTGGCGCAGCGGGCGGCGCCCACGGTGTCGTTGTTGTCGTTGCAGGTGATGACCCTGAGGTCGCGGCCGCCGATGCCGCCGTGGGCGTTGACCCAGCGCGCGTAGGCGCGTGCCATGGCGGGCATGCCGGGCATGTTGGTCGCCTGGGTCTTCTCGGGCGCCCATGTCATCACCGTGATGGGGTCCTTGGAGCCCCCGGTGACGTCGGAGACGAGACCGCATCCGGCGGCGAGCGACGCACAAGCCGCCCACACCGCCGCCGAAAGCACGGTGGAACGAAGGGTGCGGGTGGTGCGCGGGATGGTGGTGCGACGCCGGCCAGTCATGAACCTGCACGATTCCGCCGCATCCCTAACCCACGAGTGACCTGCGGTCAACGTGCGGTGACGTGGAGGTGAATTACGGGGGCCGGGACGGGCCGAAGAGGACGGCACGTACGATCGATGACCGTGCAAAGCTCGGAGAAGTCTTCCCGTCGCGGCCGTCGCTCCTCCACCATGGGCGGCATGCCACTCAACGACATGCCGTGGTGGCGCTGGCGCAGCAATGTGCGCTCCGCGCTGCACATGCTCTCCGACCCCGCGTTCCAGCGAAACGTCTGGCTCGCGGGCGTGGACGGGTTCGGGGACGTCACCGACGCCGTGTACCGCCTCGTCGAGGACACCTGGCTCGACAACTGGTCCGCCGAGAAGTACGTCGGCACGATCTTCCGGGACTCCCAGGAGGCACAGCTCGTCGACACCGCCGTGCTGCGCGTGCTGCGGATCATGCACCAGGTGGGCCCCGACGCACCCGTCTCCGCCTATCTCGACCACCAGGCGTGGCCGGAAGCGGTGCACTCCGCGCGGGACGCGCACGTCGCGCTCGCCACGAGCGACGGCGACGACCCCGACGCGGCGCCCCGCACCCTCGAAGTCCTGCGGATCATGACGCGCGCGGCCTGAGCGCCGCGCGGCTGCCGTCCGACCAGCGGGACGGCGGCCCGGCGGGGGTTACGCGTATGGGACCCTTGCCTGCATGAATGAGCAGTCCTCCGCGTCCGGCGCCGCCGGCGGCGAGCAGTACGTCCTGACTCTCTCCTGCCCCGACAAGCAGGGCATCGTGCACGCCGTGTCGAGCTACCTCTTCATGACCGGCTGCAACATCGAGGACAGCCAGCAGTTCGGCGACCACGACACGGGCCTGTTCTTCATGCGGGTCCACTTCTCGGCGGACGCGCCCGTCACGGCGGAGAAGCTGCGGGCCAGCTTCGCCGCGATCGGCGACTCCTTCCACATGGACTGGCAGATCCACCGCTCCGCTGAGCGGATGCGCGTCGTCCTGATGGTGTCGAAGTTCGGCCACTGCCTGAACGACCTGCTGTTCCGCGCCCGGATCGGCGCCCTGCCCGTCGACATCGCGGCGGTCGTCTCGAACCACACGGACTTCGCCGAACTCGTGAAGTCGTACGACATCCCCTTCCACCACATCCCGGTGACGAAGGACAACAAGCCCGAGGCCGAGGCGCAGATCCTCGACCTGGTGCGCGCCGAGGGTGTCGAACTGGTCGTCCTGGCCCGCTACATGCAGGTCCTCTCGGACGACCTGTGCAAGGAGCTCAGCGGGCGGATCATCAACATCCACCACTCGTTCCTGCCGAGCTTCAAGGGCGCCAAGCCGTACCACCAGGCACACGCGCGGGGCGTGAAGCTGATCGGCGCGACCGCGCACTATGTGACGGCCGACCTCGACGAGGGCCCGATCATCGAGCAGGAGGTCGAGCGCGTCGGCCACGACGTGACGCCGGACCAGCTCGTGGCGATCGGCCGCGACGTGGAGTGCCAGGCACTGGCCCGCGCCGTGAAGTGGCACGCCGAGCGCCGGATCCTGCTGAACGGGCGCCGGACGGTCGTCTTCACCTGATCACAGGTGTCCGGGCCCGTCCGCACACGCGGACGACCCGCGAGCCAGGTCTCCTCCCGTACGGGACGGGTGGAAGCCGGCCGGACGTACCGGCGGCTCGCGGGTCGGGCGACTGCTTGGGATTGGGGCCGGCTGCACGCAGCTCTCACGTGCTGGTCCGGCGCCGAAATCGAGTTGCGACGCCGGGCTGCTAGCCCGCAGTCACCTCACGCGTCCGGTATTCATACATCTGCCGAACCACCTCCCTTCCTGTGTACCCCCCAGCCTAAGAAGGGTCCGGGATGCCTTCAAGTGAATTAACGGGCCCACGGCTCGGCCCGTGCGCGAGGTCGTAGGCTGTGATCAAGGAAGGGAACGTTCCCCCGGATCTCCGGGACGCAACGATTTCCCCGAACTCCGTGTGTGCTGCGTCACGTTCGAGTTGAATGATCTGAAGTGCGGAACACGCGGACACAGCCTGCAGGGGGTGCCAGGTGAGTGCTTCCCGGCGTAGTGGGGCCACCGACGAGCTCGGGCCCGACGAGCCCGAGCGGGACGGGGCCGATCTTCTTGCCGCGTTGCTCGACGGGATGGACGCCGCGCTCTGCGCGTTCGACGCCGACGGGATCGTGACCCATTGGAACCGGGAGGCCGAGCGCATCCTCGGCTGGTCCGCCGCCGAGGCCGTGGGACGGCGCGGGTTCTCCGGATGGGCCGTGCGCAGCGCCGACGCCGACGAGGTCGAGGCCCGGCTGATGGCCGCGATGCGGGCGCCGGGCCGGCAGGTCCACGAGTTCGCACTGCTCACCAAGGACGGCGGGCGGATCCTCGTGCGTACGCAGTCCGCCGCGGTGCGCGGGCCCGACGGCAAGCCGGCCGGGCTGTACTGCGCGTTCAGCGAGGTGCACACCCAGATCGACCTGGAGCGGTCGATCGCCCTGAGCGAGGCCCTCTTCGAGGACGCGTCCTGGGGAGTCGTCCTCGTCGACGCCGACCTGCGGCCCGCCGTCGTGAACGTGCACGCCGCGCGGGCGCTCGGCGCCGGCCGCACCGCGCTGCTCGGACGCCCCCTCGGCGACCTGATCTCGCAGGGCGTCGAGGAACTGGAGAGCGCGCTCGCCCATGTGCTCGCCGAGGGCGCCCCGCCGGCCCCCGCCGAGCTGTGGGTGACGGTGCGGCTCCCGGAGGGCGACGCGCGCAGGTGCTGGCGCAGCGGCTTCGTGCGGCTCGCCTCACCGCTGGCGGAGGAACCCGTACCGCTGGGCGTCGGATGGCTGTTCCAGGACGTCACCGAGGCCAAGCAGACGGAACAGGAGGCGGCGCAGCTGCGGTTCCGGGCCAACCAGCTGCACCGGGCCACGCGGGCCGCCGCCGAGTGCGAGGACCCGGCGGAAGCGGCGACCACCCATCTGGACTTCGCGCTGGCCGGGTTCGCCGACCACGCGCTGATCGACCTGGTCGTCGGCGACGAGCAGACCGGCCGGGGCGCCGACGAGGACCGCACGGGCCCGGTGCGCCTCGCGCGGGCGGCCGCGACGCCTTCGGGAGCGCCGGGGCCGAGCCTGCTGGTGTCGCGCACGACGCTGCCCCTGCGCTATCCGGAGGGCCACCCGGCGCTGCAGTGCGTGGAGCGCACGGGTTCGGTCCGGGCGAGCGCGAGCGGGCGTGACGCCGCGCGGGCGCGCGAGTGGGCCGAGACCAGACAGTGGCCCGAGGGCACGGTGCACGCCCTGTGCGCGGTGCTGCGCAGCCGGGCGCGCACCCTGGGCGTGGTGACGTTCCTGCGTGGGCCCAGCCGCACACAGTTCGAGCGGACCGACGCCACGTACGCGGAGAGTGTCGCGGCCCGGATCGCCGGGACGCTCGACCTGGTGCGGGTCCTCGACCGGTAGCCGCGACCCTGGCGTCAGTGCCGGTAGAAGATCCGGTCGCCGTACTCGGTGAAGATGCGGCCGTTCCACTCGTGGCCGCCGTCCACGTTCCCCGAGCGCAGGAGCGGCGGCTGGATGCCGCGGTCGGCGAGCTCGGCCGCGGCCGTCGCCATGGTGGCCTGCATCAGGGCGCTGGCCACCATCGTGGAGGCCGGCCCGAAGGGGGCGTCGACGGTGTCGTACGTGAGCTCCGCGTCGCCGACCTCGATCTTGGAGTCGAGGACGATGTCGCAGTGGTCCTTGAGGAACGTCCCCGACGCATGGCGGGACTTCGTCTCCTCGGCGTACGCCACGGACGTCACGCCGATCACGCGCAGGCCCAGCGCGCGGGCGTTCATCGCCATCTCCACGGGCAGGGAGTTGCGGCCGGACAGCGAGATGATCACGAGGGTGTCGCCGGCGCGGACCGGGCTGGAGTCCAGGACGGCGCCCGCGAGCCCGTCGACGCGTTCCAGGGCGGAGCCCAGCGTGGCGGGCATGACGTCGACGCCTACGACTCCGGGTACGGACAGCAGGTTCATCAGGGCGAGTCCGCCCGCGCGGTAGACGACGTCCTGCGCGGCGAGCGAGGAGTGCCCCGCGCCGAACGCGAAGAGCCGGCCGCCGTCGGCGACCGTGTCGGCGATGAGCGTGCCGGCGGCCACGATGTTGCGGTCCTCCTCGTCGCGCACCCGCCTCAGCAGGCCGATCGCGGCGTCGAGGTACTGACCGGCCAGCTTGCTGTCGCTCATCGGCGGAGCCCCTTCGTCGTCCCTTACTGTCCGCATGCCGCGCATCACGTTGCGGTCCGGACCAGTTCCCTGTCAATACGTTCCTGCCGTACGGAGCCCGGTTCCCCCGGCGCGGCACGGTTGTCAGCGCTATGCGTCAGAATTGGGTCAGGGCCAGCGCACGAGCTAGCGGTGAGCTAGCAGAGCTAATCGAGGGGCACGTATGTCCGGACTGATCGACACCACGGAGATGTATCTCCGCACCATCCTCGAGCTCGAAGAGGAAGGTGTGGTCCCCATGCGCGCCCGGATCGCCGAGCGGCTGGACCAGAGCGGCCCGACGGTGAGCCAGACCGTGGCCCGCATGGAGCGCGACGGCCTGGTGGCCGTGGCCACGGACCGCCACCTGGAGCTGACGGACGAGGGCCGCCGGCTGGCCACGCGCGTGATGCGCAAGCACCGCCTCGCCGAGTGTCTGCTCGTCGACGTGATCGGCCTGGAGTGGGAGCAGGTGCACGCGGAGGCCTGCCGCTGGGAGCACGTGATGAGCGAGGCGGTCGAGCGCCGCGTGCTCGAGCTGCTGCGCCACCCGACCGAATCGCCGTACGGGAACCCGATCCCGGGGCTGGAGGAGCTGGGCGAGAAGGACGGCGCGGACCCGTTCCTCGACGAGGGCATGGTGTCCCTCGCCGATCTCGACCCGGGCGCGGACGGCAAGACGGTCGTGGTGCGCCGGATCGGTGAGCCGATCCAGACGGACGCGCAGCTGATGTACACGCTGCGGCGTGCGGGCATCCAGCCGGGCTCCGTGGTCAGTGTGACGGCGTCGCCGGGCGGGGTCCTGGTGGGCAGCAGCGGTGAGGCGGCGGAGCTGGCGGCGGACATCGCCTCGCACGTGTTCGTCGCCAAGCGCTGAGCCCGACGCCCCGACCGGGGGTAACTTACCGACGCGTCAACTCCTGTTCCCACAGGCGCAGTTGGGACGTCACCGCATTCTCCGAGAACTCTCGCAGAAAGCAAGATTCACTGTGCGGAATCGCAGCGCGCGGACGTTTTGCGTGCAAGGCTGTCGCGAGAGGCATATGACCTGAGGACTCTTGACCGTCTCGGTTTCGGGTCCGCACCGGTCCGGCCGCGCGGGCGGGGAGGGGGCGGGACGATGTGCCGACGTACCCAGACAGGGCGCAGACGGACAGGGCGCAGTCAGACAGAGGGCCCCGGCGCCTTGCGGCGCCGGGGCCTGTCCTCCCCTGTGCTGACCCGGAGCCCCGAGCTCCCAGGGTCATCCCCTTCGGACCGTTTTCCCCGAGCGGTCCGCCTCCCGTTGAAGATCTCCCCTCGACGGCGGCGGTCAATCCTTGAGCGAGGTCACTCGAACGAGGGGTGTTGCCGAGAACGACCGCGCTTTCGAAAAAGAGTTCGATAGCGTGCGCGGGTATGCCACTGCAGGCGCGACCACAAGGGGGTGCCAGAGCCTATGGTGCGGCGCATCGACGTGACCGGGGCGGGCGGCGTGAGTCTCGCCGCGTGGGAGTTCGCCGACCCGCCCAAGACGGGCGAGGTCGACCAGTCCCCCGGCGTGCTGTTACTGCACGGCCTGATGGGCCGGGCCTCGCACTGGGCGGGCACCGCCCGCTGGCTCTCCGAGCGCCACCGCGCCGTGGCGCTCGACCAGCGCGGCCACGGCCAGAGCCAGAAACCCCCCGAGGGCCCCTACGACCGCGAGGCGTACATCCAGGACGCCGAGGCCGCCCTCGTCCAGCTCGGCCTCGCGCCCGCCGTCGTCATCGGCCACTCCATGGGCGCGCTCACCGCCTGGCAGCTCGCCGCGCGCCGCCCCGACCTCGTACGCGCCGTGATCATCTGCGACATGCGGGCCTCCGCGCTCGGGGCGGCGTCCCAGCGGGAGTGGGAGGACTGGTTCGACGCCTGGCCCACGCCCTTCGCCACGCTCGCCGACGTACGGAAGTGGTTCGGCGAGGACGACCCGTGGGTGGAGCGGCCCCAGCCCTCGCGCGGTGAGTTCTACGCCGAGGTCATGGCGGAGAGCGCCGACGGCTGGCGGCCCGTGTTCGACCACCGCCAGATGCTGGTCTCCCGGGCCACCTGGGTCTACGACGCGCACTGGGAGGAGCTGGCCCAGGTCCGCTGCCCCACCCTCGTCGTCCGCGGCCTCGACGGCGAGCTGGGCCGCGCCGAGGCGCAGGAGATGGTCCGCGTCCTGCCCAGGGGCGAGTACGCGGAGATCGCGGACGCCGGGCATCTCGTCCACTACGATCGGCCGGAGGCGCTGCGCTCCGCCATCGAGCCTTTCCTGGACGGCGTACTCACCTCGTAGCGGCGCGGCCTCCGTACCGGCGCGACTTCGCAGCGGCGGATCCGCGGGTCAGGGGCCGAGGCGTTCGACGCGCCAGGCGCCGGACGGCTCGTGGACGTAGCGCAGCCGGTCGTGGAGGCGGTTCTCGCGGCCCTGCCAGAACTCGACGGTGCGCGGGGTGACGCGGAAGCCGCCCCAGTGGTCGGGCACCGGGATGTTCTCGCCCTCCGGGTAGCGCTCGGTGAGTTCGGCGTACGCGGCGTCGAGTTCGGCGCGCGAGGTGAGGATCTGCGACTGCGCGCTGGCCCACGCGCCGAGCTGGGAGCCGCGCGGGCGGGAGCGGAAGTACGCGGCCGTCTCCTCGCGGCTCGTATGGGCGACGGTGCCGGAGACGATGACCTGGCGGGCCATCGGGTGCCAGGGGAAGAGCAGCGCGATCTCGTGGTTCGCCGCCAGGTCGCGGGCCTTGCGGGAGCCGTAGTTCGTGTAGAAGACGAAGCCCCGGTCGTCGTAGGCCTTGAGCAGCACGGTGCGCGAGCTCGGCCGGCCGGCCGCGTCCGCCGTGGAGACGACCATCGCGTTCGGCTCGTACAGGACGCCGCGCGCCCGCGTGGCCTCGTTGAACCAGAGCTCGAACAGTTCCATCGGGCGCGCGGGGACGTCCTCCTCCAGGAGTCCCTCACCCGGCAGGCGGTACTGCGCACGCATGACGGCGGGGTTCTGGGGTGCGTGGTGGTCGTGGTCGCTCACGCGGTCATCCTGCCGTACGCGTGGGGCAGTCGGCCGCGTGGAGTTCATCACTGAGTGGCACTGAGTGCCGCGCACTCTCCCCAAGGGTGGCACCAGCGGATATCGTCGTCGGTCCAGCCGCCCCTTCGGTTGGGTGACCGCCTGCCGAAACGGGCATCACCGTGGTGACCGATCCGGCCCCTGAGCCCCGGAGCCGCGCCGGCACCGCGGATCCGGACAGGCCAGAACAGGCCGGACGGGTCGCCACAGTCCGGAGCATTCCGGCACATACCGCCGCAGAACCGTTACGCCCATGCGGACCGCACACGACCACCGCGGTCCTCCGCCGTACACACGCAGAGCCGCACACGCAGAGTCGTACACATTCAGAGGAGCCGCCTGATGTCCGACCCCGGCCTTGACCCCGGCAGTGCCCCCGGCTTCGTGCCCGGCCTCGAGGGAGTCGTCGCGTTCGAGACGGAGATCGCCGAACCGGACAAGGAGGGCGGCGCCCTTCGGTACCGGGGCGTCGACATCGAGGACCTGGTCGGCCAGGTCTCGTTCGGCAACGTCTGGGGCCTCCTCGTCGACGGGGCCTTCAACCCGGGCCTGCCGCCCGCCGAGCCGTTCCCCATCCCCGTCCACTCCGGCGACATCCGCGTCGACGTACAGTCCGCGCTCGCCATGCTCGCGCCCGTGTGGGGCCTCAAACCCCTTCTCGACATCGACGAGGCGCAGGCCCGCGAGGACCTCGCCCGCGCCGCCGTCATGGCCCTCTCCTACGTCGCCCAGTCGGCGCGCGGGCAGGGGAGGCCGATGGTGCCGCAGCACGAGATCGACAAGGCGGACACCGTCGTCGAGCGGTTCATGAAGCGCTGGCGCGGCGAGCCGGACCCGAAGCATGTCGCCGCCGTCGACGCGTACTGGACGAGCGCCGCCGAGCACGGCATGAACGCCTCCACGTTCACCGCGCGCGTCATCGCCTCCACGGGCGCCGATGTCGCGGCCGCCCTGTCGGGCGCCGTCGGCGCCATGTCGGGCCCCCTGCACGGCGGCGCGCCCTCCCGCGTCCTCGGCATGATCGAGGAGATCGAGCGCACCGGCGACGCGGAGGCGTACGTCCGGCGGGCTCTCGACAAGGGCGAGCGCCTCATGGGCTTCGGGCACCGCGTGTACCGCGCCGAGGATCCCCGTGCGCGCGTGCTGCGGCGCACGGCCCGCGAGCTGGGCGCACCGCGCTTCGAGGTCGCCGAGGCGCTGGAGAAGGCGGCCCTCGCGGAGCTGCACGCCCGCAGGCCCGACCGGGTCCTGGCGACGAACGTGGAGTTCTGGGCGGCGATCATGCTGGACTTCGCCGAGGTCCCGGCGCACATGTTCACGTCGATGTTCACGTGCGCCCGCACCGCCGGCTGGTCGGCGCACATCCTGGAACAGAAGCGCACGGGCCGCCTCGTACGTCCCTCGGCCCGCTACATCGGGCCGGGCACCCGCGACCCGCGTGACATCGAGGGGTATGGGCAGATGTCGGGCTGAGCAGCACCCCCGGCTGAGCGAGCGGCGCCGCACGGATTTCCGTGCGGCGCCGTTCCCCTGCGTCACCTGCCCCGGGTCACCCCAGCGCCCCGTCGAGAATCGCCGCCCACTGCGCGACGACCCGCTCGCGGCGCGGCCCGTCGTCGGTGAGGAGGTTCGCGAGGCCGAGGCCGCGCGCCATGTCGAGGAGGCCCTGCACGGTCTCGCGGACACCGGGGTGCGACTCGTCGGCGGCCAGGAGCTCCACGGCGATGCGGTGGGTCTCGCGGCCGACGCGGGCCTCCAGTTCGGTGACGCGGCCGCCCAGCTGCGGCTCGTTCGACGCCGCCACCCACAGGTGCAGGGCGGCCCGGAACAGCGGGCCCGTGTACAGGTCCACGAGGGCGGCGACGACCTCGGTGCGGCCGCGGGGGCGCAGGGCGCGCAGCGCGGTCGAACGCTCCTCGGCGACGTACTCGACGGCGGCCGTGAACAGGTCCTCGCGGGTCGGGAAGTGGTGCTGGGCGGCGCCGCGCGAGACCCCGGCCCGTTCGGCGACGACGGAGACCGTGGAGCCCGACCAGCCGTGTTCGGCGAGGCACGACACGGCCGCTTCGAGGAGCCGACGGCGGGTGGCGCGGCTGCGGTCCTGTTTGGGGGCGCGCTCCACCGCCGTACCGGATGAGGTCACAGCACCCATGCGGGATCCCGTCGTTCGAGGAAGGCCGTCATCCCTTCGCCTGCCTGCGCGGAGGAGAACAGCCGGGCCGAGAGCGCGCTCAGGTCGGCCGCGTCCCGGTCGAAGGCCTCCAGCACCTTAGCCGTGAGCAGCCGTTTCGTCTCGGTCAGGCCCTGCGGGGCCGACCTGCGCAGCCCGTCGAGGACGGGGGCGAGGGCGGCGTCGACGTCGTCCCCGGCCGTCGTCAGGAGCCCGATGCGGACCGCCTCCGCCGCGTCGAAGCGCTCGCCCGTCAGGTAGTAGCGGGCGACGGCGCGCGGGTCGCTGCGGGGCAGCAGGGGCAGCGAGATGACGGCGGGCGCCACCCCTATACGGACCTCGGTGAACGCGAACGAGGCGGCGTGCGAGGCGGCCGCGATGTCGCAGGCCCCGAGCAGGCCGAGCCCTCCCGCGCGCACATGCCCGGCGATCCGCGCGACGACGGGCCGGTCGAGCGCGACGATCTGCCGCAGGAGCGCGACCAGTGCCTCGGGCGGGGGCGGGGACTTCAGGTCGGCGCCCGCGCTGAACGTGTTGCCGGTGTGGGTGAGGACGACGGCCCGTACGGCGTCGTCCTTGCCGCACGCCGTGAGCGCGTCCGCCAGCTCGGCGACGAGCGTGACCGAGAGGGCGTTGCGGTTGGCCGGCGAGTCGAGGGTGAGGGTGGTGATCCCGCGCTCGTGCGAGGAGTGGACCAGGGTCTTCTCAGTGCTCACGATGTCTCCCGGAGCTGTCGACGGAGGATCTTTCCCGAGTCGGCGCGCGGCACGGCCCCTCTCCGGTCACGTGGGCGCGACATTCAGAGAGTGGCAGCGGGCACAGAAACAATCAAGCATGCCCGCTTGAATCAGGATCCGGCCGTCCGGCCGCGGGTCAGAGCGTTCTGCCGTCGGGCCCGGTCACGCCCGGCCGGGTGTTCAGGGACCACATGTGGGTGCACTGCGGGCACTGGAGGTGGAGGACCGGCCCCTGATTGGAGATCAGGTAGCGCCAGTGCTCCCGGCAGTTGCGGCGGTCGGCACAGGGTGCGCAGTGACGGGCGTCGTCGCAGACGGGGCAGGCCACCCAGGCGCGCCGGGCGATGTCCGCCTGCGGGTCAATGGGAAGCCGCACGGCCCGGCCCCTCTCCCGGCAGGACACCGGCTGCCACCAGAAGGTCGTAGGTGCGCTGCTGCCCGGCGTCCAGACCCGAGTAGAGGAGGGCGTGCGCCTCGTCCTCGCCCCGCAGGACGGCCGCCGGATCCCAGTCGGGTCCGAGCGCGGCCACGACTTCGGCACGGCGCCGGGCCTCCTCGAAGGTCAGGTCGATCGTGAAGGGTATGAGGCCAGGGGAATTGTCTTGGTTCATGGCGAGACTTCCGATGAGCTGAGCAGAACCCGACCATCAGTACCAGGCACCCCCAGCCCCGGGGAAGGGTTACCTAAGTTGCCCTGCGGTGACCGGGAGCGACATACGGCCCGGACGGTCGACGGGGCGGCCTCGGATTCACCTACGGGGGTGGGCCGTTGCCGATGTCGGCCCCGAAGAGACCGGCACGACCCGCCGGCGGAACTATGACGCACTTCACGGCGCCCCACGGGGAGAGCCCGGCCATGATCCGCCGGACACCCCCAGGAGCCCGGATCCCGGCTCGAGGTCGCTAGTACGACTTCGGCAGTCCCAGGGTCTGGTGGGACACGTAGTTCAGGATCATTTCCCGGCTCACGGGCGCGATGCGGGCCACCCGGGACGCCGTGATGAGCGAGGCGAGGCCGAACTCGCGGGTGAGCCCGTTGCCGCCGAGCGTGTGCACCGCCTGGTCGACGGCCCGCACGCAGGCCTCCGCCGCCGCGTACTTGGCCATGTTCGCGGCCTCCCCCGCCCCGATGTCGTCGCCCGCGTCGTACAGATGGGCCGCCTTCTGCATCATCAGCCGGGCCGTCTCCAGCTCGATGTGCGCCTGCGCGAGCGGGTGCGCGATGGCCTGGTGCGCGCCGATGGGCGACTTCCAGACGCTGCGCTCCTTCGCGTACCCGACGGCCCTGGCCAGCGCGAAGCGGCCCATGCCGATCGCGAACGCGGCCGTCATGATGCGCTCGGGGTTGAGACCCGCGAACAGCTGGAGCAGGCCGGCGTCCTCGTCGCCGACGAGCGCGTCGGCCGGGAGCCGCACGTCGTCGATGACGAGCTCGAACTGCTTCTCCGGCGCCTGGAGTTCCATGTCGATCTGCCGCCGCCCGAACCCCTCGGCGTCGCGCGGCACGATGAACAGGCACGGCTTGAGGCTGCCCGTACGCGCGTCTTCCGTACGGCCCACGATGAGGGTCGCATCGGCTATGTCGACGCCGGAGACGAACACCTTGCGCCCGGACAGGATCCAGTCGCCGCTGTCCCCGTCGCGGCGTGCGGTCGTGGTGATGCGGTGCGAGTTGGAGCCCGCGTCGGGCTCGGTGATCCCGAACGCCATCGTGCGGCTGCCGTCGGCGAGACCCGGCAGCCAGGCCGCCTTCTGCTCGGGCGTGCCGAAGCGGGAGATGACGGTTCCGCAGATCGCGGGCGACACGACCATCATCAGCAAGGGCGCGCCGGATGCGCCCAACTCCTCAAGGACCAGCGACAGTTCGTACATGCCGCCGCCCCCGCCGCCGTGCTCCTCGGGCAGGTTCACGCCCAGGTACCCGAGCTTCGCGGCCTCCGCCCACAGCTCCTCGGGGTGGCCCTCCTCACGGACGACGCGGGTCATGTAGTCACGTCCGAAGCGGCTGCCGAGAGCGGCGACGGCGGCGCGCAGGGCCTGGTGCTCCTCGGATTCGAGGACGGGAGCGTTCATGACTGATCCTCCTGTACGACGGCGAGCAGGGCGCCGACCTCGACCTGGCGGCCGGGCGCGGCGTGCAGGGCGGTGAGCGTGCCGGAGGCGGGAGCGGTGACGCGGTGCTCCATCTTCATCGCCTCCAGCCAGATGAGGGGCTGACCCGCGGCGACCGTGACGCCCTCGGCGAGGCCTTCGGCGAGCCGGACGACGGTGCCGGGCATCGGCGCGAGCAGGGATCCCGGCTCCTGGCGCGCGACGGGCTCGGGCAGGCGGGGCAGGGCGGTGAGTGCGACGCCGTTCACGTACACGTGCTCCCCGTGGGCCGCGACGTCGAACTTCCGCACCACACCGTCCACTTCGAGCACGACGAGCGCCGGCGTCGCCCGCACGACACGCACCCCGTCCGCGGCCAGACCGTCGCGGGTGTGCCGGTAGCGCACCTCGTGCTCGACCCCGTCGGGTTCGGTGCGGTAGTGCTTGACCTGCGGCTGCGAGGCCACATTGCGCCAGCCGCCGAACCGGGACCGGCCGTGCGCGTCCGCGAGCGCCGCGGCGAGCGGTGCGTACGGGTCCGGGCTCGGCGCCGTGAGCGCGGCCAGATGCCGGTCGTAGAACCCGGTGTCCGCGCCGCCCGCGATGAACTCGTCGTGCCGCAGCGACCGTACGAGCAGTTCCCTGTTGGTGACCGGGCCGTGCACGACGGCCCGCTCCAGGGCGCCCGCCAGCTTGCGCAGGGCCTCGGCGCGGGTCGGCGCGTGGGCGACGACCTTGGCGAGCATCGCGTCGTAGTGCACCCCGATCGGGTCGCCGTCGGTGAACCCGGTGTCCAGGCGTACGGCCTCCGGGACGGACAGCCGGTGCAGCGTGCCGGTCTGCGGCGCCCAGCCGGCGGCCGGGTCCTCCGCGTACAGACGGGCCTCGACCGAGTGGCCTCGCGCGACGGGCGGCTCCTCGTCCAGGGGCTCGCCCTCGGCGACGCGCAGTTGCAACGCGACGAGGTCGACGCCGAACACGGCCTCCGTGACGGGGTGTTCGACCTGGAGGCGAGTGTTCATCTCCAGGAAATGGGCCGTGCCGTCCGCGACGAGGAACTCGACGGTCCCGGCACCCCGGTAGTCGGTGGCGCGAGCGGCCCGCACGGCCATCTCCCGCAGAGACGCCTCGAGTTCAGGCGTGAGTCCTGGGGCGGGCGCCTCCTCGATGACCTTCTGATGGCGCCGCTGGAGCGAGCAGTCACGGGTGCCGAGCGCCCACACGGTGCCGTACGCGTCGGCCATGACCTGCACCTCGACATGCCGTCCACCCTCGATGTACGGCTCGACGAACACCTCACCGTCCCCGAAGGCACTCAGCGCCTCCGCGCCCGCGGCGGCCAACTGCTCGTCCAGATCGGACAGTTCACGTACGACGCGCATGCCGCGCCCGCCACCGCCGGCCGCTGCCTTCACGAGGACGGGCAGGTCTCCCGCCGTGATGTCATCGGTCTTCAGGGGCTCGACGCCCATGAGTTCCTTGGCGCGCGTCTTGGACGCCATGGCCTCGATCGCCTCGGGCGGCGGGCCGATCCAGGTCAGGCCCGCGTCGGCGACGGCCCGCGCGAAGTCGGCGTTCTCGGACAGGAACCCGTAGCCGGGGTGCACGGCGTCCGCGCCCGCGGCAAGGGCCGCCTTCACGATCAGGTCGCCACGCAGATACGTCTCGGCGGGCGACGCCCCGGGCAGCCGTACCGCGGCGTCGGCCACCCGCGCGTGGAGGGCGTCCTCGTCGGCGTCCGAGTACACGGCGACGGTCCGGATGCCCAGCTCGGCGCAGGTACGGAAGACGCGGCAGGCGATCTCGCCGCGGTTGGCGACGAGTACAGAGGTGATCATTCGCGTGGTCATGGGCCTCACATCCGGAACACGCCGAATCCACCGCGCGCGCCCTCCACGGGCGCCGTGTGGATCGCGGACAGGCACAGGCCGAGCACGGTCCGGGTGTCGCGCGGGTCGATGACCCCGTCGTCGTACAGCCGCCCGGAAAGGAACATCGGCAGGGACTCGGACTCGATCTGCTGCTCCACCATCGCGCGCAGCGCGGCGTCCGCCTCCTCGTCGTAGGGCTGCCCCTTGGCGGCCGCGGACTGGCGGGCCACGATCGACAGGACTCCGGCGAGCTGCTGCGGCCCCATCACGGCCGACTTGGCGCTGGGCCAGGCGAACAGGAAGCGGGGGTCGAAGGCCCGCCCGCACATCCCGTAGTGCCCGGCGCCGTACGAGGCGCCCATGAGGACGGACAGGTGCGGCACCCGGCTGTTGCTGACGGCGTTGATCATCATCGAGCCGTGCTTGATGATGCCGCCCTGCTCGTACTCCTTGCCGACCATGTAGCCGGTGGTGTTGTGCAGGAACAGGAGCGGGATGTCGCGCTGGTTGGCGAGCTGGATGAACTGGGCGGCCTTCTGCGACTCCTCGCTGAACAGGACGCCCTGCGCGTTGGCGAGGATGCCGACCGGATAGCCGTGCAGCGACGCCCAGCCGGTCGTGAGGCTCGACCCGTACAGCGGCTTGAACTCGTCGAAGTCGGAGCCGTCCACGATCCGGGCGATGACCTCGCGCGGGTCGAAGGGGACCTTGAGGTCGCCGGGCACGATGCCGAGGAGTTCGTCGCCGTCGTACTTGGGCGGCTCCACAAGCTGTGGATCCCCGTACGCCTTGCGGTGGTTGAGGCGGGCGACGACGCGGCGGGCCTGCCGGATCGCGTCCCGCTCGTCGAGCGCGAAGTAGTCGGCGAGCCCGGACGTACGGGCGTGCATCTCGGCGCCGCCGAGCGACTCGTCGTCGCTCTCCTCGCCGGTCGCCATCTTCACCAGGGGCGGCCCGCCGAGGAAGACCTTCGCCCGCTCCTTGACCATGATCACGTGGTCGGACATGCCGGGGATGTACGCGCCGCCGGCGGTGGAGTTGCCGAAGACGACGGCGACGGTGGGGATCCCGGCGGCGGACAGGCGCGTGATGTCGCGGAAGATGCCGCCGCCCGGGATGAAGATCTCTTTCTGGGACGGCAGGTCGGCGCCACCGGACTCGACGAGGCTGATGCAGGGCAGCCGGTTGGCGAACGCGATCTCGTTGGCGCGCAGGGCCTTCTTCAGGGACCACGGGTTACTGGCTCCGCCACGCACCGTCGGATCGTTCGCGGTGATCAGGCACTCGACGCCCTCGACGACCCCGATCCCCGTGACGAGGGAGGCACCGACGGCGTAGTCGCTGCCCCAGGCCGCGAGGGGGGAGAGTTCGAGGAAGGGGGTATCGGGGTCGAGAAGCAGCTCGATACGTTCGCGGGCGAGCAACTTGCCGCGCTTGCGGTGCCGTTGGACGTACTTCTCACCACCGCCCGCGAGCGCCTTGGCGTGCTCGGCGTCGAGCGCGTCGAGCTTGCCGAGCATGGCCTCGCGGTGAGCGGCGAAGTCGGCACCGCCGACGTCCAGGGCCGAGGCGAGAACGGTCACAAGAGGACCTCCGGTATGTCCAGATGACGGGAGCGCAGCCACTCGCCGAGCCCCTTGGCCTGAGGGTCGAAACGGTGCTGGGAGGCGACGCCCTGGCCGAGGAGGCCGGTGATGGTGAAGTTGAGGGCACGGAGGTTGGGCAGCACGTGCCGGACAACTGTCAGATGACGACTTTCAGTTATCAGACTCTGAAATCTGTCAGCTGTCAGTTCATGGACGAGCCACCGCCAGGCCTCATCCCCCTCGCCGCCCCCGCCACTGCCGCCGGCTCCGTCCCTGCCGCCGGCCTCGCCCCCGCCCCCGTTGCCGTCTACCCACACCCCCACGTTCGCGTCCCCGCCCTTGTCGCCGCTGCGGGCGCCCGCGACGAGGCCGAGAGGAACGCTCCGGGTGGGGCCGGACGGAAGAGGTGCGGGCAGGGGTGGGGCGGCCACGTCCACGAGTGCGCGGGTGGCACCGTCGTACATGATCACCTTCCGCTCCCCGTCCGGCAGTACGGCGACGTGCTCGACCTCGTCCCGGTCCACGTACGCGGCCTCGAACACCCCGTACGGCGCGCCCTTGCCCGGCGGGGCCGTCACGTGGAAGCCGGGGTAGCTGCCGAGGGCCAGCTCGATCGCGGCGCTGCTGAGGGTGCGGCCCACCGCGTCCGCGTCGCCGTCCCGGACGACGAGCCGCAACAGCGCGCTCGCGGTCTCCTCCGTGTCCGCGTCCGCCCGATCCGTGCGCGCCAGCTCCCACGTCACCTGCGCGGGGCGGGACTTGGCACGGTCGAACGCCTCGTCCATCTGCTCCCGTACGAGCGCCGCCTTGGCCTCGATGTCGAGACCGGTCAGCACGAACACGACCTCGTTGCGGAAGCCGCCGAGCCGGTTGAGGCCGACCTTGAGGGTGGGGGGTGGCGCCTCGCCGCGCACACCGTCGACGCGGACGCGGTCCGGTGCCTCCTGCGTGAGCCGTACGGTGTCCAGCCTCGCCGTCACGTCAGGTCCGGCGTACCGGGCGCCGCCGGTCTCGTAGAGGAGCTGTTCCGTCACCGTCCCCACGGTCACGAGCCCGCCCGTACCGGGGTGCTTGGTGATGACGCAGGAGCCGTCCGCGTGGAGTTCGGCGAGGGGGAAACCGGGGTGCCGCAGATCGCGGGCCCGCCCGGCGAAGCGGGAGTAGTTGCCGCCCGTCGCCTGGGTCCCGCACTCCAGGATGTGCCCGGCGACGACAGCCCCCGCGAGCCGGTCGTACGCATCCTGCTCCCACCCGAAGCGCCAGGCCGCGGGCCCGGTGACCAGGGCGGCGTCGGTGACGCGGCCGGTGACGACGATGTCGGCGCCGGCATCGAGGCAGGCGGTGATCCCGGCGCCGCCGAGGTAGGCGTTGGCGGTGAGGGCGCCCGGGAAGCGCCCGCCCGGGGAGAGGTCGTCGCCCTCGACGTGTGCCACGCGCGCGTGGAGGCCGAGCCGGTCCGCCAGCTCCCTGACGGCGTCGGCGAGTCCGGCCGGGTTGAGCCCGCCCGCGTTCGCGACGATCCGCACGCCCCGGTCGAGCGCCAGGCCGAGGGTCTCCTCCAGCTGGCGCAGGAAGGTGCGGGCGTAGCCGCGCGCGGGGTCCTTCAGGCGGTCGCGGCCCAGGATGAGCATGGTCAGTTCGGCGAGGTAGTCGCCGGTCAGGACGTCGAGGGGGCCGCCTTCGAGCATCTCGCGCAGGGCGTCGAAGCGGTCGCCGTAGAAGCCGGAGGCGTTGCCTATGCGCAGTACGTCCTCGGTCACCGCCCGGCCCCCTTCGCCGCACGCCCCGGTCCCGGGGGTCCCGCGAAGGCCTGGGCGATGTCCAGCCACCGCTCCGCGTCGGCGCCGTCGGCCCGTACGTCGACGTCGTCGCGGTGCGCCCGCTGGGTGACGAGGAGGCAGAAGTCGAGAGCGGTCCCGGTGACGCGCTGGTCGGCGCCTTCCGGCCCGTAGACCCACACCTCACCACCAGGAGCGGCGAGTTCCACCAGGAACTCTTTCTCCGGCGCTTCGATCCCCCGTACCCCGAAGGCGAAGTCGCGTGTCCGTACGCCGATGCGGGCGATATGCCTGAGCCGGTCGGTCGGAGTACGCACGACACCGAGGGCGTCGGCGATGTCCTGGCCGTGGGCCCAGGTCTCCATCAGCCGGGCGGTGGCCATGGAGGCGGCGGACATCGGCGGCCCGTACCAGGGGAACCGTGTCTTGGTGGCGGCCGCAGATCGAAGCACGGGCTGCAACTTCTCGCGCCCGGCCCGCCATCGGGCGAGCAGTTCGGCGGGCGGCAGCGCGGCGCCCTCCTCGGCCCCTTCGTCGACGAAAGAGTCCGGCGCGGCGACGGCCTTCTCCACCTCACCGGCGAAGGCGTCGGCGTCAGTGACGGCAAGCAGCGCGGCACGGTCGGTCCAGGCCAGATGGGCGATCTGGTGGGCGACGCTCCAGCGGGCTGCGGGCGTGGGCAGTCCCCACTGACAAGGCCGCAACTCCGCCACCATTGCGTCGAGTTCCTGGCTCTCGTCCCGCAAGTCGTCGAACACGGACGGCAGATCGGACACGGTGCACTCCCTTGGGGCACGGCTGCGCGCGGCGTGCCTGGAGCATGGCAGCGCACCGGGAAACAATCAAGCGTGCTTGTATGAAAAATTGACACGAAGGACGTAGCGCTGCCCTGGAGGGAGCGGTTCGGTGATGAAGCAGCTGACGGTGCGTCTCCCGAAGAGTTCGCCGAGGGGATGCCCCAGAAGTCCGAGGAGTTCACAGAGGGTGGGACGGGGCGGCTTGCCGAGCGCCGTAACGGAAGAGATAAGGCTGCACATGGCGTGATCAAGGTGCCTACCCTGCGTGGCATGGGTGGGATTGACGTTGCCAATGGAGTCGTCGGGGCTGTGCTGGGGATGCTGGTTGCGGTGCTCTTCCAACAGCCGTTGCAGAACGGTTGGTACAGGCTGCGCACTCGCTCCACGCGTGCCGTGCGCAGTTTGAGACTGCGGGAAGAGTCCAGCCCCGCGTGGAGAACCTTCTCCCTGGGGCCACTTCATACTTCCGCCCTGATCGTCGAAGGGGACGGCGACTCATCCATCCCCGGTGAAGCGGTCTACATCCAGGTGCTTGACGAGGAGGTCGAGCTGCCTTCGGACATGGCCGACTGGCGGGCCGAAATCGAGGAGGAAAGTACACGGCTGCGGGCAGAGGGTCGGACACCGCTGTGGAACGGTCCCCGATACGCGGTCGAATCGTTCGACGTCTCCCGGACCGCTCTTGACGAGCAACCCGAGGTCCACCTGCGGCTGCGCCCGACCGACTACTACACCTTTCTCGCGGCTCAGCAAATCGATCGCCGACTACCCGACGGGGCAACCCCTCGTTCCCGTTATCTCGATCCGGACGATCCGCTGCGGGCACCAGCATTCCTGCACTGCAGTTTCGCGGTGAACATCGCGGTGGTCACGGCTGACGACATGGTGGTCGTCAGCCGGCGCAGCGATCGGGTCCGTATGGCGCCGGGCGTCTGGAACTCCTCCGTCAACGAAGGCATGTCGCGGCACATCGACTCGTCCGGCAGGAGCGCCCCGGACCTGCACGCGGTCGCTCGGCGCGGCATGCGGGAGGAACTGTCCATCGAACCGCACGAGTACTCACTCGAGCTGCTCGCCTTCGTGCTGGACATCGACAAGCGCCACTGGAGTGCGCATTTCTACGCGAGGCTGAACGACTTGACCCGTGAAGGCCTGCAATCACGTATGAGCAGGGGAGTCGCGGATCGATGGGAACATCAGACGATCGATTACGTGCCGTTCCGGCCCGTAACAGTGATCAAGTACATGCTGCGCGACGATCGCATACACCGGTGGGCCCCTCTCGCACCCGCCCTCTTCCATCTCGCATTGGTGCATGTCTACAGCCGCACACCGGTCGAAAGGGCGGGGGCACAGATTGTTCGGCGGATTTGAAGTGTTCTCCCTCGTGAACGAGGGAGATTCCTGCCTACCTTGCGGTGGCGGGCTTGACGCCGCGGGGACGCCTGACGACTGCCCTCCCGGCAGCCGGGATGAGCGCGTGGCCCATCCGGTACAGGTGCAAGATGTTCCGGGCCGCGTTCCAGTCGGCGTTGCCGGACCATCCGCAGCCTTCGTTCTTGCACACGAACGTGGCCTGGTCCTGTCGGCTGCCGGGTGTGGTGAACCCACAGGCCGAGCAGCGCAGGGAGGTGCCGGGGGCGGGGACCTTGTGCAGGGTGCCGCCCTGGCGGGCGGTCTTGTACGTCAGCATCGTCACGGTCCGGCCCCATGCCTCCTGGCTGATGGAGCGGTTCAGGCCGGACTTCTGCGCGACGTTCTTCCCTGGTTCCTCGATGGTGCCCTTGGCTGACTTGACCATGTTCGTGATGGTGAGTGCTTCGACCACGACGGTGCCGTACTGCTGGGCGATGGCGGTGGTGGTCTTGTGCTGCCAGTCAACGGCGCGACGCGTGGCTGTTGCGCGGAGCTGCTTGATCTGGTCGTAGGTGCGCTGCAAGCGGCGGGAGGTCTTCTCCCCGTTCTTGCGGTGCTGCTTGCGCTGGGCAGCACGCTGTTCCAGGCGCAGCAGTTTGGCCTTCTCGTCCGGGGTCAGCCACTTGTCGCGGTCGGCCGTCCCGTCGGGGAGACGGGGCGGGCGGCCGTGGTTGTGGTGGTTGCCGTCGGAGAGGGCGAGGGGCAGGTTCACCCCGGCGTCGATGCCGACCTCCGGCCCCTGGTGGGGCTCTGGCTTGGCTTCGAGGGTCTGGACGCGGAAGGCGATGTGCCAGCCGAGGGCGTCCTTGACCAGCCGGGCTCCGGTGATCCGGTTTTCGGTGTTCGCCTGCTTGCCGACCGGGAGGTCTTTGGTCCAGCGGAAGGGGACCCGGCCGATCCTGGGGATGTTGACCATGCCCCAACGGCGGTGCACACGGGTGATGTTCAGGGCCATACGCGACTCCAAGGCCCCCCGCCTCGGCACCTTCCGCGTCTCGCCGGAGGCGTTCACCGCGTTCGTGGGGGCGGCGGCGCGCGGGCGGATCTGAGCGGACGGCTCGGTCAGACGTTCTCCGCGGGAATCTTCGCCCTCCCCCGGCCCACCTGTGTGCGCACCGCGCCGATGCTGGCCGCGATGACCAGGGCGATCGCCAGGGCACCGAGGGCGGACATGGCCTGGTCGAGGATGAGGAATCCGGCGAGCGCGGCGATGGCCGGTTCGAGGCTCATCATGACCGCGAAGGTGGACGCGGGCATGCGGCGCAGCGCGAGGAGTTCGAGGGTGTACGGGAGGACCGAGGACATGACGGCGACGGCCGCGCCGAGTGCCAGCGTCGTCGGCACGACGAGCTTCGAGCCGGACTCCGCGATGCCGAGCGGCAGGCAGAGCACTGCCGCGACCGCCATCGCGAGGGCGAGCCCGTCCGCCTGCGGGAACCTGCGCCCCGTACGGGCGCTGAAGACGATGTACGCCGCCCACATGCCGCCCGCCGAGACGGCGAAGGCCGCGCCGACCAGGTCGAGTCCGCCGAAGCCGCCCCCGCCGAGAAGGAAGACGCCGCAGAGCGCGAGACCGGCCCAGACGGCGTTGACCAGGCGGCGGGAGGCGAAGACCGACAGGGCGAGCGGGCCGAGCACCTCCAGGGTGACGGCCGGGCCCAGGGGGATCCGCTCCACCGCCTGATAGAAGAGCATGTTCATGCCGCCCATGGCGACGCCGAAGGCGACGACGGTGCCCCAGTCGGCGCGCGAGTGGCCGCGCAGTTTCGGCCGGCACACGATGAGCAGCACGATCGCGGCGAACACGAGCCGCAGGGTGACCACACCGACCGCACCGGCGCGCGGCATCAGGGTGACGGCGACGGCCGCGCCGAACTGCACCGACACACAGCCGCCGAGCACGAGTCCGACCGGGCCGAGCGCGCCCCAGCGGGAGCCGTTCGGCGCGGCACCCTCGGGTGCGGCGGGAGCGCCCGCCACCTCCGGCTGCGCCACCGCGACCTCCGGCTGCACCAGTGCGGCGGCCGCCGCGTCGGCGCCGGCCGCCGACCGGTCGGTCCGTGAGACGTTCACGTCTGAGCCTTCCCTTTCATCGCCACCCCCCACAGTTCAATAGGGTGGACTCCACCGTCCAAGGTAGTACACCACGTCATGATCGTGGACCCCTTTTACGGCTGACGTTCCACCGCCCGTACGTTCGGCGCGACGCAAGCCCACCCGCCACGCTAGGACCGCCGCACTCGGTCCGTGAAATGCCGGCTGCGCTCCCGTTATGCTCCGCAGACATGAGCGGTCCGTATGCCCTCCACTCGCTGGAGCTGCGCCATCTGCGCTGCTTCCTCGCCATCGCCGAGGAGGGCAACGTCACACGCGCCGCCGCCCGGCTCCGCCTCACCCAGCCCGCCGTCTCGCGCACCCTCGCGACCCTCGAGGACGCGCTCGGCGTACGGCTCGTCGACCGCTCCACCCACCACCTCGCCCTGACCGCCGAAGGGCGCGCGTTCCAGGAGAGCGGCGGCCGCCGTCGCCGCGTTCGAGGACGCCCTGGACTCCGTCCGCGCCCTGCGGCGCCCGCTGCGGCTCGGGCACGCCTGGTCGGCGGCGGGCCCGTACACCACGCCCCTGCTGCGGCGCTGGCGCGAGCGGTATCCCGACGTGCCCCTCGAACTCCTGCGCATCGACGACCGCACGGCCGGACTGACCCGCGGCGCCGTCGACGTCGCGCTGCTGCGCGGGCCCGTGGACGCGCCCGGTTTGGTCACCGAGCTCCTGCACACGGAGAGCCGGGTCGCGGCCGTGCCGTCCGACAGCCCGCTCGCCCCGCGCGGCGCGCTCACGCTCGCCGATCTCTCCGGCCACACCATCGCCGTGAACACCGTCTCCGGCACCACCGCCCTCGACCTCTGGCCGCCCGCCGCCCGGCCGACCGCGACGATCACCGTGGCGAACACGGACGACTGGCTCGCGGCCATCGCGGCCGACCGCGCGGTGGGCGTCACGACGACCGCCACTCCCGGCATGCACCCGCACCCGGGCGTCGTCTACGTCCCCCTGACCGACGCCCCCGACCTGCCCGTCGTCCTCGCCTGGCGCGACGGCCCACGCCACCCCGCCGTACGGGACCTGGTCGAACTCGCCCACGAGGTCATGCCGTCCGACGGGGCGCGATCTGCGGAGTGACCAGGAGGTCGGGCAGATCGCGCCATCCGGCGGAACGTGCCCTACGGAGTGCCCCGACGGGACCGACGGACATGCCCCACGAAGTGACCCAGGAGGGCACGCCCTCCGGCGGAACACGCCCTACGGAGTGATCCCCAGCGCCTCCGCGAGGACCTCCGCCAGGTGCCGCCCCGGCCGGCCCCCTTCCCGTTCCAGCTGCTCCAGCTGGGTGCGGCACGAGAAGCCGTCCGCGAGGACCACCGCCCCGTCGTCGGCGGCGCGGACCGCCGGCAGGAGCTGCTCCTCCGCGCAGGCCACCGACACGTCGTAATGCCCCTCCTCGAAGCCGAAGTTGCCCGCGAGGCCGCAACAGCCGCCACTCAACTCGCCTTCCAGTCCCGCCCGTTCGCGCAGGCGGCGCTCGGCGGCGTCGCCGAGGACCGCGTGCTGGTGGCAGTGGGTCTGGCCGACGGCGGGACGGTCGACGCGGGGCGGGTCCCAGTGCGGGGCGAACCGCTCCAGGGCCTCGGCGAACGTGAGGACCGAGTCGGCGAGGCGCCGGGCGCGCGGCTCGTCCGGCAGCAGCTCCGGCAGGTCGGTGCGCAGCGCGGCGGCGCAGCTCGGCTCCAGGACGACGACGGGCAGGCCCGAGTCGATGACCGGCCGCATCAGGTCGAGGGTGCGGCGCAGGACGGCGCGGGCACGGTCGAGCTGGCCCGTGGAGACGTAGGTGAGGCCGCAGCAGACGCGGCCGCGGCGCGACGGGAGAAGCCCGGCGACCGCCGAGAGCCCGTCCGGCCTGTAGTCGAAGACGCGCGTCGGGGGCAGCAGGACGGAGAGCCCCGCCTCTTCGAGGACCCGCACGGCGGCCCGTCCGACCTGCGGCGCGAGGTGCTCCGTGAACGTGTCCGGCCACAGGACCACCTCGGGCCCGTCGCCGCCGAACCGTGCCGCGCCGCCCCGCCGGGCCACCCGCACCCTTCGCCGCAGATCACGCCGCCACCACGCGCTGAACGCCTCGGGGGCCACCCGCGGAATCCTCCGCTCGGAGGCGATCCCGCCGAGCCGTTTGCCGAGAGCGGCCAACGGCCCCACGCGCGCGAGGGTGTTGACGGCACCCGCCGCGCGCCCGTGCTGCACGAGACGCAGCCAGCGCGGCAGCCACCCCATGGAGTAGTGCGCCGCGGGCCGCCTGCGGCCTTCGTAGTGGTGGTGCAGGAACTCCGCCTTGTACGTGGCCATGTCGACGCCGACCGGACAGTCCGTACGGCACCCCTTGCACGACAGGCACAGGTCGAGCGCGTCCCGTACCTCCGTGGACTGCCAGCCGTCCTTGACGACCTCACCGGCGAGCATCTCGTGCAGCAGGCGCGCGCGCCCGCGCGTGGAGTGCGCCTCCTCGCCGGTCACCCGGAAGGAGGGGCACATGACGCCACCCGAAGGGGCCGATTCCGTACGGCACTTGGCGACGCCCACACAGCGGCGCACGGCGGCGGAGAAGTCGCCCCCGTCGTGCGGGTAGGCGAACTCGACGTCGACAGGGCCGCGCGGCAGGACGGCGAAGCGCAGGTTCTCGTCGAGGCGGGCGGGGCGCACGAGCACGCCGGGATTGAGGAGGCCGTCCGGGTCCCACACGTCCTTGATCCGCCCGAAGAGGTCCACCAGCTCGGGCCCGTACATCTTCGGCAGGAGTTCGGCGCGGGCCTGCCCGTCGCCGTGCTCCCCGGACAGCGATCCGCCGTGCGCGACGACGAGTTCGGCGAGATCCTCGGAGAAGTGCCGAAAGCGCCGCACGCCGGTCTCGCTGAGCAGGTCGAAGTCGATGCGCACGTGGATGCAGCCGTCGCCGAAGTGCCCGTACGGGGTGCCGCGCAGGCCGTGCTGCGACAGGAGCCCCCGGAAGTCCCGCAGATACGGGCCGAGGCGGGCGGGCGGCACGGCGCAGTCCTCCCAGCCGGGCCACGCCTCGGTGCCGTCGGGCATGCGGGTCGCGGTGCCGGAGGCGTCCTCGCGGATGCGCCACAGGGCGCGCTGGCCCGCGGGGTCGTCGACGATGAGGGAGTCCGTGGTGCCGTCGGCCGCGGCCCGCACGATCGCCTCGGCATGCGCGCGCGCCTGCGCCGGGGTGTCGCCGCCGGTCTCGACGAACAGCCAGGCGCCGCCCTTCGGCAGGCCGGCCTGTTCCCGTACGAGGTCGGCGGCCATGCCCTCGACGGTGAGCGGCCCGTGCGGCAGGAGCCCCGCGGCGGCCTCGGCGGCGGCACTCTCGTCGGCGTAGGCGAGCACCGCGAGGGCACGCGCGCGTGGCGCCTCGACGAGCCGGACGGTCGCCTCGGTGACGATGCCGAGGGTGCCTTCGGTGCCGCAGAGGAATCGGGCGAGGTCGACACCGTTCTCGGGAAGCAGGGCGTCGGCGGCGTACCCGGAGATGCGGCGCGGCAGGTCGGGGAATCCGGTGCGCAGGAGCGCCAACTCGCCCTCGATCAGCGGGCGGAGGGCGTCGGGGGCACCTTGCCAGCCACGGGCCAGGGTGGGCTGACGAATGTCACCGTTGGATTGACAGATGACAGATGACAGAGAACAGATATTGTCAGCTGTCGTTCCATAGGCCACCGAATGCGACCCGCACGAGTTGTTCCCGATCATCCCGCCGATCGTGCACCGACTGTGCGTGGACGGGTCGGGCCCGAACCGCAGACCGTGCGGTGCGCCCGCTTCCTGGAGCCGGTCGAGCACAACTCCCGGCTGCACCACAGCAGTTCGCGTCTCCGGGTCGAGCTCCACGATGCGGTTCATGTGCCGCGTGAAGTCCATGACGACACCCGTCCCGGTCGCCTGCCCCGCGATCGACGTTCCGCCCCCGCGTGCCACGACCGGCACTCCGTGTTCGCGGCAGACCGCGAGCGCGGCCGCCACGTCCTCGGCGTCGCGCGGCGCCACGACACCGACGGGAACTCTCCGGTAGTTCGAAGCGTCCATGGTCATCAGAGCCCGCGCGGCCGCGGAGAAGTCGACCTCCCCGCGCACGACGCCGCGCAACGCCCTCGCGATACCTTCCGGATCCTGGTTTCCCACGGTGCCAGCCATGCCTCCCAGCATGCATCTCCCCCGGGAACGACAACAGTTCGCCACGACAGGAGCAACTCCCATGCCCCGCATAGCCCTCGACCCGTTCGTCACCGACCTCGACGCCGAGAGCGCCGCACTGCGCGCCGCGGGGCCCCTCGCCGAGGCCGAGCTGCCGGGCGGCGTACCCGTATGGGCCGTCACGCACCACGCCGAGGCACGTCAACTCCTCACGGACCGACGCCTGGTGAAGGACATCGACGTGTGGGACGCGTGGCGGCGCGGCGAGATCCCGGCCGACTGGCCACTGATCGGCCTCGCCAACCCGGGCCGTTCCATGCTGACGGTCGACGGCGAGGACCACCGCAGACTGCGCACGCTCGTCGCGCAGGCCCTCACGCCCCGCCGGGTGGAGCTGATGCGCGACCGGATCGCGCGGCGCACCGGGGAACTCCTGGACGCCCTTCCCGAGGACGGCACCACCGTCGACCTCAAGGCCGCGTTCGCCTACCCCCTCCCCATGTACGTGATCGCCGACCTGATGGGCATCGACGACTCGGCGCTGCCCCGCCTGAAGGTCCTGTTCGAGAAGTTCTTCTCGACGCAGACCCCGCCGGCGGAGGTCGTCGCGACGCTGACGGAGCTGGCCGGGATCATGGCGGCCACGGTGGCGGCCCGGCGCGCCGAGCCCGGCGACGACCTGACGAGCGCGCTGATCCTGGCGGCGGGCGACGACGGCGACCGGCTCACCGACGAGGAGATCGTCTCCACGCTCCAGCTCATGGTCGCGGCGGGCCACGAGACGACGATCTCGCTGATCGTCAACGCCGTGGTGAACCTGTCCGCCCACCCGGAGCAGCTCGCCCAGGTCCTCTCCGGCGAGGTGTCGTGGGAGGCCGTGGTCGAGGAGACGCTGCGCTACTCCACACCGACGTCGCACGTCCTGATCCGCTTCGCCGCCGAGGACGTACCGGTCGGCGACAAGGTGATCGCGAAGGGCGACGCGCTGATCGTGTCGTACGGGGCGATCGGCCGGGACGAGGCCGCCCACGGCCCCGACGCGGGTGACTTCGACATCACCCGCACCTCCCCGAACCGCCACATCTCGTTCGGCCACGGCCCGCACGTGTGCCCGGGGGCGGCGCTCTCCCGGCTGGAGGCGGCGGTGGCGCTGCCCGCGCTGTACGCCCGCTTCCCCGGCCTCACCCTCGCCGTCCCGCCCACGGCCCTTCGCCACAAGCCGGTGGTGACCCAGAACGACCTGTTCGAGCTGCCGGTACGGCTGTTCGGCTGACTCGGAGCGCCTGGATGCCACTGCGGGGCGGGCTGTGAGTCTCACCGGGCGGACACGGTGATTCCAGGCTCCCGCGAGCCGCTAGGCTCGCCCCGTGGCTGAGATCCAGATTCCCGCTGACATCAAGCCCGCCGACGGACGTTTCGGCGCGGGCCCCTCCAAGGTGCGCACGGAGGCGCTGGACGCCCTGGCCGCCACCGGCACGTCCCTGCTCGGCACCTCCCATCGCCAGGCCCCGGTGAAGAACCTGGTCGGCCGGGTGCGCGAAGGGGTCAAGGACCTCTTCCAGCTCCCCGAGGGCTACGAGGTGATCCTGGGCAACGGCGGCTCCACCGCCTTCTGGGACGTGGCGACGCACGGCCTGATCGAGAACAAGTCGCAGCACCTGAACTTCGGCGAGTTCTCGTCCAAGTTCGCGAAGGCCTCGAAGCTGGCCCCGTGGCTGGCCGAGCCGACCGTCATCGCCTCCGAGCCCGGCACGCACCCCGAGCCGCGGGCCGAGGCGGGCGTCGACGTGTACGGCCTCACGCACAACGAGACCTCCACCGGTGTCGCCGCCCCGATCAAGCGCGTGGCGGGTGCCGACGAGGGCGCCCTCGTCCTGGTGGACGCGACCTCCGGCGCCGGCGGTCTGCCCGTCGACATCGCCGAGACGGACGTCTACTACTTCGCTCCGCAGAAGTCGTTCGCGTCGGACGGCGGCCTGTGGCTGGCGGCGTTCTCGCCGGCCGCCCTGGAGCGCGCCGAGCGCATCCACGCGTCGGGCCGCCACATCCCGGAGTTCTTCTCGCTGCCGACGGCGATCGACAACTCCCGCAAGAACCAGACGTACAACACCCCGGCGCTCGCGACGCTGTTCCTGCTCGGTGAGCAGCTGGAGTGGATGAACAGCCAGGGCGGTCTGGCCTGGACGACGGCCCGCACC
Organism: Streptomyces sp. NBC_00569; assembly: GCF_036345255.1. Lineage (NCBI taxonomy): Bacteria > Bacillati > Actinomycetota > Actinomycetes > Kitasatosporales > Streptomycetaceae > Streptomyces > Streptomyces sp. NBC_00569. Next base: position 5,646,013 of record NZ_CP107783.1, on the reverse strand, counting down.
AAGGACTCCTCGACACGCCTGTACAGCTGGGCCGAGGACTCGAAGCACGCGACGCCGTTCGTCACGGACGCGGCGAAGCGTTCGCAGGTCATCGGCACGATCGACTTCTCGGACGAGATCGACGCGGCCGCGGTCGCCAAGGTGCTGCGCGCCAACGGCATCGTCGACACGGAGCCGTACCGCAAGCTGGGCCGCAACCAGCTGCGCGTCGCGATGTTCCCGGCGATCGACCCGGCGGACGTCGAGGCACTGACGAAGTGCATCGACTACGTGATCGAAAAGCTCTAGTCGCACCGGTTCTACGACGATGGGGCGCCCGGCACTTCCGCCGGGCGCCCCATCGTCGTAGAGGGTGACAGAAAGCCCGCGGAGTGCCTCCATGGAGGCGTGACGGCTGAACCGACGAGCCCCGTGCTCGCGTGGCAGCCCGGCCGCGCTACTTCTTCGGCCGCCTCAGCAGCCGCCCGATCCCGAAGACGGCGATGACCACGACGACGAGCCCGACCGCGCTCGCGCTGAGCCCCGTTTCGATGGGTCCGTCGCCCGAATCACCGCTCCCCGAGGGCGACTTCGAGTCGGCGCCGGACCCGTCGCCGACCTGCACGGGCTCCACCGAGCTGCCCCGGCCCTCGCTCCCGTAGAGCAGCGTCTTCCCGTCGGCGGTGTACGTGACGGACTCGCCCTGGGGTTGCATCGGCACGTTCAACTGCCCCTCGCGCACGGGCTTGCCGTCCTTCCAGGCGTACGAGATGCCGCCGAAGTAGCCGCGCAGGGCGAGGTGCTTGCCGTCGGGCGAGAACGCGCCGTCCGTCACCCACAGGTCGATGCCGGAGACGCGACGGAAGACGTTCGTGCCTGACGCGGACAGGTTCTGGGGGCCCTCGTAGAGGCCGCCGCCGTCCTCGTTCTTCTCGGCGATGTAGACGCGCCCGGTCTTCGGATGGACCATCAGCGCCTCGGCGTTGCGGGGCCCGTCCGCGTACTGCACGGTGAACTGCGTCGCCCGCACGGTCTGGTCGCGCAGTTCCTTCGGCTCCGGCAGCTTGTAGATCCACACGTGGGACCACTTGCCGCCGAGGTTGTCGCCGATGTCGCCGACGTAGAGGTTGTCGTCGGGGCCGATGGAGATGGCCTCGACGTCGCGCGGGGCGCCGACGCCGGTCAGGGTGAGGGTGGCGACGGTCTTTCCGGTCCTGCCGTCGATCGCGTACAGGTACGCGCCGTCGCTGCTGTCGTTGTGGGTCCAGTAGATGCCCGGGTGGATCCGGGAGGCGGCGAGGCCGCTGGACTCGGTGATGCGGGGGTCCTTGATGGTGAACCCGTCGCTGCCGGGGTCGTCCGCCACTGCGGGGGCGGTGGCACCGAACGCGAGAACGACGGCGGCTCCGGCCGCACCCAGAAACGAACGCATGCCCCCAGCTTGCCAGGGCGTGCTCAGCGTCACACACTCCGCCCGCCCGTGATCCGCGATGATGAGCGGATGCTCAGGTTCACATTCGTCGGTGACTCCATGACGATAGGCAGCGCGGGCGAACTCACCTGGCGTTACCGGATGTGGCAGCATCTGCGGGCCACGTACGGCGACGGCGCGTTCGAGATCGCCGGGCCGCGCGAGGCGCTCTACGACAAGACGGCGAACGCCGCGGTGTCGCACGACTACGCGGACGCGAACCCCGCGTTCCCGCGCGCCCACCTCGCGGGCTGGGGCGAGGGCTGGCTGCACATGGCTCCCGTCATCGAGGAGGCGGTCGCGCTCGCCCGCACCGACGTCCTGCTCATCTCGCTCGGCCTGATAGATCTCGGCTTCTACACGAACGCGGAGCAGACCGCGCAGAACGTGCGCCGCTTCGTCGCCGGCGCCCGCGCCGCGAACCCTCGGGTGCGGATGGTCCTGCTGCCGGTCATCCCGAACGTGCGCGCCGAGACGGACGCGCCGTTCGCCGCGGAGGTCGCGCACTTCAACATGCTCCTCGCGAAGGCGGTCGCCGACCTCGACTCGGGCCGTTCTCCCCTGCTCCTCGCGTCGGTGCCGGAGTCGTACGACATCCACGTGGACACGTACGACGGCACGCACCCGAACGCGAGCGGTGAGCGCAAGCTCGCGGACACGTTCGCGCGGGCGATGCGGCAGGCGTGGGGTCCGGTGAACGCCCGGCCCGGGGGCCTTGCCTAGAGTCCACTCCACGCCGTTGGCTGGGGACTCATGAAGTACACGCAGCTCGGACGCACAGGTCTCAAGGTCAGCCGGCTCGTTCTCGGCACGATGAACTTCGGTCCGCAGACCGACGAGGCCGACAGCCACGCCATCATGGACACGGCGCTGGCCTCGGGGATCAACTACTTCGACACCGCCAACGTCTACGGCTGGGGCGAGAACAAGGGCCGTACCGAGGAGATCATCGGCAGCTGGTTCGCCCAGGGCGGCGACCGGCGGGACAAGACGGTCCTGGCCACGAAGGTCTACGGCAACATGGGCGGCGCGGGCACCGATTCGCCCTGGCCCAACCACGACAAGCTCTCCGCGGTCAACATCCGCCGCGCCGTCGAGGCCAGTCTCAAGCGGCTGGGGACGGACTACATCGACATCTACCAGTTCCACCACGTCGACCGCGAGACCCCCTTCGAGGAGATCTGGCAGGCCGTCGACGTCCTGATCCAGCAGGGCAAGATCCTGTACGCCGGATCGTCGAACTTCCCCGGCTACAAGATCGCCCAGGCCAACGAGAAGGCGGCCGCGCGCGGCACCCTCGGTCTCGTCAGCGAGCAGTGCCTCTACAACCTCGCGGAGCGCCGCGCCGAGATGGAGGTCATCCCGGCCGCGCAGGAGTACGGCCTCGGGGTCATCCCCTGGTCGCCGCTGCACGGCGGTCTGCTGGGCGGGGTCATCAAGAAGGAGGTCGAGGGCGGGCGCCGCGCGAGCGGCCGGGCCGCGGACGCCCTCGCGAACCCGGAGACACGCGCCCAGCTCCAGGCCTACGAGGACCTGCTCGACAAGCACGGCCTCGCACCCGGCGAGGCGGCGCTGGCCTGGCTGCTGACCCGTCCCGGCGTCACCGGGCCCATCGTCGGCCCGCGCACCTCGGAACAGCTCGACTCGGCGCTGCGCGCGGTCGAGCTGGAGCTGAGCGAGGAGGTCCTCACGGGCCTGGACGAGATCTTCCCCGGCCCGGGCCCTTCACCGGAGGCGTTCGCCTGGTAGGGCCTGAGCCCCGCGCGGCCCGGTAGCGGTGCGGCTGCGGGTACGGCGCGGCGCGGCCGCGGTCACTTTCCGACCGCGGCCGCCACGGCGACGACGGCGAACATCAGTACCAGCACAACGGCCATGATCCGGTTACGGCTCTTCGGGTCCACGCTTCGAGATTAACCCGTGGCCGAAAGAGGCCAGCCGCCGACCTTCTCGTAGCGGGGCCGCTCGCCGCGCACCCCGGACGTCGGGAGCCGGCTGCGGACGAGTGCCAGCTCGCCGACCGTCCACTGTTCGCCGGTGAAGGTGTCGAGGGCGGCCGCGTACGGCGTGAGGTGGACGGCGCCGGAGCCGCGGGCCAGCGTGAGGTGGGGCCGGTAGTGGCGGTGCTCCTCCGTGTCGAGGCCGACCTTGCGGGCCGCGGCCCCGGCCCGCTCGGCGAGCCGCCGCAGCGCCGCCACGTCACCGGCCGCGCCCACCCACAGGGCCCGGTCCCCGAAGTGCCCGCCACCGCGCAGGGCGAGCGGGAAGGGCGCGGTGCGGGCCGCGGCCCGTTCCAGGCGCCGCGACAGCTCGGGCACGGTCTCGTCGGGCACATCGCCGTAGAAGGCCAGCGTGAAGTGCCAGCCCGGGCGGCCGGTCCACCGCAGGTGCCCGGCCCCCTCGGAACCAGTCAACTGCTCGACGGCGCGTCCCAGTTCGGCCAAGGCCTCGTCCGGCGGAAGCACTGCTGCGAAAAGTCTCACGGGGTTAGTGTCCCCGTATGGAGATCAGAAAGGGCAGCACGGCGGATATCCCGGCGATAGTCGGCCTGTTCGACGGCGCCATGGAGTGGCTGGTGTCACAGGGGCGCACGGGGCAGTGGGGCGAGCGGCCGTGGTCGCAGCGTCCGCAGGCCGTGGCGATGGTCGAGGAGTACGTGGCCAAGGGCCGGCCGTGGATCGCCGAGGTCGACGGCACCCCGGTCGGCACGCTCACCCTCTCCGACGGACCCGGCTCGTACGTGGAGCCGGCCGGTGAGCCCGAGCGCTACGTCCATCTGCTCGCGGCCCGGCACGGCAGCGGGGCGGGCGCCGCGCTGCTCGCCCACGCCGTACAGGAGACGCGCAGGGCGGGTGTCCCGCTCCTGCGCGTCGACTGCTACGCGGGCGACGACGGCAAGCTCGTCGCGTTCTACGAGGCGAACGGCTTCGTCCGCACCGAGGCGTTCACCGGGCCCGACGGCGTCTGGCCGGGCCAGGTCCTGGCCCGGCGCGTCTGACGGTCAGGCCCCCCGGCTCACGCCGCCGTGGCCAGTTGCTCGCGCGGCACGAACTGCACGTGCTGTTGTCCGCGGCGCAGATCGAGCTTGAGCCGCAGGTTCGCGGCGCGGGCCAGCATCAGTCCGACGCCGACCGCGGCCGTGGCGCACACGAGGCCGCCGAGGGCGAAGCTGATCCGGACCCCGTACTGGTCGGCGATCCAGCCGAACAGGGGCCCGCCGAGCGGCGTACCGCCCGTGAACACCATCATGAACAGGGACATGACGCGGCCCCGCATCTCGGGGTCGGTGGCCATCTGGACGGACGAGTTCGCGGTCACGTTGACCGTGAGGCCGAGGATGCCGAGCAGCACGATCAGCGGCGCGAAGACCCAGACGTCGGGCGCGAACGCGGCCACGACCTCCAGGACACCGAAGCCGACCGCGGCTCCCGCGAGGACGCGCAGCCGGGTGGAGCGGCGCCGCGCGGCGAGCAGCGCACCGGCCAGCGAGCCGAGGGCCATGAGCGTGTTGAACACGCCGTACATGCCGACCCCGCCGTGGAAGACGTCGTCGGCGTAGGCGCTCAGCCAGATCGGGAAGTTGAAGCCGAAGGTGCCGACGAAGCCGACGAGGACGATCGGCCAGATCAGCTCGGGGTGCTTGGAGACGTAGTCGAGGCCCTCGCGGAGCTGGCCCTTGCCGCGCGGGGCGCGCGGGGTGTGGTGCAGCTCGCGGGTGCGCATCAGGCAGAGGCTGGTGAGCGGAGCGAGGAAGGACAGTCCGTTGGCGAGGAACGCCCAGCCCGGACCGACGGCAGCGGTGAGTCCACTCGCGACCGCGGGACCGATCAGGCGTGCCGACTGGAAGTTCGCCGAGTTCAGGCTGACCGCGTTGCGGACCTGGTCGGGGCCGACCATCTCGGAGACGAAGGACTGGCGGGTCGGGTTGTCGACGACGGTGACGAGGCCGGTGAAGAAGGCCGCGAGGTAGACGTGCCAGACCTGGACGTTCCCGGTGAGGGTGAGCGCGGCGAGGAAGAGCCCGGACAGGCTCATGGCGCCCTGGGTGACGAACAGGAGGTTCCGCTTGGCGAAGCGGTCGGCGATGACACCGCCGTAGAGGCCGAACAGGAGCATCGGCAGGAACTGCATGGCGGTGGTGATACCGACGGCCGCCGAGGAGCCGGTGATGCTGAGCACCAGCCAGTCCTGGGTGATGCGGGCCATCCAGGTGCCGGTGTTGGAAACGACGGCCCCGGTCGCGAAGAGCCGGTAGTTACGGATCTTCAGCGAGCTGAACATCGAGCTCTTGCGGGGGCGGTCGGTCTTGTCGAGGGCGGTTGGTGCGGGGGCGGAGTCTGCTCCGGGTCCCGTACTCAATGCGGGTTCGCCTCCTTGGCGGCCGTGAACGGCAGGTCGACGACGCCCCTAGGGGCATTGCTCAGTGACTTACAGGTGGGCGAGCTTCTCCAGGACGGGGGCGGCGGCGCGGATCTTGGCCCACTCGTCCTCGTCCAGGTTCTCCACGAGCGAGGCCAGCCACGCGTTGCGCTTGCGGCGGCTCTCTTCGAGCATGGCCTCGGCCTGCTCGGTGGAGGTGACGACCTTCTGTCGCCTGTCCTCGGGATGCGGCTCCAGCCGGACGAGCCCCTTGGCCTCGAGCAGCGCGACGATGCGGGTCATCGACGGCGGCTGCACGTGCTCCTTGCGGGCGAGTTCGCCCGGAGTCGCGCTGCCGCAGCGGGCGAGGGTGCCGAGCACCGACATTTCTGTGGGGCTCAGCGACTCGTCGACCCGCTGGTGCTTGAGTCGGCGCGACAGGCGCATCACCGCTGAGCGCAAGGCGTTCACTGCGGCGGCGTCGTCGCCACGGGAGAGGTCCGGCATGTCCTTAGCTTAACTCATTACTCTTTCTAAAGACCACTCGGGTGCCCGTGACTTCGCCCACCGAATCCTCCGCGACCCCCTCCGTCACCCATATGAGTGACGTCGCCACGAAAAGTGACACGCGGGCGGACAGGGGCCCGCGACCCTGTTGCGCATGGGATCGACAGTGCTCAGCCTGCGGATGGACGGTGAGCTGCTCGAGCGGCTCAAGGCCCACGCCGCCAAAAGAGGAATGAGCGTCCAGGACTATGTGGTCCGGACGCTCATTCGAGACGACTTCGACGAACGTTTCGCGACGTCCGTCGAGAAGACAGAGGCTTTCTACGGGGCCGCGTGAGATCTGCGGGCCGTCAGGAGCCGGGCGCGCGGTTACCCGCGCCCCTTCAGGGTGCTCAGGTAAGACCCAGCGCCGGCATCAGGTAGTAGAAGGCGAAGACCCCCGCGACGATGTACATCGCGACCGGCACCGAACGGCCGCGGCCCGCCGCGACCCGCAGCACGGCGAAGGTGATGAAGCCCATCCCGATGCCGTTGGTGATCGAGTACGTGAACGGCATCATCAGCATCGTCACGAAGGCCGGGACGGCGATCGTGTAGTCGCTCCAGTCGATGGCCCCGATCGACCCCGACAGGATCAGGAAGCCGACCGCGAGCAGCGCGGGCGTGGCGGCCTGGGACGGGACCATCGTGGCGATCGGCGTGAGGAACAGCGCGACGGCGAAGAGACCGCCGGTGATCACGTTGGCGAAACCGGTGCGGGCACCCTCGCCGACGCCGGCGGTGGACTCCACGAAGCAGGTGGTGGCCGACGAGGACGAGGCGCCGCCCGCGGCGACGGCGATGCCGTCGATGAAGAGGACCTTGTTCATCCCGGGCATCTGACCGCTCTCGTCGGTCAGCTTGGCCTCGTCGCTGATGCCCATGATCGTGCCCATCGCGTCGAAGAAGCACGACAGCAGCACGGTGAAGACGAAGAGGATGCCGGTCAGCATGCCGACCTTGGCGAAGCCGCCGAACAGGCTGACCTGGCCCACCAGCCCGAAGTCCGGCATCTCCACCGGGTTGCCGGGCCACTTGGGCGTCGTCAGACCCCAGCTCGGGATGTCGGCGACCGCGTCGATGAGCACCGCGACGAGCGTCATGACGACGATGGAGATCAGGATGGCGCCCGGCACCTTGCGCACGATCAGCGCGAGGGTGAGCAGCACGCCGAGCACGAAGACGAGGACGGGCCAGCCGTTGAGGTGACCGTCGCTGCCGAGCTGGAGCGGCACCGTGGTGTGCGCGGCGTCCGGGATGCGGGAGACGAAGCCCGAGTCGACCAGGCCGATCAGCATGATGAACAGGCCGATACCGATCGCGATGCCCTTGCGCAGGCCGAGCGGCACGGCGTTCATGACGCGCTCACGCAGGCCGGTCGCCACCAGGAGCATCACGACGAAGCCCGCGAGGACCACCATGCCCATCGCGTCGGGCCACGACATGCGGGGCGCGAGCTGGAGGGCGACGACGGTGTTCACGCCGAGGCCGGCGGCGAGCGCGATCGGGACGTTGCCGATGACACCCATGAGCAGGGTCGTGAACGCGGCGGTGAGCGCGGTCGCGGTGACCAGCTGGCCGTTGTCGAGCTGATGCCCGTACATGTCCTTCGCGCTGCCGAGAATGATCGGGTTCAGCACGATGATGTAGGCCATCGCGAAGAAGGTGGCGAAGCCGCCACGGATCTCCCGGCCGACCGACGAGCCCCGCTCGGAGATCTTGAAGAAGCGGTCGAGGCCGTTCTTGGGGGCCGACGGCGGCTCGATGAGATCGACCGGGGCGGGGGCCGAGCTGGACATGGATGACCTCTGGATCGCTGTGCTGGTGGGGGGCGCTGTTTGGCGTTTTCTACGAACAGAAGTGGCCAGACTCAGGCCGTTTCAGTATGAACATATGAGCAAGAATTCGCTATCTCCGCGCGTAGACCCTTGACCCATAAGGGTTCCGGGGCGACTGAAGACGTCGTTTCGTGCTCCTCGTAAGCTGTGCCCATGGAGAAGTGGACCCCCAAGCACGAGGCACCCGAGCCCCTTGAAGGGCCCGTGGTCGCCACCATCACGGGCGGCACGATCCTGTGGTTCGTCCTCTTCCTGGTGCAGCTGCCGTTCTACGGCTGGTTCGACGACCACGGCCACACCTGGTGGGTGTGGACCTGCCTGGCCGGCGCCGGACTCGGACTCATCGGCATCTGGTACGTCCGGGGGCGCGACGCGGCGCTCAAGCGCGCGGCCGCCGAAGCGGGCCCGGCACCCGAATAGCGGCCGGCCCGGCACCCGGGCACCGGCCGGCACGCCGCGCGTACCACCACGGGACCGGCCCCCGCCCCTGCACGTCCTCCCCGGGTCGGATCTTTGGCGCACCCGAGGGGTGAAGCCGCAAATCCGCCCGTACTGTCGTTGGCATGACGCACATCGACGCGGGCGCCGAGCTGGACCCGGTCCACCCGGTGCCGATGCCCCAGCGGGCGAGGGGCCTCACCACCGGCGAGGTGGCCGAGCGCGTCGCGCGCGGCGAGGTCAACGACATACCGGTCCGCAGCTCCCGCTCCACCACCGAGATCATCCGCGCGAACGTCTTCACGCGGTTCAACGCGATCATCGGCATCCTCTGGCTGATCATGCTGTTCGTCGCGCCGTTCCAGGACAGCCTCTTCGGCTACGTCATCCTCGCGAACACCGGCATCGGCATCATCCAGGAGCTGCGCGCCAAGAAGACCCTCGACTCACTCGCCGTCATCGGCGAGGCGAAACCGACGGTCCGGCGCGACGGGCGCGCCACCGAGATCTCCACCTCCGCCATCGTCCTCGGCGACCTGATCGAGATCGGGCCGGGCGACAAGATCGTCGTGGACGGCGTGTGCGCCGAGGCCGACGGGCTCGAGATCGACGAGTCCCTGCTCACCGGCGAGGCCGACCCCGTCGTCAAGCGCCACGGCGACCAGGTCATGTCCGGCAGCTTCGTCGTCGCCGGCGGCGGCGCGTTCACCGCCACGAAGGTCGGCCGCGAGGCCTACGCCGCGCAGCTCGCCGAGGAGGCCAGCCGCTTCACCCTCGTCCATTCCGAGCTGCGCACCGGCATCTCCACGATCCTCAAGTACGTCACCTGGATGATGATCCCGACCGCGATCGGCCTCGTCATCAGCCAGCTCGTGGTCAAGGAGAACGACTTCAAGGACTCCGTCGCGCGGACCGTCGGCGGCATCATTCCGATGGTCCCCGAGGGACTCGTCCTGCTCACCTCCGTCGCCTTCGCGATCGGCGTGATCCGCCTCGGCCGAAAGCAGTGCCTCGTCCAGGAGCTTCCCGCCATCGAGGGCCTCGCCCGCGTCGACACCGTCTGCCTCGACAAGACGGGCACCCTCACCGAGGGCGGCATGGACGTCACCGAGCTGCGCCCGCTCGGCGGCGCCGACGAGGGCTACGTACGCAAGGTCCTCGGCGCGCTCGGCGAGTCCGACCCGCGGCCCAACGCCTCGCTCCAGGCGATCATCGACGCCTACCCCGACAGTGAGGAGTGGCGCTGCACCGAGTCGCTGCCCTTCTCCTCCGCCCGCAAGTACAGCGGCGCCGCGTTCAGCGAGGGCGACGGCACCACCAGCGCGTGGCTGCTCGGCGCGCCCGACGTTCTCCTGCCGGCCGGGCACCCGGTGCTCGCCGAGACCGAGGAGCTCAACCACCGGGGCCTGCGTGTCCTGCTGCTCGCCCGCGCCCGCGGCGACCTCGACGACCCGGCGGTCAAAAAGGGCGCCGAGGCCGTCGCCCTGGTCGCCATGGAGCAGCGGCTGCGGCCCGACGCGGCGGACACGCTGCGGTACTTCTCCGACCAGGGCGTCCACGCGAAGGTCATCTCCGGGGACAACGCGGTGTCGGTGGGCGCCGTCGCCGGGAAGCTGGGCCTCGCGGGCGCGCAGGACACGGTCGACGCCCGCTCGCTCCCCGCCGACCAGGCCGGGATGGCCAAGGCCCTCGACGAGAACACCGTGTTCGGCCGCGTCACCCCGCAGCAGAAACGCGACATGGTCGGCGCGCTCCAGTCCCACGGGCACACGGTCGCCATGACGGGCGACGGCGTGAACGACGTGCTCGCCCTCAAGGACGCCGACATCGGCGTCTCCATGGGCTCGGGCTCGGAGGCGACCCGCGCCGTCGCGCAGATCGTGCTCCTCAACAACAGCTTCTCCACGCTGCCGTCGGTCGTCGCCGAGGGCCGCCGCGTCATCGGGAACATCACGCGCGTCGCGTCCCTGTTCCTGGTCAAGACGGTCTACTCGGTGCTGCTCGCCGTCCTCGTGGTCTGCTTCCAGATCGAGTACCCGTTCCTGCCACGGCACCTGACGCTGCTGTCGACGCTCACGATCGGCATCCCCGCGTTCTTCCTGGCGCTCGCGCCCAACAAGGAGCGGGCCAGGCCGCACTTCGTCCGGCGGGTGATGCGATACGCGATCCCGGGCGGCGTCGTCGCCGGGACCGCCACCTTCGTGACGTACATGATCGCCCGGCACTACTACACGGGCTCCGGCGCGCTCGACGCCGAGACGAGTTCGGCGACGCTGACGCTGTTCCTCGTCTCGATGTGGGTCCTCGCCATCATCGCGCGGCCCTACACGTGGTGGCGGGTGTGCCTGGTGGCCGCGATGGCAGCGGCGTTCCTGCTCGTCCTCGTGGTGCCGTGGCTCCAGGAGTTCTTCGCGCTGAAGCTGGTGGGCGCGTCGATGCCGTGGACGGCGGTCGGCATCGCGGCGGTGGCGGCGGTCGCCCTGGAGTTCCTGTGGAGATGGGTCGACCGCCGCTTTCCCTGTGACTAGCGCACGTCGACGAAGTCGCTGGTCGACGTCACGGACGGGGTGGTGGAGGTGCCGGCGAACGAGTAGCGCCAGTAGCCGTCGGAGGCGGCAGTGACGGTGGTCTTCAGGCTGCCGGTCGAGGACGACGTCACCGTCTTGACGGTGGTGTAGCTTGCGGCGCCCTTCTTCTTGAACTGGAGCTTCACGGGCTGCTTGGTGTAGCCCATGTACTTGCTGGTGTCCCAGTTGGCGCGGGTCAGCGAGCCGGTCACCGTGATGGTCTTGCCCTTGGTGACGGGCTCGGGGGAGGCGTTGGTGGTGAGCTTGGAGTAACGCTGCAGGGCGGGAGCGGTCAGGCCGTACTGCTCGGCCACGCCGACCTTGCTCGCGTCGAAGTCGTCGGCGTCCGGGTCCTGGCCGTTGAAGGCGATGGCATAGCCCTCGGCCTTCCACTTGGCTCCGGCGTCGTCGTTGGTCAGCTCCTCCTGCGGATAGATGTCGAGCGTGCCCTTGCAGGTGGCGACGGTCGAGGAGACGACCGAGCAAGCAGGCCAGTCGTCGCCTATGAGGACGTTGTCCGGGGCGTCGATCGTGCCGCGGTAGATGTCCACGTCGAGCATGAAGTCGTCGGCGAAGATGTCGACATCGGCACCGTGGGTCACGGTGTAGGTGACGGGGACGGTGACCTGCTTGGTGGTGCCGGAGACGATCGGCTTGCCGCCGTTCACGCTCACCTTGGAGAAGGACAGGTCGAGCTGGTACGGCGTGCCGGTGTCGTCGGCGGCGCGGAGCGACTTCGCCTGCTGGCCCGACTTCTGAGCCGTCAGCTGCTGTACCAGGGCGCGGGCCTGCGACGGGGTGGGCTGGTCAGCGGCCTGCGCGGCGGGCACGGCGAACGCGGTGAGAGCCAGGGCGCCGGAGACGGTCGCGGCGGCCACAGTGGCACGAATGCGCATGTGTTCCCCAAGTTGGAGAAGGGGTCCCGCGGTGCGTGTGCCTTCACGCGGGACCCAAGTGATCTAGGAGTCTGTTGACTCGGAAGATCAGACACACGGCAGGAGTGACTGGTTGTACGGCAGGTGAAGACTTTGTGACCGCTTTACGATCACGGGCCTCGCCCTAGTCGAACCAGCGGTCCCGCGCCAACTCCGCCGTCCGCGACGGGTCTTCGAGCAGGGCCGCGACCTCGAAGCGGCGCGGCCACTGCTCCGCCGCCCACGCCAGGCCCGCCGCCACGCCCTCGAGCGTCGAGGCGTGGACCGTGCCGTCGGACGGGCGCCGCCAGTCGACCTCCACCCCGGCGACGAACAGCTCCTCGTGCTCGACGTACGTCTGCGGGGTCGCCGGTCCGAGCAGGGTCCGTACGGAATCCGGCACCGGGTGCTCGGCGCCCTCCTCGGTGACCTCCGCCTCCGCCGTCGCGCTCAGCCGCCGCACCTGGAACAGCTCGGCGAGGTCCGCGGCCCGACCCGGGCTCACCGGCAGCAGGGCCAACCCCCCGGCCAGGGGCAGCAGATCGGGCGCGTCCGCGACGACGGCGTCGGCCGCGTCCACGACCCTGACCTCACCGTCCACCACGGCCCGCAGCTCGTCGGGCAGGGTCACCTGCTCCGGGTCGAGGTCGGCCAGCGCCCCGTACAGGGCGTGGAGTTGGGCCGCGCCGACTTCGCGCTCCGGGTCGGCGAGCCGGTCGAGGAGCTCGGCCGCGCCGCCGGGCTCGTCGAGGAGCGCGGCGACGGAGGTGCGGACGCCGAGGGCGCGCAGCACCTGCTCGTCCTCGAACCCGGTCGCGTCCGCCGGGTCGTAGAGCCCGGCGAGCAGCGGGTCTCCGCCCGCCGCGCGCAGACCGGCAGGCCTGCGGCCGTCGAGGACGGGGTGGTCGCGCAGCCACCAGGCGGTGTACGGGCGGACGATCTCATGCGTGCCGTCGGGCAGCAGGACCCGTACGGGCTGGGTGAGGGCGTCGCGCAGCGGGGGGCGGGACAGCAGGGCGAGGGCCTGGGGCCAGTGGTCGTCGTCGACGAGGTCCAGGTCGCGTACGGCGACGAGTTCGGTGGCGACGGGCGGCACGGGGCTGTCGGGCAGGCGGTCGAGTACGTCCTCGCACCACACGTCGACCGCGTCGAGCAGGCCCGCGTCGTCCGGCTCCGCGAAGTCGCTGTCGCGCGGGTCGAGTTCGTCCGGGTCGAGGACCACGTCGGTGGCGCGGACCAGGGCGAACCCGGCGAGGACGCCGCACGCGGCGAGCGGCTGCTCGCCCCACCGCTCGGCGAGGTCGCCGTCCACCATGGCGAGTTCGCCCTCGCGGACGACCTGCGCGAACGGACTGCCGGGCAGCACGAGTTCACCGGCGGGCACCAGCTCGCCCTCGTCGTCGGGCAGCGCGAGCGCGCCCAGCCACGGCTCGTCCCCGGGCTCCAGGTTCGCGTCCCGTACGAGGGTGAGGACCAGGTCGGCCAGCTCGTCCACGCCGACCGGGCCGTCGTCGTCGAGGGACCAGGCGTCGTCGTCGAGCGAACCGGCGACGGCCGCCCGCACCTGAGGTGTCGTCAGGACGGCGCGGGGCGTCGCGGGCAGCGCGCCCAGCTTCTCGAGCAGCGGGTGCGCGGCGTCGACGTGGGCGACCTTGAGGCCGAGCCGGGCGAGCGTCTCTCCAGGTGTCACGTCCGGCATGGGCAGCAGCACCTGCCGCGGCCCGATCGTCGTACGCCCACCGGCCAGCGGCACCGGGAGCCCGGTGAGCCGGTCCGGGTCGACGCCCGCGAGGCTGTCGTACAGGCGCCGCCACCAGCCCGGCTCCTTCTCCAGACCGGCGAGCCGGTCGACCGCCTCCGTCAGCGGGACCCGGGCGACCTCCAGGGTCCGCAGCTCGACGCGGCGTTCCAGTCCGGCGGGCAGCAGGCTCGGCAGGACCTCGGCGAGGACCCGCACGGTCTCGGCGCCGGCACCCTCGACGACCTCGGCCTCGCGCGGCCGCAGCGTCTCGGGCAGTCCGTCGGCGTCGTCCTTCGCACGCGGCAGCGCGGGCGGCAGGAACGCGGTGCGCGGCAGCCGGGCCAGGATCGCCCCGCGCAGGCTGCCGTCCAGTTCGCCCCGGCCGAGCGGGCCCGGCACCAGGCCGAGGACGGCGGTGCTCACCGGGCGCCATCCGGCGAGGAGTTCGGCGTAGGCGTCGGCGGCGCGCTCCACCAGGAAGTCGGTGAGCGGCCCGGAGGCGGTGTGCCGCCGGGTCGTGTCGAGGGGGAACGAGGCGATGAGCAGGGCGGGCACGCCGAGCGGTTCGTCGCTGGGGGTCGGCGCGTGGAGCACGGGCGCGCTGCGCGGCGGCTCGGGGGCGCCGTCGGTGTCCACCGGCACGGCCCAGGTCACGGACCAGTGCGGGCGCAGGCGCTCTTCGAGGGGACGGTCGGCGAGGAGCGCGGCTTCGAGCGGGCCGTTGCGGACGAGGACACGCCAGCGGGTCGTGACGCTCTCGCGCCCACCGGACGCGGCGTCCTCGCGCTCGTCGTCCACCGCCACGTACGGTCCGTCGGTCCTGCGGCGCAGGATGCGCGTCCCCGACTCGGTCTCCACGACGACCTCGTCGAGACCGGGCAGGGCGAGGAGGAGCGTGTCGTCGATGGCGTCGATGAGCCGCGCCGCGAGCGCCTGTGCCGCGGCGTCGCGCAGCGGCAGGATCACGACGGTCTCGTACGGGTCCGGGGCCGAGCCCTCCGCGGCGAACGGGAGCCTGAGGAGCGGCACGTGGCCGTCCCGGCGGCGCAGTTCGTCGCCGAGGCCGGGGCTGTGCCGGGCCGTGTCGGCGGCGAGGCCGCGCGCCTCGGCGAGCGACCAGCGCACCCCTCCCGTGCGGCCGACGACCGCGGGCTCGTCGGTCACGGCGAGGACGGCGGCGAACCCGACGCCGAACCGGCCCACCGCGCCGTCGCCCTGCTCGCGCTTGGCGGAGGCCCGCAGCGTGGACAGCGACTCGACACCGGCGGCGTCCAGCGGCGCGCCGGTGTTGGCGGCGACGAGCACGCCGTCGCGCAGGGTCAGGGAGAAGCGGCCGGGGACACCCGCGCGGGCGGCCGCGTCGGCGGCGTTCTGGGCGAGCTCGACGACGAGACGGTCGCGGTAGCCGCCGAGGGCGAGATCCTCCTCGGCGTTGGCGTCCTCACGGAAGCGGGCCGCGCTGCCGGCCCAGGCATCGAGAACCCCACGCCGCAGACGGGCCGTCCCGAACGGGTCCATCCCCTCCGCTGCCGGGCGCACGATCTTGCTCACGCTCACGGTGTGGTCTCCCTCTGACGTTCACCCAGGCCAACCCTGGCGACGCAGACGCTACCGCGCGGGCGGAAGGAGAACGGCGAGGGCTACGAGTGCCCCAGGTCCTCCGTACCGTCCGGGGCGCTCGGGACCGAGCCCGAGTCCGCCGCCGGGCGGAGCGGGAACGGGTCCACTCGCGTCTCGTCGATCACCGGCGGGGCCGGGCGCGGGGGCTTCGGCATGACGGCCGCCTCGGAGTGGCCTCCGCAGCCGTACGAGAGGGAGACGACCCGGCCGTCCGCCGGGGAGAACTCGTTGCCGCAGACACCGAAGGCCTGGCCGAGCGAGCCGCCGATCGGGGCGAGGAACCCGCAGGACACGCAGGTGGCGGGCGCCGCTTGGGCCATCTGTGTCTTCGCGCCGTACGCCTCGTCCCAGCGGTCGGCCGCGACGTGGAGGCCGTACCGGGACAGAACCCGGGCGCGCCGCATGCCGAGCTCCTCGGCGACCGAGGCGATGGAGCCGCGCTCGGGCGCGACGGGCAGTTGCGCGGGCGGTCCCACCGTCAGCTCGGCGTCCTCCGCCTCGGCGAGTTCGGCCATCTCCTCGGACACCACGGAGTTCGGCGGCGGGACGTCCTCACCCGAATAGCCGGGCTCGAGCCGAAGATCCTCGGCGTCGGTCGGGAGCAGGTCCCCGGGGCCCATGTCGCCGGGCCGCAGCCGCTCGCTCCACGGCACCCACTCGGGGGCGAGGAGCGCGTCGGGACCGGGCAGCAGAACCGTCTCGTCGAGGGTGACGACCTTGGCGCGGGAGGCCCGCGCGACCGTCACGGCCCACCGCCAGCCGCGGTAGCCGAACTCCTTGCACTCGAAGAGATGCGTGACGACACGGTCGCCCTCGACGACCACGTCGACGTGCTCGCCCACGACTCCTGGCGCGGCGGCCTCCTCGGCCGCGGTCCGCGCGAGGCCTACCGCCTCGGCGCACAGACGGTCAGGGGTGCGGCTTCGCGTTGTCGCTGCGCTCACAGGTATCGCTTCTCTCCTACGCCGTCTCACGAGTGCGCCACCCTTGCGCGGGGGTACGGACGGAGCGGACCAGGGGGCCGCGTCGACGTCCGCGCCCGAACGTCCCCGGGCGCACCTACGTCACCCATTCTGCGGGATGACCGAGAGGCGCGCGGCCGAGCACAGCTGCCGCAGGCGCGTTACGCACGCTACCTTCTCCCGGCCCGTGCGCCCACACCGACGTACAAGTAGCTGTGTCCTGCACCACGCGGCGGGGCGGTTCCGAGGGGCCACGGCGGCGACCCGCTCCGCCGATATCGGCACTAGTCACCACCTTCCGAGGGCACTATGGCTGAGTGACTTCCGCAAGGTCGTCGTCGCGCGCAGCAGGCGGATCGGGCCCGGTACGCAGGGCGGTCCGCAGACTCGGGCGCGCCCTGCACCTGCCGTTCACCGGCACGGCACGCGGGATCCGCAAGGCGACCCACGCGCACGGCGCGGGCGAGTCGGGTCTCGGAAAACTGATCGAACTGCACGCGGTGAACGGCGCCGGCGATGTCATGATCACCATCGCGCTCGCGTCCACGGTGTTCTTCTCGGTGCCTACGGACGAGGCGCGCGGGCGCGTCGCCCTGTACCTCGGCATCACGATGGCGCCCTTCACGATCCTCGCGCCCGTCGTCGGGCCGCTCCTGGACCGGCTGCCGCACGGGCGGCGCGCCGCGATGGCCGCTTCGATGCTGGCGCGGGCCCTGCTCGCGATCGTCCTGTCCGGGGCGGTGATCAGCGGCGGCGTGCAGCTGTACCCGGCGGCGCTGGGCGTCCTGGTGGCGTCCAAGGCGTACGGCGTGGTCCGCAGCGCCGTCGTGCCGCGTCTGTTGCCGCCCCGCTTCTCCCTGGTCAAGGCCAATTCGCGGGTGACGCTCGGCGGGCTCCTCGCCACGGGTGTGGCCGCGCCGGTCGGCGCCGGGCTCCAGATGCTCGGGCCGCGCTGGCCCCTCTACGGCGCGTTCGTGATCTTCATTTCGGGGATGGTCCTGTGCTTCCAGCTGCCGCACAAGGTGGACAGCGCGAAGGGCGAGCGGACAGCGCTCCTCGCGGCCGACGAGCAGCATCTGCACGGCCCTCACAAGGAGACGACGAAGCAGAAGCGCCCCGGCCTGCGCACGGTCGGCCCGGCCGTGACGCACGCGCTGTTCGTCAACGCCTCGCAACGCTGCCTCTCCGGCTTCCTGATCTTCTTCCTGGCGTTCCTGCTGCGCGAGCACCCCATGCCGGGTCAGAGCGCCGCCGTGTCGCTCAGCATCGTCGGCGTCTCGGCGGGCGCGGGCAACGCGCTGGGCACGGCCGTCGGGGCGTGGCTCAAATCACGGGCGCCGGAGATCATCATCGTGACGGTGGTGGCGGCGGTCCTGGGCGTGGCGATCACGGCCACGCTGTTCTTCAGCGCCGCCCTCACGGCGTGCCTGGCGGCCGTCGCCGGGTTCGCGCAGGCCCTCTCCAAGCTGTCCCTGGACGCCCTGATCCAGCGCGACGTCCCCGAAGAGGTCCGTAACTCCGCGTTCGCCCGCTCCGAGACCCTCCTCCAGATGGCGTGGGTCCTCGGCGGCGCCATCGGCATCGCACTGCCCCTGAACGGAGCACTGGGCCTCGGCGTCGCCGCGGCGATCGTCGGAACCGGCTGGCTGACGACCGTACGGGGGCTGCTGGCCGCCGCGCGCCACGGCGGCCAGGCACGCAGCCGCGTGGCGTGAGGGGCGGCCGGGAGAGCGGGAGATCCACCACGGATGGCGTGAGCATGCGGCACGCCGTACCCGCATGGCGAGTGTGTGCGGGCCGCCAGATAGCCTGCCCGCATGACCTCCCTGCGTTTCACCGTGCGCAACCGCCGCACCGTGGCAGCCGCCGGCGCCGTCGCTGCCGGACTGCTCGTCCTCTCGGCCTGCGACAAGCCGACGCCGCTGGCGACCATCACGGTCGGCCGCTCCACGGTGACGTCGGAAGCCGCCTGCTACAACGACGGCAAGGCTCTGAACGCCTCCGCGCTGAAGGACTGCCTCAAGAACAAGGACATCAAGTCCATCAAGGTCGACCCCGACGCGACGGTCCGCTTCGGCGTCGACCCGAAGATCGCGGATAAGGGCTGGACCCTGCTGATGAACGGTCAGCCCCTGACCGACGCCAGCAACAAGACCTACCGCACCGTCCCGGGCAGCGTGTTCTTCAACCAGCAGTACGGCGCCACGGGCAGCTCCACGACGGTCTCCATCGTCGAGGGCAGCGGCTCGAACGCGACCGGCCTGTGGTCGTTCAAGCTCAAGAAGGACGCCTGACGGAGCACGGGCGGGTCCTGATCGCCACCGCCGTCCCCGCGGAGCGGGACGCGGTGGCCAGGGGCCTGTCCGGGGCGGGCGCCGCGCACCCTGCCGTCGATGTCGTCGCGGTGGGCGTCGGGCCCGCCGCCGCGGCGGCCGGTACCGCCACCGCCCTCACCACCGCCGCCCTGTCGGGGCGGCCGTACCGGCTGGTCGTCTCCGCCGGGATCGGCGGCGGATTCCAGCCGGACGCGCCCATCGGCTCTGTCGTCGTCGCCGACGCGCTGACCGCCGCCGACCTGGGCGCCGAGACACCCGACGGCTTCCTGCCCGTCACCGAACTCGGCTTCGGCACGGTCACGCACCTCCCGCCGCCCTCCCTCGTACGGGACGTCGCCGCGGCCACCGGCGCGCTCACCGGCACCGTCCTGACCGTCTCCACCGTGACCGGCACCGCGGACCGCGCCGCCGAGCTGCTGCGCCGTCACCCCGGCGCCGCCGTCGAGGCGATGGAGGGCTTCGGGGTCGCCGAGGCGGCCGCCGCGCACGGCGTGCCCGTCCTGGAGATCCGCGCGGTCTCCAACGCCGTCGGCCCCCGCGACCGCGCGGCCTGGCGCATCGGCGACGCCCTCGCGGCGCTCACCGAGGCGTTCGGGAAGTCCGCGCCCGTACTGGAGAGTTGGAACCGCACATGACGCACCCCGAAGATCTCAGGATCGCCTTCTCGCCCTGCCCCAACGACACGTTCGTCTTCGACGCGTGGGCCCACGGCCGCGTCCCCGGGGCGCCCGCCCTCGACGTGACCTTCGCCGACATCGACATCACGAACGGTGTCGCCGAGCGCCGCTCCCCCGAGTTCGACGTGCTGAAGGTGTCGTACGCCGTCCTGCCGTACGTCCTCGACGACTACGCGCTGCTGCCCTGCGGCGGCGCGCTGGGCCGGGGCTGCGGCCCGCTCGTGCTCACGCGCGAGCCGGGCGTCGACCTGACCGGGAAGACGGTCGCCGTCCCCAGCGAGAAGTCGACGGCGTACCTGCTGTTCCGCCTCTGGACCGCGGACGTCGTGCCCGGCGGTGTCGGCGAGGTCGTCGTGATGCCGTTCGACGAGATCATGCCCGCCGTGCGGGACGGCAAGGTCGACGCCGGACTCGTCATCCACGAGGCCCGCTTCACGTACCGGAACTACGGCCTGCACTCGCTCGCCGACATGGGCGAGCACTGGGAGAACACGACCGGGCTGCCCATCCCGCTCGGCGCGATCATCGCGAAGCGGAGCCTGGGCGAGGACCGGCTGCGCCGGCTCGCCGACGCGGTCCGCACCTCGGTGCGCATGGCCTGGGACGACCCGGAGGCCTCCCGCCCCTACGTCCAGGAACACGCCCAGGAGATGGACCCGTCGGTGGCGGACCAGCACATCGGCCTGTACGTCAACGAGTTCACGGCCGACCTGGGCGAGAACGGCTATGCGGCGATCCGCGGTCTGCTCACGCGCGCCGCGGCCGAGGGGATCGTGCCCGCCCTCGGCCCGGGTGCGCTCGCGTTCCCGTAGCGGTGGTCAGACGTCCAGTTGGTCGGCCACCGCTCGCAGCAGGCCCGCGATCTTCGCGCCGGAGGCCTTGTCCGGGTAGCGGCCCTTCTCCAGCATCGGCGTGATGTTCTCGAGGAGCGTCGTCAAGTCCTGGACGATCGATGCCAGTTCGTCCGGCTTGCGGCGCTGCGCCGCGGCCACGGACGGGGTCGGATCAAGGATGGTCACGGAGAGCGCCTGGTCGCCGCGCTGTCCCGCGACGACGCCGAACTCGACACGCTGGCCCGGCTTGAGAGCGTCCACGCCGGCCGGGAGTACGGAGGAATGCACGAAGACGTCGCCGCCGTCGTCGCGGGAGAGAAAGCCGAAGCCCTTCTCGCTGTTGAACCACTTGACCTTGCCGGTAGGCACGTGAAGTCCTCGTCCTCGTACTCGTCATGCCGTTTCGTGCGATGAAGAACGGCGCTGGAAACGGCTCTGGATAGCACTGCAGCGGGTCGCCCGACCCGCCGGCACCAGGCTAATGGCCCAGGAGCCCGTGACAAGACGGCCCGAGGAACCCGGATTGTTCCTTCGCGCTGGGAACTACCCTGGTCGGGTGCGTGACAAAACCCAAGCGAATTCCGCCGGCCCCGGCGACGGCCTCGTCAAGGCGGGCGGCATCGTCTTCATCGTCGGAGCCGTGGCCACCCTGGCCACGATGGCTCCCCTGTTCCTCGGAACCGACCCGTTCCCGCCCGTCGCCTACGCGGTGTGCATGCTGATGGGTGTCGGCTTCCTGATCTCCGCGGCCGGAGTGCTGCGCGGGATCGCCGTGCAGCGCCGTCAGGCCCGCTCGGCGACGTAGCGCTCCAGCCAGGCGGGGAACTCCGTCAGATCCGCGAGCACGACGTCCGCGCCGGCCTCGCGCAGCTCCGCCGCGTCGCACGGCCCCGTCGTGACCGCCACGGACAGCGCGTCGGCGGTGCGGGCGCCGCGCACGTCGCCGGTGTGGTCACCGACGTACACGGACGCGCCGTGCTCGCGCAGCGCCGTCGCCTTGCCCTCGGCCCACAGGTTGCCGATGACCTCGTCGGCGGCGATGTCCAGGTGTTCGAGGTGGAGCTTCGCGTTGGGCTCGTACTTCGCCGTGACGACGATCGCCCTGCCGCCCGCCGCGTGCACCGCGGCGACGGCCTCGTGCACGCCCGGCATCGCGTACGTCCCGGTGATGGCGTGCGCCGGGTAGAGCTGCCGGTACAGGTCGGCCATCTCCGGGATCCGCTCCTCGGGGAACCAGTACGCGAGCTCCTGCTCAAGCGGCGGGCCGAGCCGGGTCACGATGAGGTCGGCGTCGAGCCGCGCGCCCGTACGGCCGGCGAGTTCCAGCCAGGTGTCCCTGATCCCCGGCCGTGAGTCGATCAGCGTCATGTCGAGGTCGAAGCCGACCGTCGGTCCCGCGGCTGATCCGTTCGCGCTCTCGTATGCACCCATGAGGGCCATTGTGCCTGGGCGTACGATTGCCGCTTAGCTAAGCCTTACCAACCTCGGATTGGTCCATGGGTCAGATCACAGCCGCCCCCGCCGCGCGGCGACGCATCGTCTGGACGGCGGCCGCGCTCGTGGCCCTCGTTCTCGCGGTCCTGCTCAGCCTCGCCGTGGGCGCCCGCGCGATCGCCCCGTCCGCGGTCCTCGACGCGCTCGTGCACGGCGGCCACAGCGACGACGCCGAGGTCATCAGGGGCCTGCGGTTGCCGCGCACGCTCGTCGGCCTGATGGTCGGCGCCGCGCTCGCCCTCGCCGGGACCGTCCTCCAGGGCATCACCCGCAACCCCATCGCCGACCCCGGGATCCTCGGCATCAGCCAGGGCGCGTCGGTCGGCGTCGTCCTCGCGATCGCCTTCGCCGGCATCCACACGCTCACCGGCTACGTCTGGTTCGCGTTCGCGGGCGCGGCGCTCGCCTCCGTCGCCGTCTACGCCATCGCCTCCAGCGGGCGCGGCGGCGCCACGCCGGTGAAACTCGCGCTCGGCGGTGCCGCGATCAACGCCCTCCTGGTCTCCGTCACCACAGCCGTCCTCACCACGAAGGCGTCCGCCATGGACGAGTTCAGGTTCTGGCAGGTGGGCTCGCTGTCCGGCCGGGACACTCACATCGTGGGCCAGATCTGGCCGTTCCTCGTCATCGGCGTACTCCTCGTGCTGTCCGTCGCCCGCGGCCTCGACGCGCTCGCGCTCGGCGAGGACGTCGCCAAGGGGCTCGGCCAGCGGGTCGCGACCGTACGGATCGTCGGAGGCCTCGGCGCGACCGTCCTGACCGGCGTCGGGGTGGCCGCCGCGGGACCGATCGCCTTCATCGGCCTGGCCGTTCCGCACATAGCCCGGGCCGTCGTGGGCAGCGACCACCGCTGGGTCCTGCCGATGGCGGCCCTCATCGGCCCCGTCATGCTTCTCGTCTCCGACACCGTGGGCCGCGTCGTCTTCCCGCCGAGCGAGGTGCCCGCGGGCGTGATGACCGCGCTGATCGGCGTCCCGTTCCTCGTCACCCTGGTCCGGCGCAAGGCGGTCCCCGCATGAGTACGACCACCGCGCCCCGGGTCCGCCCCGCCGGGTACTCCGTCGTCCGCGCGGGACGCGCCGCGTTCCTCCTGCACCGCAGGGCCGCCGTCGTCGCCGTCTCCCTCGTGGTCCTTCTCGCGGCCGCCTGCCTCGCCTATCTCTGCGTCGGCGAGTCCTTCATCGCCCCTGCCGAGGTCCTCAAGGTCATCACCGGCCGGCCGTCCCCGGACGAACTCGTCGTCGGCACGCTGCGCGCCCCCCGCATGGTCGTCGGGCTTCTCGTCGGCGCTGCGTTCGGCGTCGCGGGCGCGCTCATCCAGACCGTCGCCCGCAACCCGCTGGCGTCCCCCGACATCATCGGCATCAGCCAGGGCGCGAGCGCTCTGACGGTCGGCGCCATGACGTTCGGCGTCACGTCGTACGCGGTCCTGCCCTACCTCTCCGTACTCGGCGGCCTCCTCGCCGCGCTCCTCGTGTACGCCTTCGCCTGGCGCGGCGGACTGCACGCGACGCGCTTCGTCCTCATCGGCATCGGCTTCGCCATCGCGCTGCGGTCGGTGACGACGCTCTTCATGACGAAGGGCGACTACCTCGTCGCCCAGCAGGCCCAGATCTGGATGACAGGCTCCCTCAACGGCCGCGGCTGGGCGGAGGCCGCCCCGCTCGGCTGGACCCTCCTCGTCCTCGTCCCGTTCGTCGCGTGGGCCGCCCGCGCCCAGCGCACCGTCTCCATGGACGACGACACGGCGACCGCGCTCGGCGTGCGTCTCGGCCGCGTACGCCTCGGCCTCGTACTCCTGGGCGTCGTCCTCGCGTCCGTCGCGACCGGCGCCGCGGGGCCCGTCGACTTCGTCGCGCTCCTGGCCCCGCAGATCGCCCGCCGTGTGACCCGCACCGCCCAGATCCCGCTCCTGTGCTCGGCGCTTCTGGGCGCGTTCATCGTCGTCGTGGCGGATCTGCTGGCCCGGCGCCTGTTCTCCCCCACCGAACTCCCGGTGGGTGTCCTCACGGCCGCCGTCGGGGCGCCGTACCTGATCTGGCTCATCATCCGCAGCCGCACGGGAGGAAACCGGTGACCCGGCTCAGCACCAGCGCGCTCACCCTCGCCTACGAGGACCGCACCGTCGTCCACGACCTCGACCTCGCCGTCCCCGACGGCCGCGTCACCGTCATCGTCGGACCCAACGCCTGCGGCAAGTCGACCACGCTGCGCGCTCTGGGCCGGCTCCTCAAGCCGAGGAGCGGCTCCGTGCTCCTCGACGGCGAAGCCCTCACCCGGCTGCCCACCAAGAAGATCGCCCAGCAGATCGGGCTGCTGCCGCAGACGCCCGTGGCGCCCGAGGCGATCACCGTCGCCGACCTCGTGGCCCGCGGCCGCCAGCCCCACCAGCACTGGTGGCAGCAGTGGTCCGACGCCGACGAGCGCGCCGTCACGGAGGCCATGGAACGCACCGACGTGGCGGCCCTCGCCGACCGCTCCGTCGACGAGCTCTCCGGCGGCCAGCGCCAGCGCGTGTGGATCGCCATGGCGCTGGCCCAGGAGACCGAACTGCTGCTCCTGGACGAGCCGACGACGTATCTCGACATCGCCCACCAGGTCGAAGTCCTCGACCTCGTACGCCAGTTGAACCACGACAAGAACCGCACCGTCGTCCTCGTCCTGCACGACCTCAACCAGGCGGCGCGCTACGCCGACCATCTCGTCGCCATGAAGTCGGGCCGCATCGTCGCCGAGGGCCCGCCCGCCGAGGTCGTCACGGCGGATCTCGTACGGGAGGTGTTCGGCCTGGACTGCGTGGTCGTCCCCGACCCGGTGACCGGTTCCCCGCTGATCGTCCCCGGCGCGCCCTGGCAGGCCGGCGCCCGGTCCGGCGCCCCGTCCGAGTCCCTTTCCCGAGAGGCAGCCTCATGACCCGCAGCGCCCGCCCCGCCCTGACCGCCGGCGCCCTCGCCCTGACCGGCGCCCTGGCCCTGACCGCCTGCGGCTCGTCCGGCGGGGACTCCGGCTCCGACGCGGCCGCCTCGACATCCCCGAAGACGCACACGGTCAGTACGGCGATGGGCGACGTGAAGGTGCCCGAACACCCGGCCCGCGTGGTCGTCCTGGACACCGGCGAGCTCGACTCCGCGCTCACTCTCGGCGTGAGGCTCGTCGGCGCGACCCACGCGGCGACCGAGGAGGGCTTCCCGTCCTACCTGCCCCGAGACGAGGTGAAGGGCATCAAGGAGGTCGGCGAGATCGCCGACCCCGACATGGAGGCCGTCGCCGCCCTCGATCCCGACCTCATCCTCACCAGCAAGGTCCGCGACGGCGCGCGCTACAAGCAGCTCAGCGCCATCGCCCCGACCGTGATGACGGAGTCCACCGGCACCGCCTGGAAGGAGAACTTCCAGGTCCACGCCGACGCGCTGGGCAGGAAGGCCGAGGCGAAGAAGGTCGTCGCCGACTACGACGCGCACGTCGCGAAGGTGACCACCGCGATCGGCGGCAAGGAGAAGGCCGCCGCGACGGACATCAACTTCGTCCGCTTCGTCGAAGGCGCCGACATCCGCATCTACGGGAAGCAGAACTACGTCGGCTCGATCCTCGGCGACCTCGGCGTGGGCCGCCCCGCCGTCACCGACAAGGCCAAGGACGGGTTCTCGTACGACGTGAGCCCCGAGAAGATCGACCTCGCCGACGCGGACGTCATCTTCACCTCGACCTACGGCGACCCGGACAAGGCCGGGGCCACCGGGACGATGAAGAGCGGGCTGTGGAAGCACCTCAAGGCGTCCGAGGACGGCAAGGTCTTCAAGGTCGACGACAACCTGTGGATCGCGGGCATCGGCTACACCGCCGCGCACCAGATCCTCGACGAGTTCCAGAAGGACCTGACCACGTAACGGGCCCTTGCGTCACGGCCGTTGCCGCTGCGATCTCCACACCACGAAGAGCGCGGAGGCGACGGCCGCACCCCGCACCACCCACGGCCACGTCGTGCCGATCGCGTCGCTCATCCGCCCGTCCGCGATCGGCTCGCCCCACCGCCCGGTGTTACGGCCCCACAGCCACACGAGCCCGGCCGTCACCGCTAGCCCCGGCAGCCACAGCACGGCCACCTTCGACTCGCCCTCGCTCAGCCGCCGCGACGCGTACGCGATGATCCAGCCGAGGCCCAGCGCGAACCAGTTGCCCATGACCGCGCCGGCGACCAGGAGTGCGGCGGCGAGCAGCAGGAGCGGGTTCGACCAGCCGGGCAGGGACGGCAGGCGGCGCCCTGCCGACGCCTTCTCCGTTCCCGTCTCCGGCTCGTCTTCCGGGAGTTCGTCCTCCGCAGCGGCCTCGCCCCTGCGTGGCCCGGGCGGGCGCGGGCCGTCCTTGCCCGGCGGCCTGAGTATCTCCGGGATCTCCACGCCGCCCACGAACCCCGGCACGCTGTCCGCGACTCCGAACGGGCTGCTGTCCACCCGCCACCAGTCCGGCTCCGAACCCGGCTCGCCCAGCTCGTCCGTCCCCGCCAGATGCGGCGGCGACGGCACGTCCCGCGGCGTCTCGTCCTCCTGCGGCTCCGCCCGCGGGCCCGGCACGATCCGCCGCAGGCCCTTCGGGCGCGGCTCCTTGGGCCGCTGGTCCTTCGACCGCTGCACGGGCACCGCCGCCCGCGGCGCCTCCGGCTGCGCCGCACCGCGGCCCGTGCCCGCGCCCGTGACCACCTCGTCCGGCGAGCCGAGGCGTTCCAGGATCCGGCGCACCGCCGCCGGACTGTCCACCGTCGTCTTCGCGCGCCGCGCCTCGATCTCGTTGCGCAGCTCCGACACCAGACGCATCCGGGTGCCGGAGGGCAGCTGACGCTGCTGGGCCAGGTCGCCGACCCGGCTCAGATAGTCGAAGACGAGCTGATCGCTCTCGATCCCCACGAAGTCCCCTCCGGGGTGGTGCTGTTGACGGTTCGTTCACCCGTTTTACGACGTTACCGTGCCCGGCCCGGCACCGGGGGCCTCTTCCGGGCCCAGCGGGGCCGCCGCCCGCCGGGCCGGTCAGGCGCTACCGTGGCCCGGATGAGCACTCACGAGCCGGACCGCGCCGCCGAGGACGGGAGCGGGGCGGGGAGTACGGCACCCCGGTCCCTCGCCGAGGCGTTGCGCGCCCGCGACGACGCCTCCCTCGGCGCACTCCTGCGCGCCCGCCCGGATCTGCTCAACCCCGTCCCGGGCGACCTCACCCAGCTGGCCACCCGCGCGGGCACCCGCGCCTCCGTGATCCGCGCGCTCGAACACCTGGACCGCTTCACGCTCCAGACCGCGGAAGCGCTGGCCGTCGCCCCGGAACCCACCACGTACGGCACGCTCCTGGCCCTGCTCGCCGGCGACGAGGGCGACGACGCCGGCGTGGACGCCCGTACGGTCTCCGCGGCCCTGCCGCACGCCGTCGCCGCCCTGCGCGAACAGGCCCTGCTCTGGGGGCCCGACGACCGGCTCCGCCTCGTGCGCACCGCCCGTGAGCTGCTCGCCCCCGCACCCCAGCGGCCCTCCCCCACGGGCCTCGGCCCGACGGTCGCCGAGGCCACCGCGGGCATGTCCCCCGGCCGCGTCCAGGAGATCGTGACGGCCGCGGGCCTCCCCTCCACGCACGACCCGGTCTCCGCCGTCGCCTCGCTGACCGCACTCTTCACCGAGCGGCCCCGCATGTCGGCCCTCCTCGACGAAGCGCCCGCGGACGCCGTCGAGGTCCTCTCCCGGCTCGTCTGGGGCCCGCCCTACGGCCAGGTCACCGCCGAACCCGCCGCCCATCTGCGCTGGCTCCTCGACCGCGGTCTCCTGCTGCCCACGGCTCCCGGAACCGTCGTCCTGCCCCGCGAGGCCGCCCTCCATCTGCGCGGCGGACGCGCCCACCGCGCCCTGGAACCCGTGCCTCCCGCCGTCGGCCCGGCCGCCACCCACCGGGCCACCGTCGTGAACGCGACCGCCGCCGGGCAGGCCTACACCGCGCTCGCCACCGTCGAGGAACTCCTCAAGGACTGGGACGAGGGCGGCCCCGCCGTCCTGCGGGCCGGCGGGCTCAGCGTGCGGGACCTCAAGCGCACCGCCGCCGCCCTCGACACCACCGAGCCCCTCGCCGCGTTCTGGGTCGAACTCGCCTACGCCGCCGGGCTCATCGCCTCCGACGGAGAGGCAGACGAGCAGTACGCCGCGACGCCCGCCTACGACAACTGGCTGGAGCAGCCCGCCGCCGAGCGCTGGATCCGGCTCGTCGCCGCCTGGCTCCCCGCCACCCGCACGTCCGGCCTCGTCGGCGGGCGCGACGGCGCCGTCACCGTCGCCGCCGCGGGGCGCACCCTCTCCGCGCTCGGGCCGCACCTCGACCGCTCCGCCGCTCCCGAGGTCCGCCGCCGCGTGCTGGCGCTCCTGTCCGAGCTTCCCGAGGGCGCCTCCCCGGACCCCGAGACCCTGCTCGCCCGGCTCCGCTGGGAGCGGCCCCTGCGCGGCGCCGCTGCCTCCTCCGACGAGGCCGGTGACCCCGACGACCTGCGCGCCCGCATCGCCCGGTGGACCCTCACGGAGGCGGAGCTGCTCGGCGTCACGGGGCGGGGTGCCCTGTCCGAGC
The DNA here is from genome assembly GCF_036345255.1 of Streptomyces sp. NBC_00569. Lineage (NCBI taxonomy): Bacteria > Bacillati > Actinomycetota > Actinomycetes > Kitasatosporales > Streptomycetaceae > Streptomyces > Streptomyces sp. NBC_00569. The sequence continues at coordinate 5,617,653 of NZ_CP107783.1, read as the reverse complement.
ACGGACGGACGCTTCTTGACGGCGGGGGCGGTGCCGCCACGTCGGCGGAGGCGGCCGCTGTCGCCCTGCTCGCGCCGCTGCTGCCCGAGCCGCTGGACCATGTCCTTCTTCAGGCCGACCTGACCGCCGTCGCCCCCGGGCCCCTGGAACGGCCGCTCGCCGAGGCGCTCTCCGTCCTCGCCGACGTCGAGTCCAAGGGCGGGGCGACCGTCTACCGGTTCACGCCCGGGTCCGTACGGCGCGCCCTCGACTCCGGGCGCACCGCCTCCGACCTGCACGACTTCCTGAACACGCACTCCCGTACGCCCGTGCCGCAGCCCCTCGCGTACCTCATCGACGACGTGGCCCGTAAGCACGGGCATCTGCGCATCGGCGCCGCCTCCGCCTACGTGCGCTGCGACGACGACGTGCTCCTGGGCGAGATCCTCGCCGACAAGCGCTCGGCCGGCCTGCGTCTGCGGCGCCTCGCGCCGACCGTCCTCGCCGCGCAGGCCGATCCCGCGGCACTCCTGGAGGGCCTGCGCCAGATGGGGTTCGCGCCTGCCGCGGAGAGCGCCGAGGGCGATGTGCTGATCACCCGCGCCCACGCCCTCCGCACTCCGCCGCGCAGCGCCCCCGAGCCCGTCCCGGAGGGGCCGCCGGTTCCGGACGGCACGCTCCTGACCGCCGCCGTGCGCGCGATCCGCGCGGGTGACCTCGCCACCACGACCCCGCGCAAGCACGCGCCGGGCGAGCAGAGCGGGGCGCTTCCCCGCACCAGCGCGGCGGACACGCTGGCCACGATGCAGGCGGCCGTCCTGACCGGCGAGGCCGTGTGGATCGGCTATGTGAACGCGGAGGGCTCCGCCAGCCAGCGCGTCATCGCCCCGATCCGGGTGGAGGGCGGGTTCGTCACCGCGTACGACCACACCGCGGACGAGGTCCGCACGTATCCGCTGCACCGGGTGACCGGGGTGGCCGAGCTGGAGGCCGAGGCCTGAGCCGGGGTTCGTGCCCCCACGTCCCGTCGGCGACCGACCGTACGCGGTTCGTACGCGCCATGCGGCACACTGGACGTTTGGCCCCGCGCCTCGCGGAGCGCGGTGGAAGGGATACATGTGAACGGACCGCTCATCGTCCAGAGTGACAAGACGCTGCTCCTCGAGGTCGACCACGACCAGGCCGACGCCTGCCGTCGCGCCATCGCGCCCTTCGCCGAGCTGGAGCGCGCCCCGGAGCACATCCACACCTACCGGCTGACGCCGCTGGGCCTGTGGAACGCGCGGGCCGCCGGCCACGACGCCGAGCAGGTCGTGGACGCCCTCGTCGAATACAGCCGCTACCCCGTCCCGCACGCGCTCCTGGTCGACATCGCCGAGACCATGGACCGGTACGGGCGTCTCACGCTGTCCAAGCACCCGGCGCACGGCCTCGTCCTGACCACCACGGACCGGCCGGTCCTGGAGGAGATCCTCCGTTCCAAGCGCGTGGCCCCGCTGGTCGGCGCCCGCATCGACGCCGACACCGTCGCCGTGCACCCCTCGGAGCGCGGGCAGATCAAGCAGACGCTCCTCAAGCTGGGCTGGCCCGCCGAGGACCTCGCCGGTTACGTGGACGGCGAGGCGCACCAGATCGATCTCGCGGAGGACGGCTGGGCGCTGCGCCCGTACCAGCGCCAGGCCGTCGAGGGTTTCTGGCACGGCGGGTCCGGCGTGGTCGTGCTGCCCTGCGGCGCCGGTAAGACGCTCGTGGGCGCCGGCGCGATGGCCGAGGCCAAGGCGACGACGCTCATCCTCGTCACCAACACCGTCTCCGCCCGGCAGTGGAAGCACGAGCTGGTCAAGCGCACGAGCCTGACCGAGGACGAGATCGGCGAGTACAGCGGGACGAAGAAGGAGATCCGGCCCGTCACCATCGCCACGTATCAGGTCCTGACCACGAAGCGGAAGGGCATCTATCCGCATCTGGAGCTCTTCGACTCCCGCGACTGGGGGCTCGTGATCTATGACGAGGTGCATCTGCTGCCCGCGCCCGTCTTCAAGTTCACCGCCGACCTCCAGGCCCGGCGGCGCCTCGGCCTCACCGCGACGCTGGTGCGTGAGGACGGGCGCGAGTCGGACGTCTTCTCCCTGATCGGGCCCAAGCGCTTCGACGCTCCGTGGAAGGAGATCGAGGCCCAGGGCTACATCGCCCCCGCCGACTGTGTCGAGGTGCGCGTCAATCTCACCGACAGCGAGCGGCTCGCCTACGCGACCGCGGAGGCCGAGGAGAAGTACCGCTTCTGCGCCACGACGGCGACCAAGCGGAAGGTGACGGAGGCCCTCGTGCGTAAGCATCAGGGTGAGCAGACCCTCGTCATCGGGCAGTACATCGACCAGCTCGACGAGCTCGGCGAGCATCTGGACGCCCCCGTCATCAAGGGCGAGACCAGCAACGCCCAGCGCGAGAAGCTCTTCGACGCGTTCCGCAACGGCGAGATCTCCGTCCTCGTGGTGTCCAAGGTCGCCAACTTCTCCATCGACCTGCCCGAGGCCACGGTCGCGATCCAGGTGTCCGGCACCTTCGGGTCCCGGCAGGAGGAGGCCCAGCGCCTCGGCCGTGTCCTGCGCCCGAAGGCCGACGGGCACGAGGCCCGCTTCTACTCCGTCGTCGCCCGCGACACCATCGACCAGGACTTCGCGGCCCACCGCCAGCGCTTCCTCGCCGAGCAGGGCTACGCGTACCGCATCATCGACGCCGACGAACTCCTCGCGGGCGGGCAGGGCGGCTGAACGGTCGAGGGTGAGGGCCCGTCCACCGTGTGCGGACGGGCCCTGCTTGCCTGCGGCCTTCCTACGTCTGCGGCCTGAAGTTCCTCAGCCGCAGGCTGTTGCCCACGACGAACACCGATGAGAACGCCATCGCCGCGCCCGCGATCATCGGGTTCAGCAGGCCCGCCGCGGCCAGCGGCAGCGCGCCGACGTTGTAGGCGAACGCCCAGAACAGGTTGGTGCGGATCGTCCCCAGCGTCCGCCGGGACAGGCGGATCGCGTCGGCCGCCGCCCTCAGGTCGCCGCGGACCAGCGTCAGGTCGCCGGCCTCGATCGCGGCGTCCGTGCCCGTGCCCATCGCGAGTCCCAGGTCGGCCTGTGCCAGGGCCGCCGCGTCGTTGACGCCGTCGCCGACCATGGCCACGGAACGCCCTTCGCCCTGAAGCCTCTTGACGACGTCGACCTTGTCCTGCGGCATGACCTCCGCGATCACCTCGTCGATGCCCACCTCGGCGGCCACGGACCGCGCCACGGCTTCGTTGTCGCCGGTGAGGAGGATGGGCGTCAGGCCCAGGCCCCGCAGTCGGCGTACCGCCTCCGCGCTGGTGTCCTTCACCGCGTCCGCGACCTCGAGGACGGCCCTGGCCTGCCCGTCCCAGGCCACCGCGACGGCCGTACGCCCCGCCGCCTCGGCCTCCGCCCTGGCCCGCTCCAGCTCCGCCGGCAGCCGGATCTCCCACTCGCCCAGCAGCTTCGCGCGGCCGACGAGTACGGCGTGGCCGTCCACGATGCCCTGCACGCCGAGCCCGGGAAGGCCGGCGAAGTCCTCGACCACGCCGAGCTCGCCCACCTTCTCGCGGGCCCCGTCGGCGATCGCCTGCGCGATCGGGTGCTCCGAGGAGTGTTCCAACGCTCCTGCCACACGCAGGACTTCACCTGTGTCCGTGCCGTCCGCCACGTGCGTGGCGAGCAGCGTCATCCGGCCGGTCGTGACCGTTCCGGTCTTGTCCAGGACGATCGTGTCGACCGCGCGCGTGGTCTCCAGGACCTCCGGGCCCTTGATCAGGATGCCGAGCTGCGCGCCGCGCCCCGTGCCGACCATCAGCGCCGTCGGTGTGGCGAGGCCCAGGGCGCAGGGGCAGGCGATGATGAGGACGGCGACGGCCGCGGTGAAGGCGGCGGTGATCCCGGCGCCGTTGCCGAGCCAGAACCCGAGCGTGGCCAGCGCGAGCCCGATGACGACCGGCACGAACACGGCGGAGATCCTGTCGGCGAGGCGCTGCGCGGCCGCCTTGCCGTTCTGCGCGTCCTCCACGAGGCGTGCCATACGGGCGAGCTGGGTGTCGGCGCCGACGCGGGTGGCCTCGACGACGAGGCGTCCGCCGACGTTCAGCGTCGCGCCGGTGACGGCGTCCCCGACGGCGATCTCCACGGGCACGGACTCGCCGGTCAGCATCGATGCGTCCACGGCGGACGCGCCCTCGACCACGGCCCCGTCGGTGGCGATCTTCTCGCCGGGCCGCACGAGGAACCGGTCGCCGACCGTCAACTCACCGACGGGGACGGTCTCTTCGCGTCCGCCCTCGCGCACCAGCGTGACGTGCTTGGCGCCGAGTTCGAGCAGCGCCTTGAGTGCCGCGCCGGCCTTCCGCTTGGACCTGGCCTCGAAGTAGCGCCCGGCGAGGATGAAGGCGGTGACTCCGGCGGCGGCCTCCAGGTACATGTTCCCGGCGCCGTCACTGCGGGCGATGGTCAGCTCGAAGGCGTGCGTCATGCCGGGCGTGCCGGCGGTTCCGAAGAAGAGCGCCCACACCGACCAGAGGAACGCGGCCGACGTGCCGACGGAGATGAGGGTGTCCATGGTCGCGGCGCCGTGCCGCGCGTTGGTGAAGGCGGCCTTGTGGAAGGGCCAGGCCGCGTACGTCACGACGGGTGCCGTCAGCGTGAGGGACAGCCACTGCCAGTACGCGAACTGGAGGGCGGGGATCATCGCCATCGCCACGACGGGCGCGGCGAGCACGACGGCGGTGACCAGTCGCTGCCGGAGCGGCGCGAGCGGGTCGGCCGATGCGTCCGGCTCCGACTCCTCCGCCTTCTCCTCGACGGTCCGGGGCGGCTCCTGGGCCGTGTACCCGGTGGCCTCGACCGTGGCGATCAGGTCGGCCACCGCCACCCCGTCGGCGAAGGTGACCTTCGCCTTCTCCGTCGCGTAGTTGACGGTCGCCTCCACGCCGTCCATCCGGTTCAGCTTCTTCTCGATCCGGGCGGCGCACGAGGCACAGGTCATGCCGCCGATGGCGAGTTCCACCTCTGCCGCCTGAGCGGCAGGGGGCGCGGTGGCGGCTGGATGCGCCGACATGAGGCCTCCTCGGTTGCGGTCTGCTCCGGTACCCGGGGTGGGTATCGATCACGTCATCCAATCTATACCCATGGGGGGTATCCGACGCAAGCGCTCCGACCGCTTGACTTCATACCCCCTGGGGGTATGGTCGGGCTATCAGCCACCGGACATCGACACCGTCCGCACACCAGGAGCCGCCATGAAGACCGGACTGAGGATCACCGCCTTCGCAGCCGCCGTCGCCGCGACCTTCGGCACCGCGTACGGGGTGGGCAAGGGCGTCGGCCCCGTCACCGCGGGCGAACACGAGACGGCAGGGCACGGGGAGGGAGGGCATGCACAGGAAGCGGGGGAAGCGCAGGGCGGGCACGCCGGCCACGGCACATCGGCCGCCGGGGCCGCCGCCGCCCCGGGCGGGCTGCAGATCTCCGAGCGCGGCTACACGCTCGACCTGCGGACCCGACGCATCGCGGCCGCCGGCGAGCGCACCGAGCTGAGTTTCGCGATCACCAAGGACGACACGGGCCGCAAGGTCACCGCGTACCGGACGGAGCACGGCAAGCAGCTGCACCTGATCGTGGCCTCGCGGGACCTCACGGTCTACCGCCATCTGCACCCGGCCCGCGCGGCCGACGGCACCTGGAAGACGCCGGTCGAGCTGCCGAAGGCGGGCGGATACCGCGTCTTCGCCGACTTCACCCCGCAGGCCGAGAAGGAGGGCCTCACCCTCGGGGCGGACCTGGCGGTCGCCGGAAAGTACGCGCCCCGGAACCTTCCGGCGGCCTCCCGGACCGCCGACGCCGGCGACGGCTACGAGGTGCGGCTGGGCGGCAGCCTCGGCGCGGGATCGGCGAGCGAGCTGACCCTGAGCGTCACGAGGAACGGGAAGCCGGTCACCGACCTCCAGCCCTACCTCGGCTCGTACGGGCACCTGGTCGCCCTGCGCTCCGGCGACCTCGCGTACCTCCACGTGCACCCCGACAAGGGCGGGCCGGGGCCGGAGGTGTCGTTCACGGCGACGGCACCCAGTACCGGGATGTACCGCCTCTTTCTGGACTTCAAGCACAACGGCGCCGTGCGGACGGCGGAATTCACGGTGCACGCCGGGCAGAGCGCGGGTGATCGTCCGAAGGAGCACGGCCACTGATCACCTGTCGGCGCGGGCCGTCTGCGCGTAGGCTGACCTATTGGACTAGACCTCTAGGACCTGTTGTGACGACAGGCCGGGGGCCCGGCCGCCACCGCATCCGCACCCGCCTTCGCAACCGACAAAGGGGTCCCATGAGCAAGCGTGCAGTCCTGGAGGTGATCGCGCTCGGCCCCGAGGACGCCGTCGCGGCCCAGGCAGGAGGGGCCGACCGGCTGGAGCTGGTCACCGACATGGCGGCGGACGGGCTCACCCCGTCGCGCGAGACGTTCGGCCGGATCCGCGCGGCCGTCGGCATCTCGCTGCGGGTCATGATCCGGCTCGCGGACGGCTTCGCCGCGGGCGACCTGGACGCGCTGGCCGAGACCGCGCGCGGGCTGCGCGCAGAGGGGGCCGACGAGTTCGTGCTCGGCTTCCTCGACCCGGCGGGCGGCCCTGACCTCGCGGCGGTCGAACGGATCACGGCGGAACTGGACGGCTGCCGCTGGACCTTCCACCGCGCGATCGACCGGGCCGCGGACCGCGACGCCCTGCGCAAGCATCTCGCGCACGCGCCGGGCCTCGACACGTATCTGACGGCCGGATCGCCGGACGGCGTGGACACGGGGCTCGACGTCCTCGCCACGGAGGCGGCCCGCTCGGGCGAACCGGGCTACGAACAGCGGATCCTGGTCGGCGGCGGCCTCCGCCTCGACCACCTGCCGCGCCTGAAGGCGGCGGGCATCGACGCCTTCCACATCGGCGGCGCGGCCCGCCCCCAGGGCTGGACGGCCCCCGTGTCGACGGACGCGGTCCGCACCTGGCGGGAAGCCGTCGACACGGGGATCTAGGGCCCCCTACAGCGCTCCCCCGAGCTGCTCCGGCAGCTCCGCGGCGTGGACCACGACCAGCCCGGAGACGGCTCGGGTCAGCGCCACGTACAGGCGACGCAGTCCGGTCCGCTCGTCGGGCTCGCCGTCGACCACGGCGGCGGGCTCGTCGAGGACCACGTAGTCGTACTCGAGGCCCTTCGCGAGCGAGGCCGGTACGAGGGTGAGGCGGGTCCGCGCGGTGGTCTCCTCACCGGGGCCCAGGTAGGTGAGCCCTGCGTCGGCGAGGGCCTCGGCCAGGGCCGGGACACGGGCGTCGGCGGCGATGAGGCCCACGGACCCCTCGCGCTCCAGCGCCTCTACGCAGGCGATGACCACGTCGTCGGCCCCGTTCGCCGCCTCCCGGACCTCGAAGGCGCCCGGGTTCTCACGGACGGACGAGACGGGCGCGAGGCCGGGCGCGATGTGGGGCAGCAGCCGGGACGCGTACGCGATGACGTCGCGCGGCACGCGGAATCCGACGGTCAGCTCCTCGACCACGGCCTCCTCCTTGCCCAGATGCCGCAGCGCCTCGGCCCAGCTGCGCGTGGCCCAGGGCGTCGTGCCCTGGGCCAGGTCGCCGAGGACGGTGGCGGACCCGGTGGTGCAGCGCCGCCCGACGGCCCGGTACTGCATGGGCGAGAGATCCTGCGCCTCGTCGAGCACCACATGCCCGAGAGAGTGCGTACGGGCGACGAGATCGGTGACCTCGTCGATCAGCACGGCGTCCGCGGAGGACCACTTGGCGGCCCGCACACTGCGCGCCGGCCGCTCCCACAGCACGCACTTCTGCTCGTCCTCGCCGAGCACGCCCTCCGCGTGCTCGGCGAGGAACTCGGCGTCGGACAGCAGCCGCAGCACGAGCTTCGCGGGATCGACGGCGGGCCACAGGACCTTCACGGCGGCCTTGACGGCCGCGTTCCTGGCGACGGAGTCCTGCACACGGTCGTCGGGGGCTTCGCCCGACCGCTCCATCTGCACGAGAACGGCGTGGGCGATGCGCTGCGGAAGGGCGTCGCGGGCGGCACCGTACCGCATGTCGCGGCCCATCAACTCCCGCACGATCTCCTCGAGTTCGTACGCGGGCACGCGCCAGCGCCGGGACCCGCGCACGACCACGACGGGCTCCACGGGCAGCGTGATGTGCGAGCGCACGGCCCTCCGCAGCACCTCGGCCATCCGCGCGTCCCCCTTGATCACCGCGGCGTCCGCGGCGTCGGCGCCCCGCACCTCCACATGGGCGACGAGGTCGTCGACGGTGGCCTGCTTGACCTCCAACTCGCCCAGGGCAGGGAGCACTTGCTCGATGTAGTGGAGGAAGGACCGGTTCGGCCCGATGACGAGGGTCCCGGTCCGGGCCAGCCGCTCGCGGTGGGCGTACAGCAGGTAGGCGACACGGTGCAGGCCGACGGCGGTCTTCCCGGTCCCGGGCCCTCCCTGGACACACACGGACCCCGAGAGCCCGCTGCGCACGATCTCGTCCTGCTCGGGCTGGATGGTGGCGACGATGTCGCGCATGGGTCCGACGCGGGGGCGCTCGATCTCGGCCTGGAGCAGCGCGCTCACGACCTCGGCCTCGGCGGGGTCGGACAGCCGCTCGTCCTCGTACGCGGTGAGATCCCCGCCCGTGTAACCGAACCGCCGCCGCAGCCCGACGTCCATCGGGTCCTTCTTCGAGGCGCGGTAGAAGGGCTGCGAGACAGGGGCACGCCAGTCGATGACCATCGGATCGCCCACGGCGTCGTGAACATGCCGCCGCCCGATGTAGAACCGCTCCCCCTCGGCGCCCTCGGCCCGGTCGGCGCCGGGGGCGTGCAGGTAGTCGAGCCGCCCGAAGAACAAGGGGGTGTGCGACAGATCGGCCAGCGCCTTGATCCGGTCGTCGATCTGGCGCTGCAGAACGGCGGCGTTCACCCAGTTCGCGGTGACGTCGGCGATGTCGAGGGATTCCACGTCCTCGCGCATGGCGCGCAGGGCGGCACGGGACGACGTGAGGTGGGCGCGCTCGCGGGAGAGCGGGTCGTCGAGGGACACGGGCTATGCCTCCGGGCTCCGGGGGGTTCGGTTACACACGGCAGCCGGCCGGTTTCCGTCCGGGCGGCGGCGCTCCACGGAGGGAGGCGGGCAAGGCGGACCACCTTACTCCCGCCCCGACCCACGACCAACGCATTTATTTCCCCGGGGAGCCATGGAGGGCCCCCAGGGGCGGAGTCACCCCCCAGGACGCACCCCCCGCCGCCGCAACCTACGACTCCGGACCGATGTGCACGGAATGCCCGTATTCCACCATGGAGGCATGACCACCATGACCTTCACCCACGGTGCCACCGCCGCCACGGAAACACACCACCCCCACCGCCTCGGAAACGTCCTGCGCGCGGCCAAGGTCATCGTGACCTCGGCGCTCGGCGTGGTCCTTCTGGGCGAGTACGACGAGGAGGCCGGCGTCCAGAAACGGTCGGCCGCGCACGAGCCGCCACCGGACTAGAGCACCAGGGCCTGCCGACAGGGCCCGCCGACAGGGTCTAGGGTCGCCGCATGCGGGACGACCTGAGGAAAGCCTGGGCGGACACACTCGCCGCGGCGCAGCCCACGCCGGCCACCCCGACGACCCCGGAGGCCTACGCGGACGACCTCCTGGCGCGCTGGGCGGAGCCACAGCGCCGCTACCACACGACGACGCACCTCAAGGCGGTCCTGGACCACATCGACGTACTGGAGGACCACGCCGACGACCCGGCCCTGGTCCGCCTCGCGGCCTGGTTCCACGACGCGGTGTATCTCCCCGAGCGCTCGACGAACGAGGACCGCTCGGCGCGTCTCGCGGAACGGGCCCTGACGGAAGCGGGCCTGACGGAGCAGCAGGTCGACGAGGTGAGCCGGCTGGTCGTCCTCACGGTGACGCACGACCCGGACGAGGACGACCGCAACGGCGAGGTCCTGTGCGACGCGGACCTGGCGATCCTGGCGGCGTCCCCGGGCGCGTACGCGGCCTACGCGGCGGCGGTCCGGGAGGAGTACGGCTTCGTGCCGGACGAGCCGTTCCGCGAGGGCCGCGCCGCGGTTCTGCGCCAACTCCTCACCCTGCCCCGCCTGTTCCGCACCCCGCACGGCGCGGCGCACTGGGAGGAGCGGGCCCGCGAGAACCTCACGGCCGAGCTGGCCCTGCTGACTCCGCAAACCGGTTGATCGGCGCCCGCCGCTGTCGCATCCTCGGCCCATGACACTGCTCACCATCGCGGCCGCGCGCGTACGCCTGCACGAGCTGTCCCTGGAGTCGGCCAGGGACCTGAACGCGGACAGCGGGTCGGGCGGCTTCGCCTGGCTGGACGGCGACGCACCGGACGGCACCCGGACCGGCTCGGGGACCACGGTGAAGGCGCACGCCGCGGGCACGTACCGCGAGGGCTGGGGAACGTACGTGATCGTGCGGGCCGAGGACGGACGCGCCGTGGGCGGGATCGGCTTCCACAGCGCGCCGGACGAGGAGGGCCGCGTGGAGATCGGTTACGACGTGACGGAGGGGGCGCGCGGGCGGGGCTACGCGACGGAGGCGGTGACCGCGATAGCCGCGTGGGCACTGTCGCAGCCGGGCGTCACGGCGGTGACGGCGAACACGGACCTGGACAACGCGCTGTCCCAACGGGTGCTTGAGCGCGCCGGTTTCGTACACATTTCGACGACGACGGACCTCTGCGCCTACGAACTGTCGGGAATTTAGGCGACGGCGCGTCGCGTTGTGTCACGTCATGCCTGACTCTGCTCCACAAGCTCCCGAAGACACCCCCGCGGGCGCCCCCACCCGCATGCCGCCGGCCGTCTACATCCTGGGCCTCGCGGTGTTCGCGCTGGGCACGTCCGAGTTCATGCTGTCCGGCATCCTGCCCGCGATCGCCGACGACATGGACGTCACGATCCCGCAGGCGGGCCTGCTGATATCGGCGTTCGCGATCGGCATGGTGGTGGGCGCGCCGCTGCTCGCCGTGGCGACGCTGCGCCTGCCGCGCCGCACCACACTCATCGCGCTGATCTCGGTGTTCGGCCTGGGCCAGGTCGCGGGCGCGCTGGCGCCGACCTACGCGGTCCTGTTCGCGTCGCGGATCGTGAGCGCGCTGGCCTGCGCCGGATTCTGGGCCGTGGGCGCGGCGGTGGCCATCGCGATGGTGCCGGTGACACAGCGGGCGCGGGCCATGGCGGTGATGATCGGCGGTCTGTCGATCGCGAACGTGCTGGGCGTCCCGGCGGGGGCGTTCCTCGGTGACGGTCTGGGCTGGCGGGCGGCGTTCTGGGCGGTGGGCGTGGCATCGGCGATCGCGTTGGTGGGGGTGGTGACGCTGATCCCGCGGATCCCGCTCCCGGCACAGAGGCCGCGGCCGCGGCGCGAGCTGGCGATCTACCGGGACCGCCAGGTCTGGCTGTCGATCACGGTGACGGCGCTGGCGGCGGGCGGCGTGTTCTGCGCGTTCAGCTATCTGTCGCCGCTGCTCACCGATGTGGCGGGCCTGGACGAGGGCTGGGTCCCGACGGTCCTCGCGCTCTTCGGTGTCGGCGCGCTGGTCGGCACGACGGTCGGAGGCCGGGTCGCCGACGCGCATCTCTTCGGGGTGCTGCTGAGCGGGATCGCGGCGTCCACGGTGTTCCTGGCGGCACTGGCGCTGCTCGGCGGGTTCGCGGTGGCGGCGGTGGTGCTGTCGTTCCTGCTGGGCTTCTCGGCGTTCTACACGGCGCCGGCGCTGAACGCCCGCATGTTCAACGTGGCGGGCGCGGCCCCCACGCTCGCCGGAGCGACGACGACGGCGGCGTTCAACCTGGGCAACACGGGCGGGCCGTGGCTCGGCGGCACGGTGATCGACGCGGGGCTCGGCTACCCGGCGACGGCGTGGGCGGGCGCGGCGATGACGGTGACGGCGATCGGCGCGACGGCGGTGTCACTGCGCCTGCACCGCGGATCGGCCACGAAGCTCGTGGCGTCGTCCGGCCCCAAGGACCTCAACTCCCCGCCGCAGGACGCCCCTTCGGCCTCCGTAGCCCCGCCTCGGTGAGCCTGCGCACCAGCTCCTTCGAGCCGACCTTCACGGCCCCTTCCCGCACCGCGTCCTCATAGCGGTGCGACGGCAGGTCGTAGTGGTCGCGCTCGAAGGCGCGGGGCGGGACGCCGAGCCGCTCGGCGAAGAGATGGAGCTCGTCGAAGGAGACGTCGCTGACCACGTGGGACCACATGCGCCCGTGGCCGGGCCAGGTCGGCGGATCGATGTAGACGGTCATCGCGCGACGGTACCGAGGGACCCCACGGGCGCCACGACCACGCCCGCCTCGCTGCACACCCAGTGCGGGTCGGGGCCCAACTCCGGTTCCACGTCGAGGGCGTGGGGTTCGCCGGAGCCGCACACCGGGCACAGGGGCCAGCGGCCGGAGCGTTCGAGGAGTCCGTCCTGCACGTCCTGTGCGACGAGCCCGGCGACGTAGTCGACCCCCTCCGGCCACTGCTCGACCCACCACCGGCGGTGCACTATGGAGTCCTCGACCAGGGAGACGACGTCGGCGTGGGCGACCTCGCCGGAGCCGAGGTCGGCGAGTACGAGGGCGCGGGCCGCGTGCAGTGCCTGTTCGAGGGGGCTGATGTGGTCCATGCAGCCATTGTGCTCCCTCGGTGTACGGGCTCCCGGAACGTCCGAAAGACCCGGAGTGACGTGCCGTACGGCACAGTCGAAGGACTCTTGACGTCTCACCGCCCTGAAAATATCTTTCAAATGTGACCAGCAACGTGAAGGAAATTTTCGCAGGCGACGCGCCGCCCGCCCCGGCCGCCCTCGCGGCCAAGGTGCGGACCCTCGCGCCGTCGATGACCCGCTCCATGCAGCGGGTCGCCGAAGCCGTCGCCGGGGACCCGGCCGGCTGCGCGGCCCTCACGGTCACCGGCCTGGCCGAGCTCACCGGCACCAGCGAGGCGACGGTGGTCCGTACCGCCCGCCTCCTCGGCTACCCCGGATACCGGGACCTGCGCCTCGCCCTCGCCGGGCTCGCCGCCCAGCAGCAGTCGGGCCGCGCCCCCGCCGTCACCGCGGACATAGCGGTCGACGACCCCATCGCCGACGTCGTCGCGAAGCTCGCGTACGACGAGCAGCAGACCCTCGCCGACACCGCGGCCGGCCTCGACACCGTGCAGCTCGGCGCCGCCGTGAACGCGCTGGCGGGCGCCCGCCGCATCGACATCTACGGCATCGGCGCGTCCAGCCTCGTCGGCCAGGACCTCGCCCAGAAGCTCCTGCGCATCGGGCTGATCGCCCACGCCCACGGCGACCCGCACCTGGCGATCACCAACGCCGTGCAGCTGCGCGCCAAGGACGTCGCCATCGCCATCACGCACTCCGGATCGACCCACGACGTGATCGAACCGCTGCGCGTCGCCTTCGAGCACGGGGCCGCCACGATCGCGATCACCGGCCGCCCCGACGGCCCGGTCTCGCAGTACGCCGACCACATATTGACCACGTCCACGGCGCGCGAGAGCGAGCTGCGGCCGGCCGCGATGTCGTCCCGCACGAGCCAGCTGCTCGTCGTGGACTGCCTGTTCGTGGGCGTCGCGCAGCGTACGTACGAGACGGCGGCCCCCGCCCTGTCGGCGTCGTACGAGGCGCTCGCGCACCGTCACACGCCGCGCGGCTCCCGCTAGGCGACGCCCGCCCGCCCTCCTTCTCCGCCCCCACCGCCGCACCGGAAAGAGCCGCACACGTCATGACCTCCACGACCGACGCCGCCGACAACTACAGCGAACTGCGCGCCCAGCTCGCCACGCTCACCACCGAGGCGTTCCGCCCGGAGCTCTCCGAGATCGACCAGCTGTCGACGCTGGAGATCGCGCAGATCATGAACGGCGAGGACGCGAGCGTCCCCACCGCCATCGCCGAGCAGCTCCCGCGGATCGCCGCCGCGATCGACGGCACGGCCGAGCGGATGGCCCGCGGCGGCCGCCTCGTCTACGCGGGCGCGGGCACGGCCGGCCGGCTCGGCGTCCTGGACGCGTCCGAGTGCCCGCCCACGTTCAACACCGACCCGAGCGAGGTCGTCGGTCTGATCGCGGGCGGCCCGAGCGCCATGATCAAGGCGGTCGAGGGCGCCGAGGACTCCAAGGATCTCGCGGCCGAGGACTTGGACGCGCTGGGTCTGACGGTGGACGACGTCGTCGTCGGCATCTCGGCCTCGGGCCGCACCCCGTACGCGATCGGCGCCGTCGAGCACGCGCGCGACCGGGGCGCCCTCACGATCGGCCTGTCCTGCAACGCGGACAGCGCGCTCGCGGCGGCCGCGGACCACGGCATCGAGGTCGTCGTCGGTCCCGAGCTCCTCACCGGCTCGACCCGGCTGAAGGCGGGCACGGCCCAGAAGCTCGTCCTCAACATGCTGTCGACGATCACCATGATCCGGCTCGGCAAGACGTACGGGAACCTGATGGTGGACGTACGCGCCTCGAACGAGAAGCTGCGCGCCCGCTCCCGCCGGATCGTCGCCCTGGCCACCGGCGCGGACGACGCCGACATCGAGGCCGCTCTCGCCGCGACGGACGGGGAGGTGAAGAACGCCATCCTCGTGATCCTCGGCTCGGTCGACGGCCCGACGGCCGCCCGCCTCCTGGCCGACAGCAAGGGTCATCTGCGCGCCGCGCTCCAGGCCTCGGCCACGACCGCGTAGTCCCGCAGTCCCGCAGTCCCGCAGTCCCGCAGTCCCGTAACGCTCCACCCCCCACGCACCACGCACAGCAAGGCACCACGACCCATGGCTGACTCAAAGAACCGCGCCACGGCCGCCGCGATCCTTCCTCTCGTCGGCGGCGCATCGAACATCACGTCCGTAGCCCACTGCATGACCCGGCTCCGTCTCGGCCTGGCCGACCGCGCGCTCGTCGACGAGGACGCGCTCAAGGCGCTCCCCGACGTCATGGGCGTGGTCGACGACGAGACGTACCAGATCGTCCTCGGACCGGGAAAGGTCGCCCGGGTCACCCCGGAGTTCGAGACCCTGGTCGAGGAGGGGAAGGCCGCCGCACCCGCGGCCCCCGCCGCCACCCCCGAGCCGCACGCGGTCACCGCGGACGAACTCGCCGCCCAGGGCGCCGAGCTGAGGGCCGCCCGCAAGGCGAAGAACGCGACGCCGTTCAAGCTGTTCC
Source organism: Streptomyces sp. NBC_00569 (assembly GCF_036345255.1). NCBI lineage: Bacteria > Bacillati > Actinomycetota > Actinomycetes > Kitasatosporales > Streptomycetaceae > Streptomyces > Streptomyces sp. NBC_00569. The sequence continues at coordinate 5,602,424 of NZ_CP107783.1, read as the reverse complement.
TGCGCCGGATCGCGAACATCTTCGTGCCGCTGATCCCGGCGCTGATCGGCTGCGGCATCATCGCCGGCATCAACGGCCTGCTGATCAACCTGCACTGGCTGCCGGGCGTCACCCCCGCCCTCGCCGCCATCGCCTCCGGCTTCATGGCGCTGATCGCGGTGTTCGTCGGCCACAACACGGCGAAGGAGTTCGGCGGTACGCCGATCCTGGGCGGCGCGGTCGCGGCGATCATCGTGTACGCGGGCGTCGCGAACATCGAGGCGTTCGGCCAGAAGCTGTCGCCCGGCCAGGGCGGCGTGCTGGGCGCGCTGGGCGCCGCGGTCCTCGCGACGTACATCGAGAAGTGGTGCAGGAAGTGGGTCCCGGAGGCGGTGGACGTGCTGGTCACGCCCACCCTCACGGTCCTGGTCTCCGGCCTGGTCACGATCTTCGGCCTCATGTTCGTGGCGGGTGAGATCTCCACGGGCATCGGCACCGCGGCGAACTGGCTCCTCGACAACACGGGCGCCTTCGCGGGCCTGGTCCTCGGCGGCCTGTTCCTGCCCCTGGTCATGCTGGGCCTGCACCAGGCCCTCATCCCCATCCACACCACGCTCATCGAGCAGCAGGGCTACACCGTCCTGCTTCCCGTCCTGGCGATGGCGGGCGCGGGCCAGGTCGGCTGTGCGATCGCGGTGTTCAAGCGCCTCAAGCACAACAAGTCGATCCGTACGACGATCAAGTCCGCGCTCCCCGCAGGCTTCCTGGGCGTCGGCGAACCCCTGATCTACGGCGTCTCGCTCCCGCTCGGCCGCCCCTTCATCACGGCGTGCGTGGGCGGCGCGGCGGGCGGCGCGTTCGTCGGCTTCTTCTCGATGATCGGCGACAAGGTCGGTTCCACGGCGATCGGTCCTTCGGGCTGGGCCCTGTTTCCCCTCCTCGACGGCAACAAGGGCCTCGGCACGACGGTCGCGATCTACGGCGCGGGCCTGCTGGTCGGGTACATCGTGGGCTTCGTGGCGACGTACTTCTTCGGCTTCAGCAAGCAGATGCTGGTGGACCTGAACGTGGACACCCAGGAAGCGGCCGCGGGCGGCTCGTCCGAGCCTCTCGCCCCGAGCGGGCCGGCACCGGCAAAGGTGACGGCCTCGGCCTGACCCCGACATCCACCGACTGCTGAGGGCCACCCGGTCACGTACCGGCGTGGCCCTCGTCGATTGCCACCGAGCCCGAGGCTGACCGGCCGAGATCTGCCAGTCTCCCCGTCGAGGGCGGGTCCGGCCCCGGGTCGGACCACGTCCATCGGCCCTCCACGGCTGATCCCGGCGACCTCAGGCGGATTCGGGCCACAGGCCGGGGACCAGAATGACCCCATGAGCCACGACCGCGAACACCCGGACGACGACCGCGTCTTCGTCCGGAGCAACTGGGGCACGAACCGCTACGTCTACAACGCGCGCAACCCCGTCGGCCGCGTCCTCATCGTCGGCTCGCTGCTGTTCGCGGCGGGCGGGCTCTACGCGATGTCCCACCCGGACCTCTTCCGGGGCGGCTGGGACGGTGACGACCTGCGGACCGCGGTGACGGGCGCGACGGCGCAGCTGTCGCGGGAGAGAACCGGCCCGGGCACCGACACCGGCCTTTACGCGGACATCCTGACGCAGGACATCGCGCGGCACGGGCAGGGCCCGCAGGACGCCCTCACCGTCACCCTCGCCTCCGACCCGCCCGAATCCACGATCTGGTACGGCGGCACCGAGGACGCCGACTTCTCGGTCAGGGCCCGCGGCACCGATACCGCCTTCTGCCTGCACGTCCACGCGGTGCAGCGGCCGAAGGCGACGGGCTACGACGCCGTGGACTTCACCGTCGACGACGGGAGCTGCCCTGGAGAGACCACCGGGGCGCCCTGACGGCGCCCGGCGCTCCACATGCGCCCGCGCGAGCCGTCCCGCATTCTGAAGTCATGGCTGAGAGCACGTTCTCGAAGATTTCCTGGACCGAGTTCCGCCCCGACCAGAAGCGGCTGACCGTCGGTGCCGCGCTGACCGGCGCCGGGATGCTGGTCGCCACGGCCGGTGTGGGCCTGCTCGTCTTCGAACTGGTCCGCGCGGGCCGGACCTGGACCGGCAGCTGGGAGGTGTCACCCGGCGAGCTCGCCTCCCGGGCGCTCCACCAGGCGCAGACCGCGGCGCAGGCCGGCCGCGACGCATGGCGCACATACGAGGAGCAGGCGGTCTGACAACACGCCGTCGGCCCCCGGGACCAAGTGGTCCCGGGGGCCGACAGAGATGTACTTACCGATCCATCAGGATCAGAAGTCCATGTCACCGCCCGGCATGCCGCCCGGAGCGCCGCCCGCGGCGGCCTTCTCCGGCTTGTCGGCGATGACGGCCTCGGTGGTGAGGAACAGCGCGGCGATGGACGCGGCGTTCTGCAGCGCGGAACGCGTGACCTTCGCCGGGTCGAGGATGCCCTCGGCGATCATGTCGACGTACTCGCCGGTCGCGGCGTTCAGGCCGTGGCCGATGGGAAGGTTGCGGACCTTCTCCACGACGACGCCACCCTCGAGACCACCGTTGACGGCGATCTGCTTGAGCGGGGCCTCGAGGGCGAGCTTCACGGCGTTGGCGCCGGTCGCCTCGTCACCGTCGAGCTCGAGCTTCTCGAAGACCGCGGAGGCCTGGAGCAGGGCCACGCCACCACCGGCGACGATGCCCTCCTCGACGGCCGCCTTCGCGTTGCGAACGGCGTCCTCGATGCGGTGCTTGCGCTCCTTGAGCTCGACCTCGGTCGCGGCACCGGCCTTGATGACCGCAACACCGCCGGCGAGCTTCGCCAGGCGCTCCTGCAGCTTCTCGCGGTCGTAGTCGCTGTCCGAGTTCTCGATCTCGGCACGGATCTGGTTGACGCGGCCCTGGACCTGGTCGCTGTCACCGGCGCCGTCGACGATCGTCGTCTCGTCCTTGGTGATGACGACCTTGCGGGCGCGGCCGAGCAGGTCGAGACCGGCGTTCTCCAGCTTGAGGCCGACCTCCTCGGAGATGACGGTGCCACCGGTGAGGATGGCGATGTCGCCGAGCATGGCCTTGCGGCGGTCACCGAAGCCCGGGGCCTTGACGGCGACGGACTTGAAGGTGCCACGGATCTTGTTGACGACCAGGGTCGACAGGGCCTCGCCCTCGACGTCCTCGGCGATGATCAGCAGCGGCTTGCCGGACTGCATGACCTTCTCGAGCAGCGGAAGGAGGTCCTTCACGTTGCCGATCTTGGAGTTGACGATGAGGATGTACGGGTCGTCGAGCGACGCCTCCATACGCTCCATGTCGGTGGCGAAGTACGCCGAGATGTAGCCCTTGTCGAAGCGCATGCCCTCGGTGAGCTCAAGCTCGAGACCGAAGGTCTGCGACTCCTCGACGGTGATGACGCCTTCCTTGCCGACCTTGTCCATCGCCTCGGCGATGAGCTCGCCGATCTGGGTGTCGGCGGCGGAGATGGAGGCCGTGGAAGCGATCTGCTCCTTGGTCTCGACATCCTTGGCCTGCTCGAGCAGGGCGGCGGAGACGGCCTCGACGGCCTTCTCGATGCCGCGCTTGAGGGCCATCGGGTTGGCGCCGGCCGCGACGTTGCGCAGGCCTTCCTTGACGAGCGCCTGAGCGAGGACGGTCGCGGTCGTCGTGCCGTCACCGGCGACGTCGTCCGTCTTCTTCGCGACCTCCTTGACCAGCTCGGCGCCGATCTTCTCGTACGGGTCCTCGAGCTCGATCTCCTTGGCGATGGACACACCATCGTTGGTGATCGTGGGGGCGCCCCACTTCTTCTCGAGGACGACGTTGCGACCCTTGGGGCCCAGGGTCACCTTGACGGCGTCGGCGAGCTGGTTCATGCCGCGCTCGAGGCCGCGCCGTGCCTCCTCGTCGAACGCGATGATCTTGGCCATGTGAAGTGGTCCTCCCGGACGGGGTGGAAACGCAAACGGACCGTGCTGGTGCCCGCGACGGACGGCCTGCGTGCCGTGTGGTTCCTTGCCCCACCCGGCCTGCGAGCCTCACCGACCCGATCCAAGTTCTGTCACTCTCACCTTCAGAGTGCTAACGCAATGATTAGCACTCGGCCTAGGAGAGTGCAAGCGCCTCCGGCAGACGCGCGGCCCTCCCGGGCGGTGTGCGCGGGTCGCGCGCAGACGCACGAGAGGCCCGCACCCCTCGCGGGGTGCGGGCCTCTCGGCGTGAGTGTGTCGGTGGCCGATCGCGCCGAGATCAGACGGCGAGCTTGACCATGTCCGCCTGCGGACCCTTCTGGCCCTGCGAGATCTCGAATTCGACTCGCTGACCCTCTTCAAGGGTGCGGTATCCGTCCATCTGGATGGCGCTGTAGTGGACGAATACATCCGCACCACCGTCGACCGCGATGAAGCCGTACCCCTTCTCCGCGTTGAACCACTTGACGGTGCCCTGAGCCATGACTAACTCCCCTATTACTGGCCCTTGCACAGGCCCGCACTTCGCGGACCCGGGTCAGACCTCACGCCCCATTGGTTGGAGGTGTGCGCCGGAACGCGTCGACCGCGGCTGAATGTATCTGCCCAACTGCCCTCTGCAACAGGTCAATCGGACGAGAATTCTGGGCACGGCAGAGCGGTAATAAGCGGCGGAGTCATTGGATTCCGGGGCAACTCGGGCCCGACAAATGCCACGAACACCCGATAAGGGCGGGGCACTTTGGCTGCTTCTTGTCGGACGGCGGCCGACTTCATATATGCGCTCGGCACAGGCGCGAAGCTCGCTTCCCAACTCTACCGCGCTCAACCATGCAGAATTGCCCCCTCCGCTTCTCTCGCGGAGGGGGCAATTCAGGTGACTCTGTGTGGCCTTGCAAGGCCGGGCGATCAGCCGCCGGCGACGGCCGGGATGATCGAGACGCCCGCGCCTTCCGGCGTCGCCGTCTCCAGGCCCTGCTCGAAGCGCACGTCGTCGTCGTTGACGTACACGTTCACGAAGCGGCGCAGCTTGCCCTGGTCGTCCAGGACGCGGGCCGCGATGCCCGTGTGGTTCTTCTCCAGGTCGGCGATGACCTCGGAGAGGGTCCCGCCCTCGGCGGCGACCTCGGCCTTGCCGCCGGTGTAGGTGCGCAGGATGGTGGGGATGCGGACGTTGACGCTCATGGGGGCTGCAGCCTTTCCGTGCGGGTGTCGCGGGAGTGCGCGGGTCTTCAGTGGGCGAGGCCCGCGTCCCGGAACGCGTCCAGGCTCGGGCGGATGGTCGCGGTCGCCTGGGACGTCTCGGCGACCGCGTCGAGGGTCTTGAGGCCGTCGCCGGTGTTGAGGACGACGGTGGTGAGCGTCGGGTCGATCAGGCCGGCCTCGATCAGCTTCTTCGTCACGCCGACCGTCACACCGCCCGCGGTCTCCGCGAAGATGCCCTCGGTCTGCGCGAGGAGCTTGATCGCCTCGACGACCTGCTCGTCGTCGACGTCCTCCACGGCGCCGCCGGTGCGGCGGGCGATGTCGAGGACGTACGGGCCGTCGGCCGGGTTGCCGATGGCCAGGGACTTGGCGATCGTGTTCGGCTTCTGCGGCCGCACGACGTCGTGGCCGCCCTTGTAGGCGACGGACACCGGCGAGCAGCCCTCGGCCTGGGCGCCGAAGAGCTTGTACGGCTTGTCCTCGACGAGGCCGAGCTTGATCAGCTCCTGGAGGCCCTTGTCGATCTTCGTGAACTGGGAGCCGGACGCGATCGGGATGACCAGCTGGTCCGGGAGCCGCCAGCCGAGCTGCTCGCAGATCTCGTACGCGAGCGTCTTGGAGCCCTCGCCGTAGTACGGGCGCAGGTTGACGTTGACGAAGCCCCAGCCCTCGCCGAGCGGGTCGCCGATGAGCTCGGAGCAGAAGCGGTTGACGTCGTCGTAGTTGCCCTCGATACCGACGAGTTCGCCGCCGTAGACCGCGGCCATGACGACCTTGCCCTGCTCCAGGTCGTGCGGGATGAACACGCAGGAGCGGAAGCCGGCACGGGCCGCGGCGGCGCCGACGGCGCCGGCGAGGTTGCCGGTGGAGGAGCAGGACAGGGTGGTGAAGCCGAAGGCGCGGGCGGCCTCGATGGCCTGGGCGACGACGCGGTCCTTGAAGGAGTGCGTGGGGTTGCCGGAGTCGTCCTTGACGAACAGCTTGCCCTGCTCGACGCCGAGTTCACGGGCAAGGTTGTCGGCCTTGACGAGCTTGGTCCAGCCGGGGTTCAGGTTCGGCTTCTCGGCGACGTCGGCCGGGACGGGCAGGAGAGGGGCGTAGCGCCAGATGTTGGCGGGTCCGGCCTCGATCTCCTTGCGCAGCGACTCGGGGTCGCCGACCGGCAGGTCGTAGGAGACTTCGAGCGGCCCGAAACACTCGGCACAGGCGAAGATCGGTCCGAGCGGGAAGCTGGTGCCGCACTCGCGGCAGGAAAGCGCCGAGGCGGGTCCGAGATCAACGGACGTGGTGGTGGCGACAGTCTGCGCAGCCATGATGGCGAGGCCCTTTCTCCTCATCTTCCTCGCGGCGCATCTCGCCACGAGACGGAATTGGCACCTTCCCCACCTGGACCTCGACAAGGTCGGCGGGAGGGTTGCCGGGACTTCAACGGGCCGTATCCCTCTGTCCCTCTGGATGAGCGCTATTCGGTTGTTGAGCTGGCACTTGATCACTCAAGCGCGGCGGCGACCCCGACATGCGATGGTCACCGGCGTTGTTCAAGACTGTAACCGAAGGCCTGGACGCTTGAGATAGTCGTCCGAACCGCGAGATGGATCACAGTTCGTGATCAGACAGTTCAGACAGTGAGGAGCCGCGCACCGTGCTGGAAGAAGTTGAGCGCTGGCTGAGCAGGCGTTCCTGGTCGGTGTCGGACCGCCCGCTCCCTCAGTTGATCGCCGCGAAGCGTGCCTCGGGCACCTCGGTGAGCGTGGTACTGCCCGCGCTGAACGAGGAGGAGACGGTCGGCGAGATCGTCGCCGAGATCCGGCGCGCCCTGATGACGGAGCGGGTGCCGCTGGTCGACGAGCTGGTGGTGATCGACTCGGGCTCGACGGACCGTACGGCCGAGGTCGCGCGGGCCGCCGGGGCGCGCGTCGTGCACCGGGACACGATCCTGCCGAGGATCCCGGCCCTGCCCGGCAAGGGCGAGGTGCTGTGGCGCTCGCTGCTCGTGACGGGCGGCGACATCGTCTGCTTCGTCGACGCGGACCTGAAGGAGTTCTCCGCGGACTTCGTCTCGGGGATCGTGGGCCCGCTGCTCACGGATCCCGGCGTGGACTTCGTGAAGGCGATGTACGACCGCCCGCTCGGGTCCGCCGCGGGCCAGGGGGGCCGGGTCACGGAGCTGGTCGCGCGCCCCGTCCTCAATCTGCACTGGCCGCTGCTCGCGGGGTTCGTGCAGCCGCTCGGCGGCGAGTACGCGGCCCGCAGGTCGCTCCTGGAGCGCCTGCCGTTCCCCGTCGGTTACGGAGTCGAGCTCGGTCTTCTCGTCGACGCGCTGCACACGGTGGGCCTGGACGCGCTCGGGCAGGTCGACGTGGGCGTGCGCAAGCACCGGCACCAGGACGGGCAGGCGCTCGGGCGGATGGCCGCGGCGATCTACCGCACCGCGCAACTGCGGCTCGCGCGCGGGCACCTCGTACGTCCGGTGCTCACCCAGTTCGAGCGCGGGGAACAGGGATTCGAGCCGCGCACGCATGATGTGGACACCGAGGAACGCCCCCCGATGACCGAAATCACCGAGTACGCGGAGCGCCGCGTGGCGTAGCCGGGGCAATCGTATGTTTTGCCTACATTGCCCTTTATGTGGCTCAGACAAGTTTCGGGTGAGCGACGGCTGCGCGCAGCCGCCACCCGCACCGCCGGGGCGCTCGTCGCCACGGCCACCGCACTGACGGCGCTCGGCGCCGCGGCCCCCGCCTCGGCGGACGCGGTCGCGCCGTTCACCAAGCGCTACATCGGCAACACGGTCATGGGCTGCCGGGCCGCGCCGGCCGGCCTGACGGCGCGCTGCGCGGCGGCCGGCGGCGGCCGGGGCGGCCGCAACGACACGTTCGTGACGCAGCGCGTCAACACGGCCGGTACGACGGCCGGTTACGGCTCCAGCACCGGCCGGGTGACGATCCCGCCCGGCGCGAAGGTGACGTACGCGCCGGCGCCGCCCGCCCTGCGCATCACGAGCGTGCCGGAGCGGCCCGCCGCGCCGCCGTGCGCGGAGACCGGGAACACCGTCACGATCGCCGACTTCTCCGCCAGGAAGCGCACCGGCGTCGCCGTCGAGTGGCCCGTGACGGCGGGCTCGGCCCCGGTCGCCTCCGCCGGGAGCGTCACGAAGCGGGGGGCCGTGTACGTCTGGAAGGGTGACGTCGCGGCCCACGGCGAGGTCGTCATCACACAGCGCGTGAAGGCGTCCTGCACGGCGGGCCGGGCCACCGTGATCACCGTGACGGCCGACGTGCCCCGCACCAACTGCCCGAAGGCCCGGCCCGGCGAGGGCGACCCGTGCACCTCGGTCATCACCGCCAGGCGGGAGCAGGCCCGCCCGGCCCCGGCTCAGGAGGCGCACGGCAGCGCGCTGGCCGACACCGGTGACTCGGACCGTTTTCTGTACGGCGGTCTCGCGGCGGCCCTGTGCACGCTCGGTGTCCTCGCGGTGGCGGCGGCGCGCAGCCGCCGGTACTGACCCGCGCGGGTAACCGCCGCGGCAGGCGGACGGCGGATCGTATACGGCCGGACTCCCACGGAGTCCGGCCGTACGTTTGAGCGTTTACGGGCCGGGCTACTTTGCCCGTATGGCTTCCACGCAGGGTGCACAGATCCTCGTCGCGTCCAACCGCGGTCCGGTCTCGTACGAGCTCGGGGCCGACGGGACGCTCGACGCGCGGCGCGGCGGGGGCGGGCTCGTCTCCGGGCTCTCCGCGATCGGACAGGACCCGGACGGGGCGAGCGCGGTGTGGGTGTGCGCGGCCCTCGGCGAAGGCGACCGCGAGGCGGTGCGGCGCGGCGTCGGCGAGCCCGGCGTGCGGATGCTCGACATCGACCCCGAGGTGTACGCCGACGCGTACAACGGCATCGCGAACTCGGTCCTCTGGTTCGTCCACCACATGCTCTACCAGACGCCCCTGGAGCCGGTCTTCGGGCCACGGTTCCGTGCGCAGTGGGCGTCGTACGAGGCCTACAACCGGGCGTTCGCGGAGGCGCTGGCCGCGGAGGCCGGGCCGGGCGCCGCGGTCGTCGTGCAGGACTACCACCTGGCGCTCGTGCCGGGGATGCTGCGGGAGCTGCGCGGCGACCTGCGCATCGGGCACTTCTCGCACACCCCGTGGGCGCCGGTCGACTACTTCCGGATGCTGCCGGACGACATCGCCGGGCAGCTGCTGCGCGGGATGCTGGGCGCGGACCGGCTCGGCTTCCTGACGCGGCGCTGGGCGGACACGTTCACGGCGTGCTGCGAGGCCGTGGTGGGCGGCACGTTCGGTACCGAGATCGGGGTGCACGGCCTGGGCGCGGACGCGGACTTCCTGCGGGAGCGCTCGCGCCGCCCCGATGTCGAGGAGCGGCTCGCCGCGCTGCGGGAGCAGATCGGCGGCCCGGACCGCAAGGTGATCGTCCGCGTGGACCGCACGGAGCTGTCGAAGAACATCGTGCGCGGCCTGCACGCGTACGGCCTCCTCCTCGATGAGCACCCCGAGTGGCGCGAGCGGGTGGTGCATGTCGCCTTCGCGTACCCGTCACGGCAGGACCTCGCGGTCTACCGGGAGTACACCGACGAGGTGTCCCGGGTCGCCGGGGAGATCAACTCCCGCTTCGGTACGGAGAGTTGGATCCCGGTCGTACTCCATGTGAAGGACGACTTCGCCCGCTCCCTGGCCGCGTACCGGCTGGCCGACGTGGCGCTGGTCAACCCGATCAGGGACGGCATGAACCTCGTCGCCAAGGAGGTCCCGGTCGTCTCCGACGAGGGCTGCGCGCTGGTCCTGTCGCGAGAGGCGGGGGCGTACGAGGAGCTGGGCGACGACGCGCTCGTGGTGAACCCGTACGACGTGTCGGCGACGGCCGGAGCCCTGCACACCGCACTGCTCATGGGCGACGGGGAGCGCGCCGAACGCACGAAGCGGCTCGCGGCCGCGGCGACCGCGCTGCCGCCCGCCCAGTGGTTCCTGGACCAGCTCGACGCGCTGCGGGCCCAGGCGCGGGGCTAGGGTCTGTCCGGCGGATCAGGTCGCACTCGGGGGCCTGCGCTGATCTGTGCTGGTGAGCGGGGTCTGGTGCGTCGAGATGCAAGGCGGAGGAGGGCGACAACGCGGAGCGTTGGCAACCGACGACAACGCCGCAGGTCGGCGTGCCAGACCCCGCGCCCGCGACAAGATCCGCCGGACAGGCCCTAGGCCCGGGAGCTGATCGCGCCGGCCAGACCCGACAGCAGCCCCACCACTCCCTCCGGTCCGTCCACCACCACGTCAGCGCGTTCCGCCAGCTCCGTGACCTCCGAGCTGCCGCTGCACACCAGCAGCCCCGGCACCCCGTCCTTGCGGAGCTCGTCGACGGCGGCGAACGCGGACAGGTCGCCGAGGTCGTCGCCCCCGTACAGGACCGACGTCGCGCCCACTTCCCGTACATAGGCGCTGAGCGCGGCGCCCTTGTCCATGCCGGGCGGCCGCAGTTCCAGGACGAGCCGGCCGGGCTCGACGATCAGGCCGTGCCGGGCCGCGAGGTCGGACAGGGGCGCGCGCAGCGCCTCGAACGCCGCCTGCGGGTCGGCCGCGCGGCGCGTGTGGACGGCGACGGCCCGGCCCTTCTCCTCGATCCAGGTGCCGCGCCAGGCGCCCACGGACTCCAGGACCCCGGGCAGTTCGGCCCGGACGGCCGCGACGCCGGGGTGCGGGGCGGGGGCGTGGACCGTGCCGGTGACGGCGTCCCAGCGCTCGGCGCCGTAGTGGCCGAGGACCACGAGGTGTTCGAGGCCCGGGATGCCCGCGAAGCCGCCGTGGCGTACGGCGACGCCGGCGGGGCGACCGGTGATCACGGCGACGGACGCGACCTGCGGTGCCAGCGCGGCGAGCGCGCGGACGGCGCCCGGGTGGGCGCGGGCCTGTTCGGGGTCGGGCACGATCGGCGCGAGCGTGCCGTCGAAGTCGAGCGCGATCACGGCCCGCGCGGGGTCCGAGAGGAGTACGTCGAGGCCGTCACGCCCGGCGGAGGTCACAGGCGACGGCAGGTCGTGCTGCTGAGGGCTGCCCATGCGCCGAGCCTATCCGCGGGAGGCGGACCGCACTCCTGGCGTGCGGGTCAGCGTTCCTCGCGGCGCGCGTCCCGTACCCGGCGCAGCCGGTTGACGGTGACCGGGTCGTGGGCGAGGGCCCTCGGGTCGTCGAGGAGCGCGTTGAGCAGCTGGTAGTAGCGCACCGGGGCGAGCCCCAGCTCCTCGCGCACGGCGCGCTCCTTGGCCCCGGCCGACGCCCACCCGCGCCGCTCCAGGGCGAGGACGCCCTGCTCACGGGGGGACAGGGCGCCGGACGTCTCCCGGGCGGACTCGGGCTCGGGCGCCGGCCCCGACTCGGGCGCCGGCTCTGTCCCCGGCTCTGTCTCTGTCTCTGCGTACGGCGGTTCGCTCACGGCAGCGACGCTACTCCGCGTTCTCCGCCGCGTCGGCCGAGCGCTGAAGGCGGCCGAGGGTGGCGCCCGGGTTGCCGTTGGGGCCGACGGCCGAGCCGATCTCGCGCTTGACGCCGGCGCTGACCTGGGCCCAGGACATCTTGCCGACGGGGTAGAGCTGCGAGTTCGGCAGCTCTCCGAGGAACTGCGAGAGCTTCTGGTCACGCCTGTCGGCCATCGTGTCCGACGCGGAGTTGGTGACCGGCAGGAGGTCGTACTCGCGCGAGAAGTCGAGGACGTTCTTCTCGCTGTAGACGAAGTCGAGGAACTTGCCGACCTGGTCCTTGTGGCCGTTCTGCCGGAACGCCATCATCCAGTCGGCGACGCCCATGGTCGAACGGGCCCTGCCGTGGATGCCGGGCATCGGCACCGTGCCGAACCTGACGCCCTTCTTGGCGGCCATCTGCATCAGCGTCGGGTGCCCGTTGAGCATGCCGACGTCACCGCGCGTGAAGGCCGCGAAGGCCTGTGCGCGGTCGAGCTTGGCGGGCGGGGTCGGGCCGGTGAGGCCCTGGCCGACCAGGTCGTCCTTCAGCCACTCGAAGGTCCTGACGTTCTGCGGGGAGTCGATGCTGTAGGTGCCGACGTCGTCGGTGTACCCGGAGCCGCCGCTCAGCATCCACATCATCGTCTCGGCCTGCGCCTCCTCGCGGCCCAGCGGGAGCGCGTAGGGGATCTTCACGCCGCGCGCCTTGAGGGCCTTGGCGTCGGCCTGGAGCTGGGCCCAGGTCTGCGGCGGGGTCAGGCCGGCCTTGTCGAAGAGGGTCTTGTTATAGAACAGCAGCCGCGTGGAGGACGCGAAGGGCATGCCGTACTGGACGCGGGAGACCTCACCGGCGGCGGCGAGCTGCGGCAGGAAGTCGGACTGCACGGGGATGGAGAGCAGGTCGTTCGCGCTGTAGAGCTTGCCGCTCGCGGCATAGTCGGAGTACGCGCCGATCTGCGCCATGTCGGGCGCGTGGCCGTCCGCGACCATCTTCTTGACCTTGGCGTCGACGTCGTTCCAGGAGTAGACGCTGACGTCGACCTTGATGCCGGGGTTCTTCTTCTCGAAGGCGGCGGACAGCTTGTCCCAGTACTTCTGGGAGCTGTTCGCCGGGGAGTCGCCGTAGTCGGCGGCCACCAGCTTCAGGGTCACGTCGTCGGAGCCCGGGCCCCCGCAGGCGGCCAGCGTCGCCGCCATGCCGAGCGCGGCCACCGCCGCCGTCAGACCTGTCATGCGCCGCTGCACAGCCGGTTTCCCACCCTCTTGATGTCGCTCGTCAGGATTTCGGGCCCGGAATGCTCACGAGGCCCGGCCATAAGGTCTACACCACACGGGTTTCGCACCCGCAACGGGCCTTCGCCGGGGAAGCGGAAACGCATCATCCGTACACATCGACGCAAGATCCGTGCAAGTGGACTAGACCTCTCGCGGGTTGAGGCGCGAGACTGTCCCCGTGAGACATGTCATCGCCCTCGATGTGGGCGGCACCGGAATGAAGGCCGCGCTGGTCGGGGCCGACGGCACCCTGCTCCACCAGACGCGGCGCGCCACCGGCCGCGAGCGTGGGCCCGACGCGGTCGTCGAGACGATACTCGGCTTCGCCGCCGACCTGCGGGCGTACGGCGAGGAACACCTCGGGGAGCCGGCCTCCGCGGCCGGCGTCGCGGTGCCGGGCATCGTCGACGACGAGCACGGCATCGCCCTGTACGCGTCGAACCTCGGCTGGCGCGACGTGCCGATGCGCAGACTGCTGAGCGATCGGCTCGACGGCATCCCCGTCGCCCTCGGCCACGACGTGCGCACCGGCGGCCTCGGCGAGGGACGGCTCGGCGCGGGCAAGGGCGCCGACCGCTTCCTGTTCGTGCCGCTCGGCACGGGCATCGCCGGCGCCATCGGCATCGCCGGCCGCATCGAACCCGGCGCGCACGGCTCGGCCGGCGAGATCGGCCACATCGTCGTACGCCCCGGCGGCACGGACTGCAGCTGCGGCCAGCGCGGCTGCCTGGAGCGCTACGCGTCCGCCTCGGCGGTCTCGCTCGCCTGGGCCGAGGCCACCGGCGATCCGGAGGCGGACGCCGCGGACTGCGCCAAGGCCGTCGAGTCCGGTGACCCCCGGGCGCGGCAGGTCTGGCGGGAGGCCGTGGAGGCGCTCGCCGACGGGCTCGTCACGGCGCTCACTCTGCTGGACCCGCGCACCCTGATCATCGGTGGCGGTCTGGCCGAGGCGGGGGAAACCTTGTTCACACCACTGCGGGCCGCCGTCGAGGAACGCGTGACGTTCCAGAAGCTGCCCACGATCGTCCCGGCGGCCCTCGGGGACACCGCCGGCTGCCTGGGCGCGGGCCTGCTCGCCTGGGACCTGCTCGCCCGGTCCACCGATTCCACGGAGGTAGTCGCCTGATGGCCGCTCTGAATGTTCTCTCCGGCGCCCGCGTCGTCCTGCCGGCCGGCGTCGTCGAGAACGGACGCGTGATCGTGGACGGCGCGAGGATCGCCGGCAGCGCGCCGGCCGGCGCCCCCTCCACCGATCTCACCGGCCACTGGGTCGTGCCCGGCTTCGTCGACATGCACAACCACGGCGGCGGCGGGGCCTCCTTCACCTCGGGATCGATCGACGACATCCTCAAGGGCGTCCGCACGCACCGCCTGCACGGCACCACGACGGTCGTCGCGTCCTTCGTCACCGGCGAGACGGACTTCCTCACCCAGCGCGCGGGCCTGCTGTCCGAACTGGCCGAGCAGGGCGAGATCGCGGGCATCCACTTCGAGGGCCCGTTCATCTCCCCGTGCCGCAAGGGCGCCCATGACGAAACGCTCCTGCGCGACCCCGACCCGGCCGAGGTCCGCAAGCTGCTCGACGCGTCGCGCGGCCAGGCCAAGATGGTCACCCTCGCCCCCGAACTCCCCGGCGGCATCGACTCCGTACGCCTCCTCGCCGAGCACGGCGTGATCGCCGCGATCGGCCACACCGACGCCACGTACGAGCAGACCGTCGAGGCGATCGACGCGGGCGCCACCGTCGCCACGCACCTCTACAACGCCATGCCGGCCATCGGCCACCGCGCCCCGGGCCCCATCGCGGCGCTCCTGGAGGACGAGCGGATCACCGTCGAACTCATCAACGACGGCACGCATCTGCACCCGGCCGCCCTGGAGCTGGCGTTCCGTCATGTGGGCAGCGGGCGCGTCGCGTTCATCACCGACGCCATGGACGCCGCGGGCTTCGGCGACGGCCGCTACATGCTCGGCACCCTGGAGGTCGAGGTGAAGGACAGCGTCGCGCGGCTCGTCGAGGGCAATTCCATCGCCGGCTCGACGCTCACGCTGGACCGCGCGTTCAAGCGCGCCGCCACCATCGACAAGCTGCCCGTCGAGGACATCGTCCGCGCGATCTCCGCCAACCCGGCCCGCCTCCTCGGCGTGGACGACAGGGTGGGCTCGCTGGAGCCCGGCAAGGACGCCGACCTCGTGGTCCTCGACGAGGACTTCGAGGTCAAGGGCGTGATGCGCAAGGGCCGGTGGATCGTGGAACCCCGGCTCACGTGAGGTCTGGGCCTACCGCCCGGTCTTTGGCATGATCAGGCCGCGTTACTGAAGGTAGTTCCGAACTGAGGGGTGGGCTGGGGTCTCGTGATCCTCACGGTCACACTGAACGCCGCGCTCGACATCACCTACGACGTGCCGGCGCTGCACCCGCACGCGTCGCACCGCGTCACCAAGGTCACCGAACGCCCCGGCGGCAAGGGCCTCAACGTCGCGCGCGTGCTCGCCGCGCTCGGCCACGACGTGACCGTCACCGGCTTCGCCGGCGGCGGCACGGGCCGAGCCCTCAGGGAACAGCTCGTGGAATCCCCCGGCATCCGGGACGCGCTCGTCCCGGTCTCGGGCGCCACCCGCCGCACCATCGCGGTCGTCGACGCCACGACCGGCGACACGACCCAGCTCAACGAGCCGGGCCCGCTCGTCGCCCCCACCGAGTGGTCCGCGTTCACCGAGGCCTACGAGGAGCTCCTCACGTCCGCGTCCGCGGTGGCCCTGTGCGGCAGCCTCCCGCCGGGCGTCCCCGTCGGCGCGTACGCCCAGCTGGTCCGCGCGGCCCGCGCCGCGTCCGTGCCCGTACTGCTCGACTCGTCCGGGGAACCGCTGCGCCGGGGCCTCGCGGCCCGCCCCGACATCATCAAGCCGAACTCCGACGAGCTCGCCGAGCTCACCGGCTCCCACGAGCCGCTGCGCGCCACCCGTGACGCCCGCCGCCGCGGCGCGCACTCCGTGGTCGCCTCACTGGGCCCCGAGGGCCTCCTCGCGGTCACCCCGGACGGCAGCTGGCGCGCCCCCGCCCCGGACCGCGTGAAGGGCAACCCGACGGGCGCCGGCGACTCGGCGGTCGCCGGCCTGCTCTCGGGCTGCGTGGAGGACCTGCCGTGGCCGGACCGCCTGGCCCGCGCGGTGGCCCTGTCCGCGGCGACGGTGCTGGCCCCGGTGGCCGGGGAGTTCGACCGCGCGGCCTACGAGGAACTGCTCGGCCGGGTCGCGGTGACGCAACAGACGACGACAGCGGCCTAGGGCACGCCCCAGGCCGCTGCCGGCAAGCCTCTGTCGGTCAGCCCTTGCTGCCCTTGACCAGCCACATCTGGTCGAAGTTGGCGTCGCACTGGTTGCCCTGCTCGCACGAGATCGTGATCGCGTTCGTGCCCTTGCTGAGCTGGACGACGGACCAGGTGTTGGTCCACCCCTTCTCCCAGTCGCCTTCCTTGGCGCGGGAGAAGTTCTCCATGTTGAGCGGGCGGGTCTGCACCTTGCCGTTGACCGTGATGGTCGCGTCGGCGTTCTTGCCCGGCACGCCGTAGTTGACGCGCAGGCTGTACGCGCCGTCCTTCGGGATGCCGTTGACCGTCCAGGTGAGCCTGGCGCCCACCTGGTTGAAGCCGGCCACATAGGTGCCGCCGTCGGCCTTGGCGCCCTGGACGTCCGACGCGGTGGCGGTGCCGCCCTCGAGCTTCAGCGCCTTGGCGTCCGTCTTCGGGAGGTCGACCGGCTTGTCGGCCCTCTTGGACGCGGTCTGGCTCGGCTCGACCGACTGGGAGCCGCCGGACGGCTGACCGCCCGCGTCGCCGCCCTTCGCGTCGTCGTTCGAGTCGCCGCCGAGGACCGCGACACCGATGCCGATGACCACGGCCGCCACGACGGCGAGCGCGCCGATCAGCAGGCCCTTGGTGTTGGGCCCCCGTCCCCGGCCGCCACCGCCGCCGTGCTGCGTGGGCGTCACCGTGGTCGGCGCACCGCCGGGCAGCGTCTCGGGGGCCGAGTAGTGCGCGTTCGGCTGACCGTAGGCCTGGGGCTGCTGCTGGGGCGCCTGACCGTACGCGGCGGTCGGCTGCTGCCCGTACTGCCGCTCACCGACCGGCCTGACCTGGTGGTAGGACCGGGGACCCGGATAGCCGTAGCCGCCGCCCCCGCTGGGCGGTGTCGCCCCGGCCGCCTGTCCGTCGGCGTACAGATAGCCGAACGGATCGTCGTCCTCGGGCGTGCTCGCGCCGTTGTCAGCGGGCGCCATCCCTGATCACTCCCTACGTATCGCTTACCCGGCGAGCGTACCCGCTGGGAGTGGTCCGAAGGGGTGGCGTTGACCTCACCGATACCCGCGGAACGAGATCATCCGGCCCGTCGGTGCTGCTTGGCACGCGACCGTTTCTCGATGTACATCCGCTGGTCAGCGGATTTCAACACCTCGTCGGCCGTCATCCCGCAGTGCGCCCAGCCGATGCCGAAACTTGCGCCCACACGGACCGCCCTTCCGTCGACCCGGATGGGCGGAATGATCGCGTTCCGCAGACGGACGGCGAGGTCCTGTGCGTCGGCCCGGCCGAGCCCGTCGGCGAGCACGACGAACTCGTCGCCGCCGAGCCTCGCGACGGTGTCCCCGTCACGGACTCCGCTGGTCAGACGCCGTGCGACCTCGATCAGAACGGCGTCGCCGGTGTGGTGCCCGAACCGGTCGTTGATCGACTTGAAGCCGTCCAGGTCGCAGAAGAGGACCGCCAGGCCCTTCGTGCCGTCGTCGGTCTCCCCCTCGGGCGCGACGATGTGGACGTGGTGATCGAAGCCATAGTCGTCGTAGATCCCGCCGGAGGGCCCGGACCCGCCGTTCTGCTGTCCGGCCGCGGCGGCAGCGGCGGCCCCCGCGAAGTCGAATCCGTGCCCGTTCGTGTCGTACGAGCTGCCGGAGCGGTCCCCGTACGCCGCGTCCAGGGAGTCCACGGCGCTCGGCTCGGGCAGCTGGGGGCGGCGGCACAGGCGGGCCGAGAGGCGGGAGCGCAGCTCCGCCGAGTTCGGCAGGCCGGTGAGGGAGTCGTGGGACGCGCGGTGCGCGAGGTGCAGCTCGCGGCGTTTGCGCTCCTCGATGTCCTCGACGTGGGTGAGCAGGAAGCGCGGGCCGTCGGCGGCGTCGGCCACCACCGAGTTCCGCAGGGACACCCAGACATAGGTGCCGTCGCGCCGTCCGAGGCGCAGCTCGGCGCGGCCGCCCTCGGCGGAGGTGCGCAGCAGCGTGCCGATGTCCTCGGGGTGGACGAGGTCGGAGAAGGAGTAGCGGCGCATGGCGGACGCCGGGCGGCTGAGCAGCCGGCACAGGGCGTCGTTCGTGCGCAGGAGCCGTCCGTGCTGGTCGCCGCCCATCTCGGCGATGGCCATGCCGCTGGGGGCGTACTCGAAGGCCTGGCGGAAGGACTCCTCGCTGGCGCGCAGGGCCTGCTGCTCGCGTTCGAGCCGGACCAGGGCGCGCTGCATGTTGGCGCGCAGCCGTGCGTTGCTGATGGCGATGGCGGCCTGGAAGGCGTACATCTGCAGGGCCTCGCGGCCCCAGGCGCCGGGGCGCCTGCCGTTGCGCGGGCGGTCGGCGGAGATCACGCCGAGGAGTTCGCCGCCGGAGCCACCGGTGGCGTACATCGGGGCGAAGAGGCGGTCCGCGGGGTGCCACTCGTCCTCGAAGCGGGGCGGCGGCCCGTCGGTGAACCACTGCGGTACGTCGTCCTCGTCGAGGACCCAGCCCTCGGTGTGCGGAATGAACCGCAGGTCGCCCCAGGCCTCGCCCATCGACAGGCGGCGGTCCCAGGAGGCGCGGGAGCCGACCCGGCCGGTGATGAGGGCTTCGGCGGAGGAGTCGCCGGAGAAGGCGGCGACGACGAGGTCACCGTCGGGGCGTACGAGATTGACGCAGGCCAGCTCGTATCCGAGGCCGTTCACGACTCCGTCGGAGACCGTCTGCAGGGTGTCGGCCAGGCTGCGGGCGGTGTTCATGTCCGCCATCACCTGGTGAAGCTGCCGCAGGGTCGCAAGACGGACGTACGGCTCCGACTCGGTCTCCATGCTCAGCTCTCCCCGAGACCTCGACAGCACTCCAGAATTCTGATCGCCGATTCCGCACGTGCGTGTGCACGCTCTTCTTGCAGTGTCTCCGCCACTGAATCACAGCGAGCTGTGCACCCGGTACACAGGGTCAACAAAATATGGCTCCTGTGACTCAAGTCACAAGAGAAGATGAAGGGTTGAGGGGTGCTCCGGCGCGCGCCCCCTGCACTTCCTGAACGGAGAACACCGCCCGAAAACCGCCACATCCGGACGAAACCCACCACAGGTCCTAGGACCGTCCTCGGCCCATGGCCCGATGTGGCGGGCACGGCACCGAAGCTAGCGTCGGGACCGTGCTGAAGACTCCCCCGCCGCTGAAGAATCCCCCGCTCTCCCCCACCACCCGCACGACCCCCACGAACCCCACAACCCCCACGGCCGCTTTCGTCCCCGCGCCCTCCTCGGCCGGGCATGCTGAGGGGGTGAGCAACGACGAGTTCCGCGCCGCCATGTCCCGACTGGCCGCGGGCGTGGTCCTGGTGACCGCGCGCGAGATGCCGCTCGACCCGGACGACCCGTCGGCTCCCCTGGGCGAGGACGTCGGCATGACGGCGACGGCGTTCCTGTCGGTCTCCCTCGACCCGCCACTCGTCCTCGTCAGCCTGCGCAACGGCTCCCGCATGGACGACCTGCTCGACGAGCAGCCCCTGTGGGCGGTGTCCGTGCTCTCCGAGAGCCAGCGCCACATCGCGGGCCGCTTCGCGATGAAGGGCCGCATCAGTGACCGTCTGCTCTTCGAGGACATCCCTTACGTACGCGGCGAGGTGTCGGGCGCGCCCCTGGTGGGCGGCGCGCTCGCGACGCTGGAGTGCCGCACGGAGCAGCGGGTGACGGCCGGGGACCACACGCTGGTGATCGGCCGGGTGCTCACGGCCGCGCTGCCCAGCGCCGACGGCGGACCGCTGGCCTACTTCAAGGGGAAGTACCGGCAGTTGGGGTGAGGCCCCCGCCCGGACCCCCGTGGGACCGCTCAGTCCCAGCCCTGCCCCGACCGGCCCCGCTTCGTGTCCGACCGCGCCTTCTTGTTGCGCAGGCGGCGCTCGTTGATCCCCCGGGGGATGCGGGTCGCGCGGCGCGGCTTGGGCGGCGGGGCGGTGGCCTCGGCGAGGAGGGACGTGAGGCGCACGGCGGCGGTCTCGCGGTTGCGCCACTGGGAGCGGTGCTCCGAGGACCGTACGGAGATGACGCCGTCGACGAGGCGGGAGGCGAGCCGCTCCAGGGCCCGCGCCTTCCACACCTCGGGCAGCGCCTCCGTCCCGGCGAGGTCGAAGCGGAGCTCGACCTGGGAGTCGCTGGTGTTCACGTGCTGGCCGCCCGGCCCGGACGACCGGGAGAATCGCCAGAGGAGCTCGGCCTCCGGAAGGACCACCGAGCCGCGGATGATGTAAGGACCGGACATGGGTTCCATGGTCGCGCCTGAACGCGCGCCGCGTCACCCCCTTTTCCCGGCGCCGCACCCATATCGGGGAAAGCGGGTAAAGAAAGTAAAGACACCTGGAACCCTGGATCCCCCCTTGGCGTTCATAGGGGTACGAGTAGCTTCGTCTACGAAGCGCACGCATCGCTAACGAGGGAAGGACTCCCAACAATGGCTGTAAGCCTGTCCAAGGGTGGCAACGTCTCGCTCACCAAGGAGGCTCCGGGCCTGACCGCCGTCACCGTGGGCCTCGGCTGGGACGTCCGCACCACCACCGGCACCGACTTCGACCTCGACGCCTCCGCCATCGCGGTGAACCCGCAGGGCAAGGTCTACTCGGACGGCCACTTCGTCTTCTTCAACAACAAGGCGACACCGGACCAGACCATCGTCCACACCGGTGACAACGTCACGGGCCAGGGCGAGGGCGACGACGAGCAGATCAACGTCAACCTGGCGGGCCTCCCGGCCGACATCGACAAGATCGTCTTCCCGGTCTCGATCTACGACGCGGAGAACCGCTCGCAGAACTTCGGCCAGGTGCGCAACGCGTTCATCCGCATCGTCAACCAGGCCGGCGGCACCGAGATCGCCCGCTACGACCTCTCCGAGGACGCCGCCACCGAGACCGCCATGGTCTTCGGCGAGCTGTACCGCAACGGCGCGGAGTGGAAGTTCCGCGCGGTGGGCCAGGGTTACGCGTCGGGCCTCGTCGGCATCGCGCAGGACTTCGGCGTGAACGTCTGAGTCCCGTAGAGGGAGTCGAGGTCCGATGAAGGTCCCGGCCGCACCGCGGTTCGCGCGTGCGGCCGGGACCTTCGTCGCGTCCCGGTCCCGGTTTCCTGGTCAGCCCGCAAGGCTGCCACCTGACTGAAGAGCAGATCCGGGGAACTGATCGACTTCATGGGGACGATGTGCGCGGGAGGCTGCTCCTCCGCAAGCTCCAGGAAGACATCGGCTTCCAGGTCGTATCCCGTGTTCCACCTGCCGCTTCCACCGTGAAGTGCGCCGATGATGCCGGCGAGCCGCTGCCGGCCATCGATGATGCAGTCCACTGGATAGCCCTCACGCGGCGGCTGGACGTCCAGGTTCGCCACCTTGCTCTCGCCGGCGAGCCGCTCGGTCGACTGCCACAGCGACAGGCCGCCGATGGGGTAGTTGCGGTGTACCGGGTCGAGCAGGTGAAGCGCCTGCTGTACCGACCAGACGAAGCCTCGCCGGTATTCCGGGAGCACGATGTCACCGTCCAGCACCCGGTGTGCGAGCCGGGACACCGCCACGATCGTCCGCTCCGGGGCTCGATCCATTGCCTGCCCGCGTCCCCTGATGCAGTGAACTCGCCCTCGATCACCCTCCGTTGAGTTACCGGCCGTCCCCCGCCGACCGGCACGACAGCACGCTCATTCGATCTGGGGAGCACACTGACAGTCGCGGCCCGCCGGGATCCGATGTAGGGGGTGCCGACGCCCGGTTCCCCACACTCGCCCCGGGATCCTCGAACCTCTCGGCGCGCGGGCGTGACCGTCCGGCTTCCGCAGCACGGCAGTTGAAGGGCTCTGGCCGGAGGACATCCGGCCGGGGCCCTTCCGCGTGCGCGCCGATCCTCTCGCTCCTCGCCTTCCCCGCATCCCGGCACTTCTCTGCCAAGCGGCGGATAACGGACAACCACCACCCGCATTCGGACACGAACCAGCAAAGTTTTGACGGCTACCTGTCAAACGACATGGAGCCGGTGCCACTCTCTCCCCGCGCCCCCCACCCCCGACGGGTCACCACCCAAGGGGTCGTTGGACACAGAAGGAGTCCGAGTGACACACCGCTCCCCCGCTCCCCGTACCACCGGCCGCAGGACCGCCGCACGAGCCACCGCTCTCGCGGCCTCGGCCGCGATGGTCGTCCTGGCTCTGCAGAGCGGCACCGCGGCGACCGCCGCCGACCGCACCGCCGGTGCCACCGCCGTTCCGCTCAGCGCCTCCCAGCGGGCCACGGCCCTCAAGGACGCACAGGCCGACGCCCCGGCCGCCGCCCGCCAACTCGGGCTCGGCAGCGGGGAAAAGCTCATCGTCCGCGACGTCGTCAAGGACGCGAACGGCACGACCCACACCCGCTACGAGCGCACCTACGACGGTCTGCCCGTGCTCGGCGGCGACCTCGTCACGCACACCGCGAAGAACGGCGATCTCAAGGGCGTCTCCAAGGCGCACAAGGGCGCGATATCCGTGGCGTCGACGGACGCCTCCCTGGCCCCCACCGCCGCCAAGAAGTCGGCCCTCGCCGTCTCGGACGCCAAGAGCGCCGCCGCGAAGAACGTCCGCAAGGTCGTCTGGGCCGCCTCCGGCACGCCGGTCCTCGCGTACGAGACGGTCGTGACCGGCACTCAGGCCGACGGGACGCCGAGCGAGCTGCACGTCGTCACCGACGCCGCCACCGGCAAGAAGCTGTACGCGTACGAGGGCATCGAGAACGGCACGGGCACCAGCGAGTACAGCGGCACCGTCACGGTCGGCAGCACCGCAGCGGCCGGCGGCGGGTTCGACCTCACCGACGGCGGGCGCGGCGGCCACAAGACGTACGACCTGAACGGCGGGACGTCCGGCACGGGCACGCTCTTCCATGACGCCGACGACCAGTGGGGCGACGGGACGGTGACGAACCGGCAGACCGCCGCGGTCGACGCCGCGTACGGCGCGGCCGAGACGTGGGACTACTACAAGAGCGCGTTCAACCGGAACGGCATCGCGGGCGACGGCAAGGCCGCGTACTCCCGTGTCCACTACGGCAACGCCTACGTCAACGCCTTCTGGTCGGACGCCTGCTTCTGCATGACGTACGGCGACGGGCAGAGCAACCAGCACCCGCTCACGGCGCTCGACGTGGCCGGCCACGAGATGAGCCATGGCCTGACCGCGTCCACCGCGGGCCTCAACTACAGCCGTGAGTCGGGCGGCCTGAACGAGGCGACGTCCGACATCTTCGGCACGTCGGTGGAGTTCTTCGCGAACAACAGCAGCGACGTCGGCGACTACCTCATCGGCGAGAAGATCAACATCAACGGCAACGGCACCCCGCTGCGTTACATGGACAAGCCCAGCAAGGACGGCGGCTCCGCCGACTACTGGTCCAAGACGGTCGGCCGCCTCGACGTGCACTACTCGTCGGGCGTCGCCAACCACTTCTTCTACCTCCTGAGCGAGGGCAGCGGCGCGAAGACCATCAACGGGGTCTCGTACAACTCCCCGACCTCCGACAACTCCACGCTCACCGGCATCGGCCGGGCCAAGGCCGAGCAGATCTGGTACAAGGCCCTCTCCACGTACATGACGTCGACGACGAACTACGCGGCCGCCCGCACCGCCACGCTTCAGGCGGCGAGCGACCTGTACGGCGCGAACAGCGCCGAGCAGCAGGCCGTCGCGGCGACCTGGACCGCGGTGAACGTGAAGTAGCCCTCACCGCAGGGAAGTCCGGCCGGGCCATCCGGGACTACGGGTGGTCCGGCTTTCCGTTTCCGTACAGCCAGTCGTCCCAGACCGGCCCCAGATCCTTGCCCGGGTTCTGCTTCTCCACGTACGCGGTGAAGTCGGCCGTGTCCGCGTTGCCGTAACGGTGCGCGGCGGGCCAGCTCTTGAGCAGCTCGAAGAACTTGGCGTCCCCGACCGTCTCGCGAATCTTGTGCAGCACCATCGCGCCGCGCTCGTAGACGGGCGGGCCCGAGATGTTCGCGGGCCCGGGCGGCTTGGCGGGCGGGAAGGACCAGATCGCGTTCCCGCCGCCCTTCGCGTAGTAGCGGTCGAACGTGTCCTGCGCGCTGTCGCCGCCGTGCTGCTCCTGCCAGAGCCATTCGGCGTAGGTCGCGAAGCCCTCGTTGAGCCACATGTCCCGCCAGGACTTCGGCGTGACGGAGTCCCCGTACCACTCGTGGGCCATCTCGTGGACGAGCGTGGACAGAGGGGGAGTGCCGGGGAAGACGGGCCGGTTCTGGGTCTCCAGCGCGTACCCGGCGTCGTTCTCCCGGTCGACGACGGCGCCGGTGGAGGAGAAGGGGTAGGGACCGAAGGTCTTCGACTCCCAGGCCATGACGTCCGGGAGCCTGGCCAGGACCTTGGCGCTCGCGGCCGCCTCGACCGGGTCCACGGCGGTGTACACGGGCAGCCCGTCGGGCGTCCTGTAGGCCTTGGTCTCGAACTTCCCGATCGCCAGCATCGCCAGGTAACTGGCCATGGGCTGCGGGACGTGCCAGTCGAACGCCGTCCGCCCGCCGGCCGTCCGCTCCTTCGTCAACTCCCCGTTGGACACGGCCTTCAGGCCCTTGGGGACGGTGACGTGGATGTCGTACGTCGCCTTGTCGGAGGGGTGGTTGTTCCCGGGGAACCAGGCCATGGACCCGGTGGGCTCGCCGAGCGCGAGGGCCCCGTCATCCGTGGGGAGCCAGCCCTCCGCGGAACCGTCCGGGTCGGTGATGGTCACGGGCTTCCCCGAGTACCGCACGACCGTGCGGAACTCGGAGCCCTTCCGCAGCGCCTCGGCCGGACGGATCGTCAGCTCGTGCCCGGCCCGCTCGAACGTGGCCTTCTTCCCGTCGACGGTGACGCCCGCGACGGTCAGGCCCTTGAGGTCGAGGTTGAACGCGCTGAGGTCCTGGGTGGCCTTCGCCGTGATGTCGGCGGTGCCCGACAGCCGGTTCTGGTCGGCGTCGAGGGTGAGCGTGTAGTGCGTGGCGTCGTAACCGCCGTTGCCCAGCTTCGGAAAGTACGGGTCCCGCACCCCCGCGGCACCCGGCGTGCCATGCCCACCGGCGGCGGAACAGGCGCCGAGAGCCAGGACGAGGGCGAGGAGGGCGGAGGCGGACCGTGGGCTGTGGGGCACTGAATGATCGTAGGGGCGAACGCCGTGGAGGCGCCTGCCGGACGGCGGGCGCCTCCACGTCGGTGGGGGGTGTGCGACTAGCGGTTCAGCGCGGCGACACCGGCCTGCGCGAACTTCTCGTCCAGGTCGCCCGAGGGCGCACCCGACGCAGGGCGAACGCCGTGGAGGCGCCTGCCGGACGGCGGGCGCCTCCACGGCGGTGGGTGGTGTGCGACTAGCGGTTCAGCGCGGCGACACCGGCCTGCGCGAACTTCTCGTCCAGGTCGCCCGAGGGCGCACCCGCGACGCCGATGCCCGCGACCGGGGCGCCGTCCGCCGCGACGGGCGCGCCGCCCGCGAGGAACAGGGTGCCCGGGATGTCCTTCAGGTTCGGGGCCTGCTCGAGGCGCTTGGCGAGCTCGGACGTCGGCGCGTTCCAGGACACCGCGGTGTACGCCTTCTTCACGGCGGACTCGTACGACTGCGGGCCGGCGCCGTCGCCGCGCAGGGTGACGATCGTGTTGCCGTTGCGGTCGACGACGGCGACGGAGACGCGCTGGTTCTCCTTCTTCGCGGCGTCGAGGGCGGCCTGCGCGGCCTTCGTGGCGGCGGCCGTGGTCAGGTGCGTGGACCGGGTGAGGTTCTTGGCCGGGGCGTCCGCGGTCACGGCGGCGGGCGCGGCGGCCGGGGCGGAGGCGCTGGCCGAGACCGCGCCGAAGGTACCGGCGACGACGGCGGCGAGGACGGCGCCACCGGTCAGGACACGGGCGCGCTTCGAGATCTTCTTCATGACGGGTGCTCCTTGGAGGCGGTCGGGTCGGTCAGAGGCGGTCGGTGAGTCGCTCCTGTATCGATCCTCGGGCCGGAAACCGGGCCGCACCGTCGACGTACCGGCTGCGACCGGAGCGCGGCTCGGCTGACGTCCGGGTCAGCCGATCGGTTGACCCGCGTACCGCCCGCACAGGCCACAATGGGGGTGTTTGACCAGTTCAGCAGCGCGATGGCGGAAGCGGAGAGGGGTACGGGCGTGGCACCTGAGACGCGGGATCCGGACGCCCGCTGGCTGGCCGCGGTGATGCACACCGCGTTCTTCCTGCTGCTCGGCGGCGCCCTCGCCCGGTTCCTGCTGCGCCACCCCGGCGAGGCCCGCACCCCGTGGATCATCGCGCTGTCCGTGGTCCTGGCCGCGCTGTACGTGCTCGGCCCCGCGCTCGGTCCGGGCCTCGGCGCCCGCGCCACCCCGCGCCGCCTCACCTGGCTGGCCCTGGTCGTCGCCGTGTGGATGGTCCTCGTCGTCCTCGCGCCGAGCTTCGCGTGGTGCGCGGTCCCGCTCTTCTACACGGGCCTGCGCACCCTGCCCGCCCGCGCCGCGCTCGTCCTGATCGGCGTACTCACGGTGTTCGTCGTCGGGGCGCAGCTGCG
Source organism: Streptomyces sp. NBC_00569 (assembly GCF_036345255.1). Classification (NCBI taxonomy): domain Bacteria; kingdom Bacillati; phylum Actinomycetota; class Actinomycetes; order Kitasatosporales; family Streptomycetaceae; genus Streptomyces; species Streptomyces sp. NBC_00569. The sequence continues at coordinate 5,575,706 of NZ_CP107783.1, read as the reverse complement.
CCTCGCGGGGGACTTCGACCCGAACCTGCTGCTCGCGCCGCCGGCCGTCGCGGCCCTGGCGACCGCCGTCTTCGTCCACATGGAGCGCCAGGCGGAACGCCAGCGCGCCCTGATCGACGACCTGGTGCGCACCCGCAGGGAACTCGCCGCGACGGAGCGCCGCGAGGGGACGCTCGCCGAGCGCCAGCGCCTGTCGATGGAGATCCACGACACGCTCGCCCAGTCCCTGTCCAGCCAGCAGATGCTGCTCCAGGCGGCGGACCGGCTGTGGGACGCCGACCCCGAGCGGGCCCGCGCCCATGTGCGGACCGCGGAGTCGGTGACCGAGCGGGGCCTCGTGGAGGCGCGCCGGTTCGTGCACGACCTGGCGCCGGCGGATCTCGCGGGCGGCGGCCTGGACGAGGCGCTGCGCACGCTGGCGGCGCGGGAGTCGGAGGCGGGGCTCGCGGTCCGCTTCCACGCGGAGGGCGCCCCGGCCCCGCTGCCCGACCGGGTCGAGTCCGCGCTGCTGAGGATCGCGCAGGGCGCCCTGGCGAACGTACGGGAGCACGCGGACGCGACGGCCGCCGCGATCACGCTGACGCACCTCGGCGACCAGGTCGTCCTCGACATCGCGGACAACGGCCGCGGCTTCACACCCGAGCCCCCGCGGGAGTCGGGCGTGCGCGGGCACGGCCTTCCGGCGATCCGGGCGCGCACGCGGCAGCTGGGTGGCACGCTGACGATCGAGTCGGCGCCGGGCGAGGGCACGGTGCTGTCGGTGGCGATTCCGCTGGAGGCCTCATGAGTGAGCCCGTACGACTGCTGGTGTGCGACGACCACGTGGTGGTGCGCGCGGGACTGCTCGCCCTGCTCGGCAGCGCACCCGGCATCGAGGTCGTGGGCGAGGCCGGCACGGGCGACGAGGCGGTGGCGCTCGCCGCGAAACTGACGCCGGACGTCGTCCTCATGGACCTCCAGCTGGGCGAGGGCATCGACGGCGTGGAAGCGACGCGCCGCATCACGACCGCGCCGCCCGAGGCGGGCCCGCACCCGCATGTCCTGGTCCTGACCACGTACGACACGGACGCCGACATCACCCGGGCCATCGAGGCGGGCGCCACGGGGTACCTCCTCAAGGCGGAGCGTCCCGAGGAGCTGTTCGCCGCGATCCAGGCCGCCGCCGAGGGCCGTACGACGCTGTCCCCGCCGGTCGCGAGCCGCGTCATGGCCCGTATGCGCAGCCCGCGCCCGTCCCTCACGGATCGCGAGCGCGACATCCTCGGCCAGCTCGCCCAGGGCCTGGGCAACCGGGACATCGCCCGCGCCCTGTTCATCAGCGAGGCCACGGTGAAGACCCACCTGGGCCGGATCTACGACAAGCTCGGCGTGGACACCCGGGCGGGCGCGGTGGCGGTGGCGAAGGAACAGCGGCTGTTGGGCTGAGCACGTGCCGGCCGACCGGGGCCGCCCGGTGGGCGTGACGGCTGCGGTGACCGTGCCGGCCGTGCGCGCACCCCGTCCCGACCGTGAGCGGCGCCCCCTCCCGACCGTGACACCATCACTGATGTGCTCGACATCGGCTACGCCCTCTCCCGCCGCTTTCCCGACCCTCCGCAGACGGACTTCCGTCGCGCGGACGTCCACGCGCTGCGGCACGACCTGTTCGCCGGCGACGTCTACCTCGCCGACACCAAGGCCGACCGGGAGCTGTCCACAGCCTGGGGATGGGTTCCGGTGCTGGACTTCGCGTGGGCGCTGTGCGACATCGTCGAGCAGCTGGACCGTGACCCGCGCGGCAGCCGCGCGTCGAGGCCGCAGTACGCCGAGCTCGACTTCACCGAGTCGACGGACCGGATGCTCTTCGAGCGCCGCTTCGGGTGGGTCGACATCGAGGCCGACTGGATGGAGGCCGACGAGCCGCCCCTGACGTTCTCCCACACCGAGCTGCGCCGTGAGGCCCGCGACTTCCTGCACGACGTGATCGCCGACCTCACCGACATGCACGAGGACCTGGCGGACAACCCGGCGATCTGGGACCTGCAGGCCCGCTTCCCCCGCGTCCCGGACGAGCGCTAGCCCCCACCTCCCGACCGGCCGCCCCTACTCCACCCGCACCCCGATCTGCGCCGCGAACGCCGGTGCCAGGTCGAAGAGCTGGGCCGGGCTGATCACGGCCCCGGCCAGCCGGTCCACACCGCGCGCGATCCCCAGCTCGGCCACGCCCCGCAGATCCACGTCCGCCATCACGGCGCCCGTGAAGTCCGCACCCCGCACCACGCAGCCCTGGAACTCCACCCGGTCCAGACGCGCACCCCCGAAGTCCGGCTCCACCAGCACGCATCCGTCGAAGACGACGTCCTTCAGGCGCGCCTTGCGCAGATTCAGGTACTCGATCTTCCCGCCGCGCACCACGACCCGCTCCAGCACGCTCCCGTGCAGCTGGACCCCGCCGAGCCGGGCGTCCGCCACCTCGACGTCCCGCAGGGTCGCCTCCGCGAGGTCCGTGCCCACGCCCCGTATCCCCGTCAGCGTGGAATCGAGGATCCGGGCGCGGGTCAGCCGGGTCTCGTCGAGCCCGCATCCTTCGAGCGCGCAGTCCATGAAGCGGGCGCCCCCGCCGTCCTGCCCGGTGAAGTCGGCCGCGGTGAACTCCACACCGTCGTAGTCCCCGTCCGGCTCGAGCCCCTCGCCGGTCCAGGGCGCGAGCGGGGGCAGCCGCACCTCGGGCCGCCGTGCCTTCTTCACCGCCGCCAGTTTCGCCGACGACGTCTTCGCCGGCCTCACCACTCGTTTCTCCGCCATGCCCCCATGCTGCCCGCCGCCACTGACAATCGGTGACCGCCGCCCTTCCCCCCGCCCGTGTCACATTCCGCCGCGCACAGCCGTCGTAAGTCGTAAGGGCAACAGAGACAGCCACAGGCACAGACACGGCACTGCCAACCCGAAGGGGAACATCGGCATGGCAACGACCACCCCCGACCTCACCGTCATCGGCGGCGGATTCGCCGGCCTCACCGCGGCCGTCACCGCCGCCGAGGCCGGAGCGAGCGTCACGGTCCACGAGTCGCACCACACCCTCGGCGGCCGCGCCCGCACCGCCGAAGGCCCGTACCGCACGCACGACGGACCGCACGCCCTCTACAGCGGCGGCCCGCACTGGACCTGGCTGAAACAGCGCGACCTGCTCGGCCCGCTCGCCCCGGTCCCGCTCGTCGAGGGCTCCCGCCTGCGCTTCCACCACCGCGGAGCCCTGCGCCGCACCCCTCCGCTGGCCCTGCTGCGCCTCCTTCGCCACCGGTCCGAACACGTGCCCGTGGACATGGACTTCATGACGTGGGCGACGCGCCACGTCGGTGAGGAGGGCGCCCGCGCGGCCGCCCACTACACGTCCGTGGCGCTCTTCCACCACGACCCGGGCTCCCTCTCCGCGGCCTTCGTCCAGGAGCGCCTGCGCCGCGCCGCGAAGGTGCCGCCGGAGGCGCACTATCCGCGCGGCGGCTGGGCGTCCGTCATCGACCGGATGGCGGCCCGCGCCTGGAATCTGGGCGTGCGCGTGGAGACGCTGTCCCGCGTCGACTCCGTGCCCACGGGCGGCGGACCGGTGATCGTGGCGACGTCCCTCGACTCGGCGCGCCGCCTCCTCGGCGACTCGTCGCTGACGTGGGACAGCAGTCGTACGACGCTGATCGACCTGGCCGTGCGTACCCGCCGCGGCGACGCCTTCATCGTGTCCGGGCTCGACTTCCCGGCCTGGCTGGAGCGGTTCACGGCTCAGGACCGGAGCCTGGCGCCGCACGGGCAGCAGCTCGTCCAGGGCCACATCCCCGTAGCGCCGCACGAGTCGAAGGCCGACGGCACGGCACGCGCCGAACGCCTGCTCGATCTGGGATTTCCCGGCTGGCGCGACCGCGTGACCTGGCGCAGGGACGCGCTCGCGAACGGGCGTACGGGGGCGGTCGATCTGCCCGGCACGACGTGGCGGGACCGGCCCGCGATCGACCGCGGAGACGGTGTGTATCTGGTGGGCGACCAGGTCGCGGCACCCGGCGTGCTCTCCGAGGTGTCGTTCAACAGCGCCGTCGAGGCGACCACGCTCGCGCTCACCGCGTCCCGCCCGGGGCTCCGCGCGGCCTGACGCCCGCACTTGACCTCAAGTCCGCTCGAGGTTGAAAGGTGGTGGGCGCACCCGAGCCGTCAAGAGGCCGCACGCCCAAGGGAGTCCGCCATGCACGCCGTACGACTGCACGCCTTCGGCCCCGCCGAGAACCTCAACTACGAGAAGACCGGCGACCCCCTGCCAGGCCCCGGCCAGGTCCGGATCGCCGTGGCCGCGGCCGGCGTGCACCTCCTCGACACCGCCCTGCGCGAGGGGATGAAGGGCCCCGCGCCCGAGCCGCCCGCGCTGCCCACCGTCCCCGGCCGTGAGGTGGCCGGCACCGTCGAATCGCTCGGCGAGGGCACCGACGCGTCCTGGCTCGGCAAGCGCGTCGTCGGCCACCTCGGATTCGCCCCCGGAGGCTACGCCGAGCTCGCCGTGACCGACGCGGCCCGCCTGCACGAGCTCCCGCCCGACCTGGACTTCGCCGAGGCCGTCGCCCTGATCGGCACCGGCCGTACGGCGATGGGGATCCTGCAGTTCGCCCCGCTCGGCCCCGCGTCGGTGGCCGTGATCCCGGCCGCGGCGGGAGGCGTCGGCACCCTGCTCGTCCAGTACGCGAAGCACGCGGGCGCCACCGTCGTCGGCCTCGCGGGCGGCCCCGAGAAGGTGGCCCGCGTCCGCGCGAACGGCGCCGACCTGGCCGTCGACTACACCGCCCCCGACTGGCCCGAGCAGGTCCGCCGGTTCCTCGTCGGCCGCCCGGCGACGGTCGTCTTCGACGGGGTGGGCGGCGACGCGGGCCTGGCCGCCGTCGACCTCCTCGGCCCCGGCGGCGTCCACGTCGTCTTCGGCTGGTCAGGCAAGGGCCTGCACGACGGCGAGCCCCTCACCCTCTCCGCGGACGAACTCACCCGGCGCGGCATCACCCAGGAACAGGTGCTCGGCCCGCCGATGATGCGGCGCGCGGGCGGCGACAACCCGGTCCGCACGCTGGAGCTGGCCGCGCTGAGGGAGGCCGAGGCGGGCCGTCTGCGTCCCGCGGTGACCCGCTTCCCGCTCGCCGAGGCAGCCGCGGCGCACCGTGCCCTGGAGAACCGCGGCACGATCGGCAAGGTGGTCCTGATCCCGTGACCCGAGCCCGGGTCCCCGGGCGCGCTACGACCCGAGCCGGGCCAGCGCCTCGTCCGTCAGCCGGTACACCGTCCACTCGTCCTGCGGCGCCGCGCCGAGCGCCTTGTAGAAGTTGATCGACGGCTCGTTCCAGTCGAGGACCGACCACTCCAGGCGCTCGTATCCGCGCTCGACGCAGATCCGCGCCAGCTCGGTCAGCAGCGCCTTGCCGTGGCCGCCGCCGCGCGCCTCGGGCCGTACGTACAGGTCCTCCAGGTAGATCCCGTGCACCCCGCGCCAGGTGGAGAAGTTCAGGAACCACAGGCAGAAGCCGACGGGCTCGAGCGTCGTGTCGTCCTCGGCGATGTGGGCGAACGCGGCGGGCCGCTCCCCGAACAGTGCCTCGCGCAGCTGCTCCTCGGTGGCCCGTGCCTCGTGCAGCGCCTTCTCGTAGTCGGCGAGTTCACGGACCATGGCGTGGATGACGGGGACATCGGCGGGCGTGGCGGTACGAATCATGACGGCAGGCTAACCACTCACCGCGGGGCGGCCCGCACGGGTCGGCCACCCGCCCCCAGGGCGACCCACCCGCATCGGCCGATCACCCACCCCCGCCACCGGACACGCACCCCCAGGCCACCCGCCCATCGCAGCGCGCCCCGCGAGGGCCCGCTCACCGCCCGAGCAGTCTGCGCGCCGTCTCCAGATGGTCCGGCATCAGTGGTCGCCCGTCCTCGATCTCCCACAGGGAGTCCTGAAGCACCCGCCCGAGCGTCCAGGCGCGCGCCCGCTCCCGGTCGAGCCCGAGCACCCCGCTCATCGCGTCGAACCGCCACACCACCTCGTCCGCGTCGAAGCGGTTGTCGATGGCGGGCTTCAGGTCGAAGCCCGGGTCGCCCGCGAGCGGCTTCGGGTCGATGGCGAGCCACGGCTCCCGCTCGGCGGCCAGCACGTTCTCGAAGTGCAGATCCCAGTGCAGCAGCCGGTCACCCGCCTCGTCCGCGACCTCGCGCACGGCCGCCGCACAGTCCGCGAGCAGCGCGCGGTCGGCCGGGCCGGGCACGGCCGCGAGCGCCGACGGCACCTGGGCGAGCATGTCGGCCGCGATGCCGGACAGCCGCCGCATCCCTTCCGGGGCGGGCCCGGACGTGAGCCGGGCCAGCAGTTCGGCGATGACGAGGACGGCCTTCCGGGAGTCCTCCACGGAATCCAGCATCCGCCCGGAGTCGAGCCGTTCGAGGAGCATCGTGCCCGTGGCGTCGTCGTGGTCGAGGAGCCGGACGGCGCCGGCACCGTCCCAGACGCGCAGCGCGACCGGCTCGCCCTCGGTCTCCTCGTCGAGGATCTGGAACTTGACCACGGCGGGCGTCCCGTCGCCCCGCACCACGGGCAGGACCAGGGCGGCCATGCCGTGCATCGCGGGCCCGTCGACGCGCAGATCCCAGCGTTCGACGAACTCCTCCACGCGCGCCGGGAGCCCGGCGATGAAGGCGCGACCGGGCTCACCCGCGTAGGTGTACTGGGACTCGACCAGGCCGTCCGGGATGTCGATCACCCGAACGACCCTATGTGCGTGCCTGAATGCAGTCCATGCGCCGTTTCCCCCTCACCGTGTGGTCGTACGTACGGCACGCCCCCGGCACCTGTCTCTGGCTGGCCGCCCTGTTCTTCACGACGGTCGCCATGCACCACATGGACCCGCACTTCGAGCACGAGTTCCTGCGCCAGCGCTCCACGAACCTGCACGAGCTGTCGACCGACCCGGTCCGCGTCCTCGTCGCCTCGTTGTTCTGGATCGACGGCAGCAGCTGGTGGCCGTACGCCGTCCTCTACACGGTGTTCCACGCGCAGGCCGAGCGCTGGCTCGACACCTGGCGCTGGCTGGCCGTCGTGGGGGCGGCGCACGTCCTCGCGACCCTGATCAGCGAGGGCGCCCTGCTGTGGGCGATCCGCCACGGCCACGCGCCCGCCTCGTCGGTCGACACCCTCGACGTGGGAGTGAGTTACGCGCTCGCGGGCGTCGTCGGCGTCCTCACGTACCGGCTCGCCCCGCCCTGGCGCTACGTCTATCTGGCCGTCGTCCTGATCGTCTACGGCGGCCCGCTCCTCACCGGCCGCACCTTCACCGGCCTGGGGCACGTCGTCTCGGTCCTCATCGGCCTGGCCTGCCACCCCCTCGTACGCGACCGGGGCGAGCCCTGGAACCCGCTGACGCTCCTGCGGCGACGGGACCGGACAGCGCGGCGAAACGATCACCCGCAAAACGAGGAAGGCGGCCGTCCCCCCTGCCCGAACCCCCCTGTGGAGCGCTAACGTCCGAGGCCATGAGCAGCAAGAACGGCACTCACGGCGCCCAGGCCACCGTCAACGGCGGCATATCGTTCTGGTACGCGGACGACGGCATCCCCACCGCCCGCGAGCCCCTCCCGGGTGACGCGTCCGCCGACGTCGTCATCGTCGGCGGCGGCTACACGGGCCTGTGGACCGCCTACTACCTGAAGAAGGCCGCGCCCTTCCTCCGCATCACCGTCCTGGAGCAGAAGTTCTGCGGCTACGGCGCGTCCGGGCGCAACGGCGGCTGGCTCTACAACGGCATCGCCGGCCGCGACCGCTACGCGAAACTGCACGGCCACGACGCGGCCGTCCGCCTCCAGGAAGCCATGAACGACACCGTCTCCGAGGTGATCCGCGCGGCCGCCGAAGAGGAGATCGACGCCGACATCCACCAGGGCGGCGTACTCGAAATCGCCTACACACCAGCCCAGTTGGCCCGCCTCAAGGCCTTCCACGCCGCCGAACTCGCGTACGGCGAGAAGGACCGCACCCTGCACGGCGCCCGCGAGACCGCCGAGCGCGTCCGCGTCTTCGGGGCCGTCGGCTCGACCTGGACCCCGCACGGCGCCCGCCTGCACCCCGTCAAGCTCCTCAAGGGCCTGGCCGCCGCCGTCGAGGCGCTCGGGGTCACGATCCACGAGTCGACGCCCGTCACGGAGATCAAGCCGAAGCACGCCGTCACCCCGTACGGCACGGTCCGCGCGCCTTACATCCTGCGCTGCACCGAGGGCTTCACCGCCTCCCTCAAGGGCCAGCGCCGCACCTGGCTCCCCATGAACTCCTCCATGATCGCCACGGAACCGCTGACCGACGCGCAGTGGGAGTCCATCGGCTGGGAGGGCCGCGAGACCCTCGGCGACATGGCGCACGCCTACATGTACGCCCAGCGCACGGCCGACGGCCGCATCGCGCTCGGCGGCCGGGGCGTCCCGTACCGGTACGGCTCGAGGACCGACAACGACGGCCGCACCCAGCCCGCCACCATCGAGTCCCTCACCGCGCTCCTGACCCGCTTCTTCCCCCAGCTGGCGGGCGTCGCCGTGACCCACGCCTGGTCCGGCGTCCTCGGCGTCCCCCGCGACTGGTGCGCCACGGTCACCCTCGACCGCGCGACAGGCCTCGGCTGGGCGGGCGGCTACGTCGGCTCGGGCGTCGCCACCACCAACCTCGCCGCCCGCACCCTGCGCGACCTGGTCCAGCAGGACTCCGGCCAGTCCGGCCCCACCGACCTCACGACGCTCCCCTGGGTCAACCACAAGGTCCGCAAGTGGGAACCGGAACCCTTCCGCTGGCTGGGCGTGCACGGCATGTACGCCACCTACAACGCGGCCGACCACCGCGAACTCACCACCCACACGACGGGCTCCTCCCGCCTGGCCCGAGCCGCGGACCGCGTGGCGGGCCGCGGCTGACAGGCCCCAGACACGACGAAGGCCCAGGTCACGCCCGTGACCTGGGCCTTCGTCCCGGCGTAGCCCTCTGTCAGATTCGAACCGACGTGAGTCGTCGCCCGGCCTTGTGCTGATGATCAAGTGCGGCGGCAGTGGGACGAGGCCGCCATCACCGGCCCGATTCCGACGGGCCGGCGATCCCACGTGTCCGGGATGGTGGGTGTCACCACTCGCCGTGGTCGCGGATCACCCGGAAACTGCCCACGACCCCGTCCTCGAGGAAGAAGCCTCCCCAGCCGCTCCCGTGGTCGGTCTGGGGCGCGACGCCATACGTGGCGCCGTAGGGTCCGACCGTGGCCACCGGCGCACCGTTGTCGCAGTTGAACCCGCGGTAGACCTCAACCGTCGCGTCGCTGTCGTTGTCGATGCTGAAGCTGGTGGAGCCCAGCCCACTGGCAGCGGGGACACAGCCGTCCTCATGGGCGGAGAACGTCCGTTCGTTGAAGTGGATTCTTCCTTCCTTCCTGCCGCCGTAGCCACGGTCACCGTCCTCGTGGCCACGGCCCCCGTGGTCACGACCCTCGTCCCCCCTGCCGGCAGTGCTGTCGGTACCGGCGGGAGCCGCCTCGGGGGCGGCCTTCTTGACGGGCGGGGCGGCCTTCTTGACCGGCGGTGCGGCCCGCTTGGCCGGCGGTGCGGCGTGTTCGGCCGCCGGGGCGGCTTGTTTGGCCTCCGGGGCGGCCTGGTCCGATTCGGATTGCGCGGCATACGTGATGCCGGTGGCAAGGACCGCTGCGCCTACCACGGCAGCGGACACGGCGAACATTCGCGTCGGCATGTCACTCCTCTCCTGTCTCAGAGACGCCAGCTGTACAGCCGACCTGCAACGAACGTAATAATCGGCTCATCAACTGTCATTTCAGGACAGCTCAAGGTGTGACGTCGGGCTGCTGATCGAGTGGAATTCCCGCGCGTGGTGCATACCTCGGAGCTTTCTGACACAGCGCCAGACATCCGGGTTCGGACGAGGCCGCGGCCCCCGCCCGAGACCGGAACTGAGCCCACCGCTCATCGCGCGGCCCGCACCCGGCGTCGCCGCCCCGTCCACAGAACAGAGAAACCCCAGCTCAGACGGCATCTGAGCTGGGGTTTCCGATGGAGCCCCCTGTCGGATTCGAACCGACGACCTACGCATTACAAGCTGTCCGGGCTTGTTCCACGGCTGTCATGGGGTGTCCAGAGAGGACTCGCCTCGCAGGTCAAGTGCCGTGCCGGACGCTCGTGGACGGGTGCAGACCACGTCGGATTAGGCGGCAATCGAGACTAGAAGTGAGACTGGCCAGCCGTAGAGCCGCACCCTGCTCACGGTGCGTCGATCTGCCAGGCGACCACTCCGGTCGCCCCTTTGGAGCCGTCGACGTCGATGTGGACCAGCTTGTCCGCAGTGATCCGCTGCTGAACCACTGACCCGTCGCAGGGGACCGTCGCCTTCGTACCGGCGTTCGTAGGCACGAAGACCAACTGCGCGCTGCCGGTGCCGGCCGATCCCCCGCCGGAGGCATCATCTTGTGCCCGCGGGTGACTTCCCGACCGTTGCTCTCTTGCACGTTGCGCGCCGCCGGGCGCGGCCAGCCGGGGCGGAGACAGGAGGCAGGCCGCGCCGCAGAGGCGGCGCGCTCCCGCGCCGTGCGCGGGCTTGACGAGAGTAGGGAAAGTTCCACCGCGCTGGCGTCAGTGGCTTGTCGTCGTGGCTTCCGACGTGTGGGCCTGCCCTGTTCAAGGCATCCAAGATCCTCACCCGGTGCTTCAGCTGTCAGGGGCGGGATTTGAACTTACGACCTCTTCGTCCCGAATAAGGTCCGGACGAGATCCGTACCTGACCTCGCTCGCGTTTGTGCAGGTCAGGCAGTTGGTATGGCTTGGTCTCACCCAGTGCATGGGAACCCTTGGGAGAAGATCTTCTCCCAAGGGTTCTCCCCGCGCCCTCGAAGCGGTCAGGGGCCGGGAGGCGGCAAGCGAGGCCACGCCGGCAGGGCCCTTTACCGATGTGGCCATGCGAAGGGCGAGCACGATTCGGTGGGCGGCCTTGGTTACAGGCCGCAGGAGCCGCGGTCCAGATGGAAGTAGCGGGCATTGGCCCAGCGGCACAGTCGGATACCGACGACGACGCCCACGATAGTGACAAGCGCGGGCACGTAACCGCTGGCGACCTGGATGATCGGGATCGCCGGGCACCCGCCCGAGATCGCCCATCCGGTTCCGAACAGCACGGCGCCGGGGATCACGCCCGCGTGGATGCGCCCCGGAGTGCGGCGGATCCGCAGCAGAGCGAACGCGCACACGATGATCCCGACGGCACCCGCGAAGGAGAAGAACATCCGCAGGTCCTGGAAGGTGAACATACGGTTCAGCTCGGTGTAGTCGCCGAAGCCGATACGGGAAACGGTGTAACCGAGAGTCAGTCCCGTGATGATGTTGGCCAGCAGAATCGCGCCTCGGGTACGCATCAGATCACCTTCCACAGAAGGAACGAGACCGCGACGGCGGTGCCGAAGAACACGGCGGTCGCGACCAGGCTGACCGGGCGCAGACGGCCGCAGCCGTTGAGCCCGTGGCCGGAACTGCAGCCACCGGCCAGCCGAGTTCCGAAGCCGACCAGCACGCCTCCGATGAACAGCAGGACGATCATGGTGGTCGGATTCGCGGTGACCACGTCCCGGAATCCCGGGCCCATGTCGAAGCGGAGGTGGAACTGTCCGGAGGTGACCGCAGCGATCAACCCGCCGAGGAAGATCGACACCAGCAGGGCGACCTGGGTGACCAGCGGGGCCGGGGAGAGGGCCGAGGTGTCCTCATTCACCGTTGGTTCGACGTCCGTCTGGACCGGCTGTGACGTGCCGTAGGGAACCGGCGGCGCGGTGGGCGCGGCGTAGTCGGTGCCGAAGTGCTCCGCCGTCGCTACGGCGAGAGCCTCGGCGAGCGCTCGCTCGTCGGTGAACTCCTCGTCCATGCGCTCGAGCCGACGCTCCCTGCGCCAGTGCAGGACGCGATCCCACGCGGACGACACCCCGAACGACCGATCCGTGGTGAGGGCGTAGTTGATGGTGATCAGAGCGAGCCCGGCAGCGCCGGCCCACCAGGGCCAGTAGTCACTCATGCGGGGCCTCCCATCCATTCGGTGAATCGAGCCCAGAGCCCGCGTTTCGGTCTGGAGCTCTGCCCAGCGCGCCTGGACGGACGGTCTGCGGGATGGGGAGCCCGTGCGGACGATGACGGTTTGTAATGCGACGCCGAGATCGTCGGGGACGCCGGCCCGAAGTGAGCCGCAGCATCCGATGCCGCGGTCACAGGTTCTGACGGCTCTGCCGGCCAAGCCGGTGCCGGCTGCGACCAGGACGGGTTCTCCTGCCGCCAAGGATTGGGCTGGGGGGGACGAGCCTGCTCGGCCCCCTGCTCAGGTCCGGCGGCGCTGGACCGGTCCGCGCCCTCGGGCATGTCTTCCAGGTGGCGTGCGCGGGCTCCATTGGGCAGCAGGCTGATCGGCACGCGCTCGCCGGTGAGTGACACCTGGTAGCGCGCACAGCCGAGCCATTGATCCTCGCTGTCGCAGTAATAGTCGCGCCACCCCTGCAAACTCGCCTTGAGCAAGGGGAAAAGGGGGCATCCTGCGGTGTGCGAGCAACCCACGTCGCTCCCTTCTGACCGGCGCACACCACCCGTTTTATGAGGGGCGGCTGCCGTTCTCGGTCTCTTGCCCCGACGCGCCCACGTCGACGATGCCGAAAGCGCGTTGATGGCCTGTCACGGTGCGGAGCAGTGCCTTCCTGCCTCGACCGGGCGTGATGCAACCACCGTTTCGGTATCGCAAGCAATTCCGGACACGGCCGGACCCGCTTGACATCGCCGAGCGCGAAATGTCACGCGATATCGGGTGTGACGCGCCCACATGGTCGGCCTTTCTGCGTGCAGAAGTAATTCTTCCGTGGAGGCTGTGCGCACATAGGCTTCACTTATGGCGAAAGCATGAATTGGGCTGTGACGAAACTGTTGATATTACTGGTCGTTAACGAGGGCGCGAAGGAAGGAGACCCATGTGCCAACGTGCTGTCTGCCAGTCATGCCGGAAGGTGACCTACGAGGGCTGTGGAGGGCACGTGGAGCAAGTACTCGCCGGCGTCCCGACAGCGCAGCGGTGCATGTGTGAGCCAGGGAAGCGCAAACCGGTACGCGCGCGGGAGCTGATGACTCCGCCGGGGCCGAATCCGGGCAGGCCGAAGGATGGCCGGTGGGCCCGGCTCATCGCGTGGATGAAAAGCGCTGCCTAGGGCCGGTCGGACGGCCCTTCGACAAGCTTCGTCGAGCCTCCGCCGATGTTGCGGACCGTACCCACGGTCGGTGCGGGTTGGCCAACAGGAAGCCAAGCGCCTCTGCCGCTCGCGTACGTCGCCCCGTGCTGGCGCTCTTCGACCTCGACAGCACCTTGATCGACCGTAGGGCGGGCCTTGAGGCCTGGCCCCGCGCTTCGACGGCATCTGCGTCTCGGGCGAGTCGGGGCGCAGAGTCCTGGCCCACAGACAGCCCATGTGAGTCTGCGATCAGGCATGACCGCAGTCGCTTGAGGGTCCCGCCGGCGTCCACCCAGCGGCAGATTTACAGTCCCCACAGGCGAGCGGGTCTGACCTCGCCGTTTCCTGAGGGACTAGCGCGTTGCCCACGCCGGCCCCACTAGGGCGTGTCCGGCGCATCGCGGTTCGGCACGCCTGGCACGACTTCGTGGCCGAATCCCCGAGTGCGCCCCGTTCGGGGGCGGCTGCCGGGTTGCGGTACTTCACTGCTGTACGCCTGCCCCTGGACTCGGCTCCGCGTGCGAGCAGGCCTACTCGCCTCGGATGGACAAAGCGTTGAAACGGGCCTCGTGCGTTGGTCGCCGCTGCGACGAGGGATGCGCCGGGGCCCGTTTCTGATGTTCGTCGATCAGGTCGGAGGCGTGTGCGGGTCAGAAGCAGCCGGGTCCGGTGGCGGGGCTGAAGCAGGCGTTGGAGCCGGGGCCGCCGTCGTTGGTGTTGGCGCCGGGGCCACCGAAGAGCGCGTCGTTGCCGGGACCGCCGAAGAGGGCGTCGTTGCCGTTGTTGCCGTTCAGGTTGTCGGTGCCGTTGCCGCCTTCGATGCGGTCGTTGCCGTCGCCGCCGGACAGCACGTCGTTGCCGTCGCCGCCGCAGATGAGGTCGTTGCCACCGCGGCCGTCGACCACGTCGTTGCCGCAGCATCAGGCCGTGTTCACGCGGCCTGATGGCCGCCCCATCGACCCCCGCGACGACTGGGAGGAGTTCAAGGACCTACTTGCGGAGGCGGGCATCGGTGACCGTCGCCTCTACGACGGAAGCCGCCACACGGCGGGCACGATCCTGAACGAGCTGGGAGTGGACATGCCCACGATCATGGAGATCCTTCGGCACACTCAGATCAGCCAGACACGGCGCTACGTGACAGGCAGGTCACACCTCTCGAAGGACGCGATGCGCCGCATGGGAGACGCCTTCCTGCCCGCCCCGCAACTGGCCCCTGAGCCCGCGACTGAGACCAGAACTGAGACTGGGGACCGCCGCGCGGCCCGCTCCCGCGCCCGTCGCCGCATTCGCTAGAGGCAAAAGCCCAGCTCAGACACTGTCTGAGCTGGGCTTTCCGATGGAGCCCCCTGTCGGATTCGAACCGACGACCTACGCATTACAAGTGCGTTGCTCTGGCCGGACTGAGCTAAGGAGGCAGCAGCCTCAGCAGTGTAACCAACGACGGGCGGCCCCCCGTCGAATATTTCGTCGAAGATCACCCCGCTCCGACTACTGACAGACCCGACACTCGACAGGTACCGTCCAGAAACAGTTCACCCGTGTGGACTAAACCACTGCGGCACCAGCCGCGGCGGATCACCACCTTTACTCGGATCGTCCGGCACGTTCCTGCCGGTGAAGGGGGCTTCACAGCCATGGCAACTGTTTCGTTCGACAAGGCGACCCGGATCTACCCGGGCTCCACCAAGCCGGCCGTCGACGGCCTGGAGATCGAGATCGAGGACGGCGAGTTCCTCGTCCTCGTCGGCCCGTCCGGCTGCGGCAAGTCGACCTCCCTGCGCATGCTCGCGGGTCTCGAGGACGTGAACGGCGGAGCGATCCGCATCGGCGACCGCGACGTGACCCACCTGCCGCCCAAGGACCGGGACATCGCCATGGTGTTCCAGAACTACGCGCTCTACCCGCACATGTCGGTCGCCGACAACATGGGCTTCGCCCTCAAGATCGCCGGCGTGAACAAGGCCGAGATCCGCCAGAAGGTCGAAGAGGCCGCGAAGATCCTCGACCTCACGGACTACCTGGACCGCAAGCCGAAGGCCCTCTCCGGCGGTCAGCGCCAGCGCGTCGCGATGGGCCGCGCCATCGTGCGTGAGCCCCAGGTCTTCCTCATGGACGAGCCGCTGTCGAACCTCGACGCCAAGCTCCGCGTCTCGACCCGTACGCAGATCGCCTCGCTCCAGCGCCGCCTCGGCATCACCACGGTGTACGTCACGCACGACCAGGTCGAGGCCATGACCATGGGCGACCGCGTCGCGGTCCTCAAGGACGGTCTGCTCCAGCAGGTCGACTCGCCGCGCAACATGTACGACCGCCCGGCCAACCTCTTCGTCGCCGGCTTCATCGGCTCCCCCGCCATGAACCTGGTCGAGGTCCCGATCACCGACGGCGGCGTGAAGTTCGGCAACTCGGTCGTCCCGGTGAACCGTGAGGCGCTGAAGGCCGCCTCCGACGCCGGCGACCGCACCGTCACGGTCGGCGTCCGCCCCGAGCACTTCGACATCGTCGAGGCGGGCGGCGCCGAGGCCGCGAAGTCCCTCTCCAAGGACTCCGAGGACTCCCCCGCCGGCCTCGCCGTCTCGGTGAACGTCGTCGAGGAACTCGGCGCCGACGGCTACGTCTACGGCACCGCGCAGGTCGGTGGCGAGGCCAAGGACCTCGTCGTCCGGGTCAACGGCCGCCAGGTCCCCGAGAAGGGCACCCAGCTGCACGTCGTCCCGCGTCCGGGCGAGACCCACGTCTTCTCCTCGTCGACCGGTGAGCGCCTCACCGACTGACGCCCCGCCTGTTCCGCTGTGGAGCCCCGCACTTCGGTGCGGGGCTCCACCGCGTTCCGGCCGCTCCCCACCCGCCGCGCACACCGCATTGTCGACAAATACCCCGGCAGACCCGCCATTTCGAACCTTGTACGTCAACACGCGAGAAACAAAACCGGATTGCCCATCCCTCGACCGAGTGACTAAATGTCGCCAAATCATCACCGACCGCTACGCTCACTCGCGTGACGCACTCCGCCAACTACACCCAGAAGCCGCGCCGAGGCCGGGGCCCCGCCCGCCGCGTCGGCCGCACCCTCGCTCTCGTCCTGCCGGTGATGCTGGTGCTCTCCGGCACACTCGCGGTCACCCGAGTGAACTGGTCCGGCAGTTCAGCGGACTCGATCCTCACCGCTTCCTCGCAGAACGTCTCGGCGCGCGCCAAGTCGCGTGCCCCCCAGGACGTCCTGCGCGACAAGCTGCTGCTCGAGCTCCAGGACAAGGACCCCGGTATCGCCCTCACCCACCTCCAGCAGGAGATGCACGAGCGGCCGTCCCTCGCCAAGCACTGCGTCTCCATCGCCCGCGCCCTGGGCCGGGCCGCCGTGCAGGCCTACGGTCCCTCCCGCGCCCAGTCCTTCGCCCGCCCCGTCTGCGACACCGCGTTCGCCACGGGCGTCGCCACGGCAGCGCGCGGCTGAGGCCCTCACGGCCGGCCGGGAAGGGCCGACGTACAGTGCGGGCATGACGAGCGCCCAGGCCCAGGACCCGCACACGCACAGCCAGCACCACCCCACACAGGCCGTCGTCCTGGCCGGCGGCCAGGGCTCGCGCCTGCGGCCCTACACCGACGACCGGCCCAAGCCGATGGTCGAGATCCCCGGCACGGGGACCCCGATCATCGGCCATCAGCTTGCCTGGCTCGCCGAAGAGGGCGTGACGGACGCGGTCGTCTCCTGCGGGCATCTCGCCGAGGTGCTCCAGGAGTGGCTCGACGGCGCCGAACTCCCCCTGCGCGTCACCACGGTGGTCGAGAAGGAACCCCTCGGCCGTGGCGGCGGCCTCAAGTACGCCGCCGCGCACCTGCCGCACCCCGACCGTCCCTGGTACGCGACGAACGGCGACATCTGGACCCGGTTCTCGCTGCGCGAGATGGCGGACTTCCACGCCGAGCGCGACGCCACCGCCACTCTCGCCCTGGCCCGCCCCCGCATCCCGTGGGGCGCTGTGGAGACCGACGCGTTCGGTCACATCACGGACTTCGTCGAGGCCCCGCCGTCCCCGTATCTGATCAACGCGGGCGTCTACGTCTTCTCCCCCGACTTCACGGGCCTGCTCCCGGACCGTGGTGACCACGAGCGCACCACGTTCCCGCACCTGGCCCGGGCCAAGCGTCTGGCCGGGTTCCCGATCCCGCAGGGCGCGTACTGGAGGGCCATCGATACGGCGAAGGACCTCACCGAGGCCGCCAAGGAGCTGACCGCGCCCAGGCGTTGAGCCCGTCGCTCCCCGAACCCGAAGGGGCCCGCACACGCTGTGTGCGGGCCCCTTCGGGTTTCTACGGGGTGCGGTCAGCCGCCGAGTACTCCGCCGAGGAGGCCCCCCGGCTTGTCCCCGCCGCCGGCACCGCCGGAACCGCCGGTGCCCCCACCGGTACCGGCGCCGCCGCCCGTGCCCGTACCGCCGCTGGAGGCGGGCCCGCTGCTGGACGCCGGAGGCTGCTGCTGGGCCGGCGGGGCCGACTGCGGGGGCGCCTGGCCGGTGCCCTGCGTCTGGCTGGGCTGACCCGCGCCGCTGGCGGTGCCCGTCGCCGGGGCCGATCCCGGGGAGCTCGCGGCGCCGGACGGCCTCGCCGAAGTGGCGCCCTGCGTGGGCCTGTTGGACGCCGACGGGCTCTGCGAGCGGTGCTGCTTGCGGCCGGGCTCCGACGGAAGCGGGGAGCCGGGCAGTTCGTTGCGCGGGGCCTCGCCGGGACCGGGGGCGGTGACGCGGCCCGCGTCACGCACGGCGCCGCCGAGCAGCGAACCGATGAGCAGGGTCAGGCCGACGACGACGGTCGTCACGACGGTGCCGCGGCGCAGCACGTACCGCCGCAGCTCCCACAGTTCGGCGCGCGGGCCGAGCCGGCGCCAGGCGCCGCCCGCGAGGCGTCCGTCGATGGAGTAGACGGGCGCGCCCGCGATGATCAGCGGGGACCAGGCGGCCAGGTAGATGATGTCGGGCGCGTCGTAGGCGGGCACCGTCTTCCAGCTGACGGTGACGATGAGGGCGGCCGAGAGCAGTACGCCGAAGACGGCCGCGACGCGCTGCCAGAGGCCGAGCACGGTGAGCACGCCGACGACGACCTGGAGGAAGGCGATGCACAGCCCGGCGCCGACGGGGTGCTGGAGGGCGAAGTCGCGCAGGGGTTCGGCGAGGGCCCACGGGTGCAGCGAGTTGAGCCACTTGACCATGGAGCCGCGGTCGCCGCCGTCGAAGTAGACGGGGTCGCAGAGCTTGCCCATGCCGGCGTACATGGAGATGAAACCGAGGAAGACGCGCAGCGGGAGGAGGACGACACCGAGGTTCATCCGGCGGCCGGGGTAGTACGCGTGCCGCACCGGGTCGGCGCCGTGCCGCCGGGAGGCGTTCCGCTCGTCCCCGTCGTCGTACTCGTCGCCGCCGAACTCTCCCTCGTCGTAAGGGGGTTCCTCGTACGACGGCTCTTCGAAGGCGCTGCCGGACTGGCGCATCTTCGGGAGGAGGCGGGTGCCCTGCGCGGTGACCGTGGGCAGTTCGCCCGTGGCGTCGTCCCTGAGGTCGCTGTCGAGGTCGATGCGCGGGATGACCTGGGTGGCGCCGCCCTCACCGCCCTCGAAGCCGTGCCGGGGCAGCGTGCTCTCGCCGGCTCTGCGGGCCGCCTGGAGGAGACCGGTCGCCCCGGGGTCACCGGGCGCGGACCGGCCGCTCCAGACGACCGGGGCGCGGCGGCGCGCGGCGGCCGCGCCGACGACGGGGATACGGGCGGTCTGGTCCAGCGAGCCCAGGTGCCGGGCGATGCGGGGGGACGGCGTCTGCTGCGTCCTGGGCAGCTGCACGCGGAAACTCGCGTGATTGACGACGACCTGCGCGGGATCGCACGGCACCTTCACCATGCTCAGCGCGGGACCGTCGTCGAATCCGGAATCGAATCCGGGGCCGAATCCGGGCGAGCGGTCCCCCGTAGGTGTGCGGGGTGTTCTGGTGTCCACACTCATCTAACCGAGTGATGTGTGTTTAGGACACTGCCTCGAGCGCGTGCAAATGTCCGGACCGCGTCAAGGTCGCGGCCCGGACAGCCGGCTCAGGACCGGCGGCGCGCGGCCTCGTACAGGACGACGCCCGCGGCGACACCGGCGTTGAGGGATTCGGTGCCGCCCGGCATCGGGATCCGCACGCGGTAGTCGCAGGTCTCGCCGACGAGGCGGGACAGGCCCTTGCCCTCGCTGCCGACCACGATGACGACGGGCCCGCCGAGGGCTTCGAGGTCACCGACGGTGTGCTCGCCGTCGGCCGCGAGACCGACGATGGCGATGCCCGCCTTCTTGTAGCCCTCGAGAGCGCGCGTCAGGTTCGTGGCGCGGGCGACGGGCGTACGGGCCGCGGCGCCCGCGGACGTCTTCCAGGCACCGGCGGTCATGCCGGCCGCGCGCCGCTCGGGCACGACGACGCCGTGGCCGCCGAACGCGGAGACGGAACGCACGACGGCGCCCAGGTTGCGCGGGTCGGTGACGCCGTCCAGGGCGACGATCAGCGGGTCCTGGCCCTGGTCGTACGCGGCGGCGGCGAGGTCCTCCGGGTGCGCGTACTCGTAGGGCGGGACCTGGAGGACGAGGCCCTGGTGGTTGAGGCCGTTCGTCATGCGGTCCAGCTCGGGGCGGGGGGCCTCCATCAGGTGGATGCCGCCGCGCTCACCGGCGAGCTGGAGCGCCTCGCGCACCCGCTCGTCGTTGTCGATGAACTGCTGGACGTAGAGCGTCGAGGCCGGCACACCCTCGCGCAGCGCCTCGACGACCGAGTTACGGCCGACGACCATCTCGGACGTGCCCTTGCCGCCGCGGCTCTTCAGCGTGGCGGGGCGGCGGGCGGCCTGCTTGGCCTTGGCGTTCGCGATGCGGTTCTTCTTGTGCTTCTTGCGCATCTCGGCGGGCGGCGTGGGGCCCTTGCCTTCGAGTCCCCGGCGTCGCTGGCCGCCACTGCCGACCTGCGCGCCCTTCTTGCCGGACATGCGGCGGTTGTTCGCGGCCATGATCTACCTGTCTGTGTGATGCGTATGTGCGTACGTATATGAAGTGTGCCGCCCGGAGGCCCGAGCGGCACATTCGCGCAGGTCGTCAGCGCGGGCCGAGCGTCCAGCGCGGACCGGTCGGGCTGTCCTCGATGACGAGCCCGGACTGGCCGAGCTGGTCGCGGATGGCGTCGGCGGTGGCCCAGTCCTTGCGGGCGCGAGCCGACTCGCGCTGCTCCAGGACGAGCCGTACGAGGGTGTCGACGGCGCCGTGCAGGTCCTCGCCGCGGTCGGTCTCGCCGGCCCAGTGCGGGTCGAGCGGGTCCAGACCGAGGACGCCGAGCATCGCGCGTACCTCGGCGAGGCGGGCGACGGCGGCTTCCTTGTCGTCGGCGGCGAGGGCGCTGTTGCCCTGGCGGACGGTGGTGTGGATGATCGCGAGCGCCTGCGGCACGCCTAGGTCGTCGTCCATGGCCTCGGCGAAGGCGGGCGGCACCTCGTCGGCGGGGGCGACAACGCCCCCGGCCTTCTCCACGACGCGCTGCACGAAGCCCTCGATCCGCGCGAACGCGGACTCGGCATCGCGCAGGGCCTCCTCGCTGTACTCGATGGTCGAGCGGTAGTGCGGGGTGCCGAGGTAGTAGCGCAGCACGATCGGGCGCCAGTCCTTGACCATCTCGGACACGAGGACCGAGTTGCCCAGGGACTTCGACATCTTCTCGCCGCTCATGGTGACCCACGAGTTGTGCACCCAGTACTTGGCGAACTCGTCGCCGAAGGCCTTGGCCTGGGCGATCTCGTTCTCGTGGTGCGGGAAGATCAGGTCGATGCCGCCGCCGTGGATGTCGAAGGCGGTGCCCAGGTACTTGTGGGCCATCGCCGAGCACTCCAGGTGCCAGCCGGGCCGGCCGCGGCCCCACGGGGTCTCCCAGCTGGGCTCCCCGGGCTTGACGGCCTTCCACATGGCGAAGTCGCGCGGGTCGCGCTTGCCGGTCTCGCCGTCGCCGGACGGCTGGCGCAGTTCGTCGAGGTCCTGGTTCGACAGCTCCAGGTAGCCGGGGAAGGAACGCACGTCGAAGTAGACGTTCCCGTCCGCCTCGTAGGCGTGTCCGCGCTCGATGAGGCCGCGCATCATCTCGACCATCTCGGTGACATGACCGGTGGCGCGCGGCTCGTAGGTGGGCGGCAGGCAGCCGAGGGCGGTGTAGCCGTCGTTGAACGCGCGCTCGTTGTCGTACCCGATCGACCACCAGGGCCTGCCCTGTTCGGCGGCCTTCCTGATGATCTTGTCGTCGATGTCGGTGACGTTCCGCACGAACGTCACTTCGTAGCCGCGGTACGTGAACCAGCGCCGCATGATGTCGAAGTTGAGGCCGGACCGGATGTGCCCGATGTGCGGAGCGGCCTGCACGGTCGCGCCACAGAGGTAGATCGAGACACAACCCGGTGTCAGCGGGACGAAGTCACGGATCTTCCGGGCGCTGGTGTCGTGCAGGCGAATAGTCACGCCTCCAGGGTAGTGGGCCCAAGGCAGTGCCCCGCGACCCCTTGGGGACACGGGGCGCAACCGTGACGTTGTGACGTGTGTCAGGCCGCCGTTCAGATCCGGCCGACGACCTTGCGGGGTGTGATGCGCACGACGACACGCGCGGCGTCGTCGGCGGAGCGGGGATTGAAGTCCGCGTACTGCTTGCCCGTGTACTTGAGCGACAGCTCGTCGATGAGCTCCTGGCCGCCCTCGGTGCTGAGGTCGGCGGTGCCGCGGATCTCGGCGTAGGCGTAGGGGTTGTCGGCGGGCTGCACGACGACGGTGACGCGGGGGTCGCGGCGCAGGTTCTTCTCCTTGCGCCGGTCGACGGTCGTGGAGAACAGCACGTCGTCCCCGTCCCGCTTCACCCAGACAGGCGACACCTGCGGGCTCCCGTCGGGCTGGATGGTGGCGACGGTGATGAAGACGGGGGTGTCGAGCAACGCCTTGAGCTCGTCGGACAGCTGGGCGGACATGGAGCCTCACTCCTTGGGGGGATGCCTGTACGAGTACTCGATACTGCGCCAACATCCGCCCCAGGAGCGGTATTTCAGCCCGTCCTGACGACCAGTGCCGTGGCGATCGCCGCGAGGCCGTCGCCGCGACCGGGGAAACCCAGGCCGTCGGTGGTGGCGCCGGAGACGGAGACCGGGGCGCCGGCGGCGTCCGACAGCACCTTCTGCGCCTCCTCGCGCCGCTTCCCGATCTTCGGCCGGGGACCGATGACCTGTACGGCGACGTTGCCGATGGTGAAGCCGGCCTCGCGCACGATGCGGGCGGCCTCGGTCAGCAGGGTGAGCCCGGACGCGCCGGACCACTCGGGGCGACCGGTGCCGAAGTGGGCGCCGAGGTCACCGAGCCCGGCGGCGGAGAACAGCGCGTTGCACGCGGCGTGCGCGACGACGTCGGCGTCGGAGTGCCCGGCGAGACCGGGGCCCTCGCCCTCCCACTTCAGGCCGGCGCACCACAGCTCGCGGCCCTCTTCGAAGGCGTGGATGTCGGTGCCGATGCCGACGAGAGGGATGACCGGCGGCTCAGAACCCATCGTTGGCCCTCCTGCGGGCGAGTACGGCTTCGGCGAGCACGAGGTCGAGGGGGCGGGTCACCTTGAAGGCCTCCTCGTGCCCGGGCACGACGACGACCGGTTCGCCGAGCTGCTCGACCATGCCGGCGTCGTCCGTCACGTTGTCGGTGACGGTCTCGTGGGCGCGCACGAGCGTCGCGCGGTCGAAGCCCTGCGGGGTCTGCACGGCACGCAGCCGGGCCCGCTCGGGCGTCGCGACGACGAGCTCGGGGCCGCCGTCGGTACGGGCCTCGACCTGCTTGATGGTGTCGGCGAGGGGCAGCGCGGGGACGACGGCGGGAGCCCCTTCGCGTACGGCTTCGATGACGCCGTCGACCGTGTCGACGGGCACCAGGGGGCGGGCCGCGTCGTGGACGAGGACGACGTCGATGCCGGGCGGCAGGGCGTCGAGGCCGAGCTTCACGGACTCCTGGCGGGTCTCGCCGCCGGGGACGACGACGAAGTCGGTCCGCTCGGGCAGCGCGTGGTCGGCGAGGAGGGTCTTCACCTCGGCGGCGGACGCCTCGTCGGGCGGGGCGACCACGACGACGAGGGAGACGGACCGCGAGGCGGCCATCGCCCGGACGGCGTGGATGAGCATCGGGGTGCCGTTGAGCGCGCGGAGTGCTTTGGGGGCGCCCGGGCCGAGGCGTACGCCCCGGCCGGCGGCCGGAATCACGGCCGCGGTGCGCGAGGGCCGCGTTTCGTCAGACATCGCTTCCGTTCAGGTTTGTGTGCTCGACCGAGGTGGGTATGGCCAACACCAGTGCCGGGCGCGACGCCTTGACCGGACCCCTTCCGTGACATCCGGTCGAGCCAGCTGCCCGGGCCCGGCACACCAACTGAGTCAAGCGGTAAGGCGCCACGCGTAGGCACAAAGTGCGGGTACGAACATGCCGCAGCGCCCGGCGACACCATCAGGGTCAGCGGGCACCGCGGCATTATTCATGCGCCTGGGCTTTCGCCCGGGACTTCTTGTCGCAGCCGCGTGCCGGTCAGGGCACGCGTCAGGACGCGAGAACCTCGTCGAGCAGGGCCTCGGCCTTGTCCTCGTTCGTGTTCTCAGCGAGCGCGAGCTCGCTCACCAGGATCTGCCGTGCCTTGGCGAGCATGCGCTTCTCACCTGCGGACAGTCCGCGCTCACGCTCCCGACGCCACAGGTCACGGACAACTTCCGCGACCTTGATGACATCGCCGGAGGCGAGCTTCTCGAGATTTGCCTTGTAGCGGCGCGACCAGTTCGTGGGCTCTTCGGCGTACGGCGCGCGAAGCACCTCGAAGACCCGGTCGAGACCGTCCTGACCGACCACATCACGTACGCCGACGAACTCCGCATTGTCCGCTGGCACACGCACCGTCAGGTCACCCTGCGCGACCTTCAGCACCAAGTAGGTCTTGTCCACGCCTTTGATCTGGCGAGTTTCGATAGCCTCGATCAGCGCGGCCCCGTGATGGGGATAGACCACGGTGTCGCCAACCTTGAACGTCATGTGACAGGTACCCCTTCCGTGGCTATCCAGGGTAACACGGAAACGGCGTCTTCTGAATGGCGTTTTCGCAGGTCAGGGCATATCTCGGGGCTTGACAACCACAACCGGAACGTGCTGCGGAGGGCCTGCGGAAGGGGGTATTCGCAGGTGGGAGCGGCTCTTCGGCAGAGCCGAAACGCGCACGTTACACCTACCTGGAAGGGTCCGCAGGGGGTTGAACGTCCCGGTTTGCGCGGTTCGAAGCGTTGCACTTCCGCTACTCCGTTCGGTGAGTCGGAGACGCGTGCGACCTGAATCCAGAATTGATCACCGTGGCGGGTGATCGATTTTCCGTACCGCCATGCATTCCTTACCGGAAATCCGCAGGAGCGGCCCCGCGGCCTTATGTGAATGGTGAACGGGAGGCCAATGGGGCCTGTCACGTTTGGTGAGGTGAGAGGGGGCGAGGGGGGCGGCGGGGGTGTGATCAAGGGTGGGGCGGGCCGTGCGCGCCGCGGTCGGAGCGGGAGTTCGGCCGGTGCCGAGATCCATCCGAAACCCCCTAGGGGCGGGTCGGGTGCAG
Source organism: Streptomyces sp. NBC_00569 (assembly GCF_036345255.1). Lineage (NCBI taxonomy): Bacteria > Bacillati > Actinomycetota > Actinomycetes > Kitasatosporales > Streptomycetaceae > Streptomyces > Streptomyces sp. NBC_00569. Next base: position 5,550,799 of record NZ_CP107783.1, on the reverse strand, counting down.
CGGCTCGCGAACGGCTCGGTAACCTAAGCCCGCTGACAGACCCTTAGGGCGGCTTTACACCCGTCCAGGGCGTCCAGACCCTTACCGCCCACGTTCAAGGAGTTGCCGCCGCCGTGAGCAGCAGCCTTCGACGCGGCACCCTCGCCGCCGCCGCCCTCGCGTTCTCGATCGCCTCGCTCGCCGCGTGCGGCGCCGGAAACAACGCCCAGACGCTGGAGGTCAAGCCGGACAACGCGGAGACCTCCGTCGGGGACATCCGGATCCAGAACGCCACCGTGATCACGCAGCCCGACCTGAAGTCCACGGGTCCGGCCGTCGTGACCGCGACGCTCTTCAACAATGGCTCCAAGGCCCAGACCCTCGACTCGGTCGTGCTCGACGGCGTCGGCCAGAAGGCCGAGCTGTCGGCCGCCGACGGCAAGAAGTCCGTGACGATCCCGGCCGGCGGCTCCCTCGTGCTCGGCGGGGAGGGCAACGCGTCCGCGCAGCTGCCCAACAGCCGCACCGCCGACCTCGACGGTGACGTGCGGGCGCTGACCTTCACGTTCAGCACCACGGGCGCCGTCAAGATCCAGTCGTTCGTCGTGCCGGCCGAGAGCTACTTCAAGAAGTGGGGGCCGAGCGAGATCCCGGCCGTGCCCAGCACGGAGCCGTCGGAGTCCGCGTCCGGCTCCGCGACGCCCTCCGGGGAGGCCACCCCGTCCGGCTCCGTCTCGCCGTCCGAGTCGGCCTCGGGCAGCCCCGCCGCCGGGCACTGAGCACGTACGTGGCAATCGCGAAGGGCGGGACCCCCGGTGGGGGTCCCGCCCTTCGGCGTTCCGTTGCTGGGTCACCGCCGTGACCCGGCGGTCTACGGCTCGAACTTGTAGCCCAGGCCGCGCACCGTCACCAGGTAGCGCGGGGCTCCCGGGTCGGGCTCGATCTTGGCGCGGAGGCGCTTGACGTGGACGTCGAGCGTCTTGGTGTCGCCCACGTAGTCGGCGCCCCACACGCGGTCGATCAGCTGCATGCGGGTCAGGACGCGGCCCGCGTTGCGCAGGAGCATCTCCAGGAGGTCGAACTCCTTGAGGGGCAGGTCGACCTTGGAGCCGGAGACCGTGACGACGTGGCGGTCCACGTCCATGCGGACCGGGCCGGCCTCCAGGGCCTGCGGGGCGACCTCCTCGGGCTCGCCCCGGCGGCGCAGGACGGCGCGGATGCGGGCGACCAGCTCGCGGGACGAGAAGGGCTTGGTGACGTAGTCGTCGGCTCCTATCTCGAGGCCCACGACCTTGTCGATCTCGCTGTCCTTGGCGGTCACCATGATGACGGGGACGTTGGACCGGCCGCGCAGCTGGCGGCAGACCTCGGTGCCGGGCAGGCCCGGCAGCATCAGATCGAGCAGGACGAGGTCGGCGCCGTTGCGCTCGAACTCGTCGAGTCCGTCCGGTCCGGTGGCCGCGATGGCGACCTCGAAACCCTCCTTGCGAAGCATGTACGACAGGGCGTCGGAGAAGGATTCCTCGTCCTCGACGACGAGCACTCGGGTCACGGAAGGACCTCCGGGGCGGCAGGAATGGGGTCGTATGCGGTTGTCTCGTCGGGCCCGACGGCGTCGTTGCCGTCGTGGTGTCCGTATGCGTCGCCGCCTACGTGTCCTGGGCCGCGGTCGCGGGTCGCGCCTGCCTCCGGCAGCCGCAGGGTGAACGTGGAGCCCTGGCCTTCGGAGCTCCATACGGTGACTTCCCCGCCGTGCGAGGCAGCCACGTGCTTGACGATGGCGAGGCCGAGGCCCGTGCCGCCGGTGGCCCGGGAGCGGGCCGGGTCGACTCGGTAGAAGCGCTCGAAGATGCGCTCCTTGTCCTTGTCGGAGATGCCGAGGCCCTGGTCGGTGACCGCCACTTCTATGAGGTCTCCGCCGGGTGCGCTGACCCGGCGCGCGGCTATGCCCACGCGGGTTCGGGCCGGGCTGTAGTTGACGGCGTTCTCGACGAGGTTGCCGAGAGCCGCGGCGAGCTGGCCGCGGTTGCCCCAGATCTGGAGATCCGCCGTGCCTCCCGCGGCCATGGTGATCTGCTTCGTGCCGGCCTGGTGGCGGCAGCGGTCGATCGCCTCGGCGACGAGTTCGTCGACGCGGACCGGCTCGGCGTCCTCCAGCGGGTCGTCGTTCTGCACCCGGGACAGGTCGATGAGCTCCTGGACCAGGTTCGTCAGGCGGGTCGCCTCGATCTGCATCCTGCCTGCGAAGCGCTCCACCGCCTCCGGGTCGTCGGACGCGTCCATGACCGCCTCGGAGAGGAGGCTGAGCGCGCCGACCGGGGTCTTCAGCTCGTGGCTGACGTTCGCCACGAAGTCGCGGCGGACCGCCTCGATGCGCCGGGCCTCCGTCAGGTCCTCCACGAGGAGCAGGACCAGGCGGGAGCCGAGGGGGGCCACCCGTGCGGAGACCGCGAGGGCGTCCCCGCGGCCGGTGCCGCGGCGGGGCAGGTCGAGCTCGACCTGCCGTATCTCTCCGTCACGGCGGGTGTCCCTGGCCATGAGGAGCATCGGCTCCACGGCCAGCTTGCCGCCTCTGACCAGGCCGAGGGCGTACGCCGCCGAGCTGGCCTTGACGACGCTGTCCGCCTCGTCCAGGACGACGGCGGAGGAGCGCAGTACGGAGAGGACGGTGTCGACGCCGGGCGGAAGGACCGGGTCCGTGTGCAGGGAAGTACGGGTGGGGCGTTTCTGGTCGCGTTCGCTCCAGCGAAACGCCAGCATGGCGATCACGCCGGTGCACACCCCGGCGATCGCTGCCGCTGCGGCGACCGCCGCGTTCACGTCCATGCCCCCAGGTTATGCGCCTCGCAAGCGCTGCCCACAGCCGTCCGAGTGGTAGCTCGAACACTCGTCGCCCAGAGTTCACCTTGGATACAGGGGTGATTCATTTGAGGTGACGGAAACGGACGCGTACAGGGCCGAACGTGGGAGCGTGGGGCACAGCAGCCCCACGCAGTGAGTGAGAGGGACAGTTGTATGCGTGACGCGTACCACGAGGAACTTGACTCGATCGGCGAGGGCCTGGTCGAGATGGCCCGCCTTGTCGGGTCGGCGATCGGGCGCGCCACCACGGCCATGCTCGACGCCGACCTGAAGCTGGCCGAGAGTGTCATCGCGGCGGATCAGAAGGTCGACGATCTGCAGCATGACCTGGAGGCGAGGGCGATAGCCCTGCTCGCGCGCCAGCAGCCCGTCGCCACGGATCTGCGGATCGTCGTGACCTCGCTGCGGATGAGCGCGGACCTGGAGCGCAGCGGTGACCTGGCGCAGCACGTCGCCAAGCTCGCCCGGCTGCGGTTCCCGGACCAGGCCGTTCCGCACGACCTCCACGCGACCGTCCTGGAGATGGGGCAGCTCGCGCAGCGGCTCATGGCGAAGTCCGCCGAGGTCATCATCACCAAGGACGTCGACCTCGCGCTCCAGCTGGAGCAGGACGACGACGAGATGGACCAGCTGCACCGGACGCTGTTCCAGCATCTGATGGACGACCGGTGGAAGCACGGCATCGAGACCGCCGTGGACGTGACGCTGCTGGGCCGTTACTACGAGCGCTTCGCCGATCACGCGGTCTCCGTGGCCAAGCGTGTGGTGTATCTCGTGACCGGTGAGCACGCCGACGAGCTCCAGGCGCCGCAGCCGCAGCCCGTCGACGGCAGCTGAGCCGGCCGCCTCTCGGGGTGACCTGCCGGACGGGGGCCCCGCACCTGTGTGGTGCGGGGCCCCCGTCCTGTTCCGTCATGTCGGCCCGATCAGCCGCCGCACTGGCACGGCGCGCCCGACTGGCAGCCGCAGCCGCAGCCCGAGCCGCAGCCGCAGGCGCCTAGCAGGACCAGCCGGTGCGGCTGCGCGACTTCCGTGGGCTGCTCTACGACGGCTTCGGGGGTGGGGGACTCGGCCATGGTGTTCCCTCCTCGGGGCGAACTGCCTGTCCCTCAGTTCATGCCCAGCCCGACGGGCGCGTCAACGGCGCACACGCGCGCGGGTGTTCGCCTTTCCGGCCACCGCGTGACCGATGGTTCCGATGAGCAGCAGGGCGACCACCGTGCCCAGCGTGAATGCCTCGAACGCCGTCCGCGACACCCCCCACGTGTCGTGGAAGTCGTACGTGATGCCCAGCAGCGCCTCCAGCGTGCCCGGGAACAGGGCCGCCCATGAGCCGGTCAGGATCCACGCGTAGACCAGCGCCGCGCAGATCATGAACCCCTTCGTCCCGAAGGGGACGCGGTACGGGCGCGGCACGTCCCGGTGCCGCAGGCGCAGGACCGCCAGGGCCGGGATCACCGTCAGGTACGAGAGCAGCAGCGTCGTCACCGCGACGGTCAGGACGACCGAGAACACCGCCGCCGCGTCGCCGTCCGCGAGCCGCATCGCCGCCACCATGAACACCGTCGCGATCGCCCCCGACAGCAGGTTCGTGCGTACCGGTGTGCCCAGCGCCGGGTGGAACGCGCCCAGCTTGCGGCTGAAGAAGCCGCCGTCCGCCGCCGCCATCGCCTGCATCCGGTCGCTGACGATCATCCAGGCGCTGCCCTGGGTGAGGAGCGCGAAGACGAAGAGGAGCGCGATCGCCTTCAGGAGTGCGCCGCTTGCGCCTCCGTAGATCGTGAAGATGGTCTGGGCGCCCTCCATGAAGCCGCCGATGCCGGTCACCTTGCCGGGCGGGACCACGGAGAGGATCGCCAGGACGGGGAGCAGATAGCAGGCCGCCGCGATCGCCGCGGAGCGTCCGAGGGCCGTGGGGACGTCGCGCTGCGGGTTGTGCATCTCCTCGCCCGCCGCGTTCGGGGCCTCGAAGCCCACGTACGCGAAGAGGAGTACCGGGACGAGCGCCAGGAAGCCGGCTGTCGTGGGGGTGAAGGTGGCGGTGGTGTGGTCCGCCGTTCCTGTCAGCCCCTGGAAGCCGTGCTCCAGTCCGTACGCCACTGCCGTCGCCGTGAACACGGTGAGCGCGAGGACCTTGGCCGCCGCCCCCGCCGTGGTGATCCATTTGCCTTTGCGCAGCGAGACCACGGCCGTGAGGATCGCCGTCCAGATGAACACCGTCTTGAACGCGTAGTCCGCGAACGTGCCCTGGCCCAGGCGGAACACGAAGCCGTCCCAGGTCTGGGCCGCGAGGAACACGAGCGAGCCGCCCAGCCAGATCGGGTTCGTCACCCAGTAGAAGAGCGTCGTGATCGCCGCCGTCAGCCGGCCGAACGCCAGCTTCACCCAGACGTAGGGGCCGCCCTCCTGGGGGAAGGCCGCGCCGGTCTCCGCGAAGAGCAGCGCGTACGGGACGAGGAACGCGACCGCGATGACCGCCGTCCACGTCACCGCCTCTCCGCCGCCCGTCGCGATCTGGCCCACCGTGTCGAAGGAGATCACCGCGGCCACCGCCATCGCCGTGATGTCGAAGCGGCGGAGACTTCTGTGGAGGTTGGGGGTGGAGAGGGGAGTGCTGTCCGGGTCCGCGGGGGCGCGGCTGCTTTCCGCGTCCGCGGGGGTGGTCGTGCCGGGTGGAGGTGCTGCTTGTTCTTTGTAGTCGGGCACGTCTGTGTCCTCGTGAGCTGGGGACGGGTGGGACGGTGCGGGTGGCTTGGGGGCGCTCGGTGGTTCGTGGGGAAGGGCCCCGGGGGCTACTTGGTGATGTCGCCCGCCGGTGTCGTGCGTTCGAGGACCGAGCGCATCGCCGTCGCCGCCTCCTTCGCCTCCTGCTCCGTCATGATCAGCGGCGGGGACAGGACCAGGCTGTGGGCCGAGTCGCGGACGATGACGCCCGTCTCCCTGCGGATCACGTCGTGCGGCATGCAGGCCGGGTTCATGGGGAGGGGGGCGCGGGTCTCACGGTCCGCGACCAGCTCCACCGCCAGCATCATGCCGACCGAGCGGATCTCGCCGACGATCGGCAGGTCGCCCAGCGCGTCGGTGAGCTGGTGGTGGAGGTACTCGCCCATCGTGACGGCGCGCGACAGGAGGTTCTCCCGCTCGATGATGTCGAGGTTCGCGAGCGCCACGGCCGCCGCCACCGGGTGCCCGTTGTACGTGTAGCCCATCGGGAAGCCGTGGTCCTGGAGCAGCGCCTCGGTCACCTGGTCGGAGACCAGGAGCGCGCCGAGCGGTGTGTAGCCCGACGTGATGCCCTTGGCCGTCGTGATGATGTCCGGCTTCACGTCGAAGTGCTGGGCCGCGAACCATTCGCCCACGCGGCCGTACGCCGTCACCACCTCGTCGAAGATGAGGAGGATGCCGTGCCGGTCGAGGACCTCGCGTACGCGCGGCCAGTAGTCCGCCGGCGGGACCAGCATGCCGCCCACGCCCATGATGGGCTCGCCGATCATCGCCGCGATGTTGGAGGCGCCGATCTCCGCGATGCGGCCCTCCAGTTCGGCGATCAGGAAGTCGGTGGGGTCGGCGTCACCGTAGAGCTCCGTGCGGTACGGCCACGGGGGCGTCAGGTGGCTGACGTGCGGCATCATCGGGGCGAAGCCCTCGTGGTAGACCGGGAAGCCGGTGGCCGAGCCGCCGCCGTAGCCGATGCCGTGGTACGCCTTGTCGCGGGCCAGGATCCAGGTGCGGGAGCCCTCGCCCCGGCGGTGGTGGTAGTAGCGGGCCATCTTGATGGCCGCCTCGTTGCCCTCCGAGCCGCCCGACGTGAAGTAGACGTGGTTGAGGTTGTCGGGAGCCAGCGTGGCGAGGCGTTCGGCCAGGTGGATCGCCTTGTCGTTCGAGAACTCCCAGAAGCTCGTGAAGTATTCGAGCTGCTGCATCTGCGCGTGCGCGACGTCCGCGATCTCCTTGCGGCCGTGGCCGACCTGGGCGAGCCAGAGCCCGCCGGTCGCGTCGAGGTAGCTGCGGCCCTCCGCGTCGGTGAGGCGGCAGCCCTTGCCCTCCGCCATCACCACGCGCTCCTCGGCGGTGCCGGGGAGGTAGGGGTGGATGATGTGCGCCCGGTCCGTGGCGGCGAGCTGCTGTGCGGGGGTGAGGGTCATGGTGTTCGTCCCTTCGGGAGGTCGTGCGGAAGGTCGGGGAGCCGTCCGGGCGGTCGCCGTCGGGCCCGGTTGCGGGTCCGGGTTCACGCGTAGGTGATCCACGTCGTCTTCAGGCCCGTGTACTTGTCGAGGGAGTGGAGCGACAGGTCCCTGCCGTGGCCCGACTGCTTGAAGCCGCCGAACGGCGTGAGCGGGCTCAGCGCGTCGACCGTGTTCACCGAGACCGTCCCGGCGTGCAGGGCGTCCGCCACGCGGTGGGCGCGGGCCAGGTCCCTCGTCCACAGCGAGGCCGCAAGGCCGTACGGGGAGTCGTTGGCGGTCCGTACCGCCTCTGCCTCCGTGGTGAAGGGGTGGACCGTCAGGACCGGGCCGAAGAGTTCCTCGCTCGCCAGGGGTGCGTCGGGGCGCAGGCCGGTGACGATCGTGGGCGTGAGGTACGCGCCGTCGCGTGTGCCGCCCGTGATCACCTTGCCGTCCGATGCCTCGATCGCGCCGAGGACGCGAATGGCCTGGGCTTCGTCCACCAGCGGGCCGAGGTTCGTGTCGGGGTCCAGGGGGTCGCCCGGCACGAAGCGTGCCGCGTGTTCCGCGACGCGGGCCGTGAACTCCTCGGCGATCGAACTCTCCACCAGGAGGCGGGTGTTGGCCGAGCAGACCTGGCCGGCGTTGTACGCGAATCCCCAGGCCGCGCGCTCTGCCGCCGCGTCCAGGTCCGCGTCGGCGAAGACCACGTTCGGGCTCTTGCCGCCCGCCTCCGGCCAGACCTGCTTCATGTTCGACTCGGCGGCGTAGGACTGGAAGAGGCGGGCGACCTTCGTCGAGCCCGTGAAGACCAGGGTGTCGACGTCCTTGTGCAGGCCGAGGGCCCGGCCCGCCGTGTCTCCCATGCCGGGGACGACGTTCAGTACGCCGTCGGGGAGACCCGCCTCCGCCGCCAGTTCGGCCAGGCGCAGGGCCGACAGCGGAGACTGTTCCGCCGGCTTGAGGACGACGCTGTTGCCCGCCGCGAGGGCCGGCGCCAGCTTCCAACTCGCCAGGTCCAGCGGGAAGTTCCACGGGACCACGGCGCCCACCACACCCAGCGGTGTCCTGCGGACCGTCGCCAGATTGCCCGGGGGCGTCGGCGCGATCTCGTCGTACAGCTTGTCCGCGGCCTCCGCGTACCAGGCGAAGACGCCGGCCGCACCGGGCACGTCCGTGCCGTACGACTCGGCGATCGGCTTGCCCATGTCGAGGGTGTCGAGGAGGGCCAGCTCCTGCGCGTTCGCGGTGATCAGCTCGGCGAGCCCGAGCAGGACGCGCTTGCGGGCCGCGGGGTCGGCGCGGGACCAGCGGCCGTCCTCGAAGGACGTGCGGGCCGCGCGGACCGCCGCGTCGATCTCGGGCGCTTCGCCCCGGGCGACGTGTGCCGTGACCTTGCCCGTGGCCGGGTCGACGGTGGGGAAGGTGGCCTGGGACCGCGCCTCGGTCCATGTGCCGTTGATGAACGCCCTGGTGCGTGGCGTCAGTTCGGCTGCTCGGCGCTGCCAGTCTGCGTAGGTGGTCATGCGGCGGCTCCCTCTACTTCTTTGAGACCGGATTCAAACAATGGGGTGCCGGGCCGTCAATGCCCTGGACGCAAGGAACTTGATTTATTTGAACTGAGTAACAGAGAATTAACCCATGGGGAACAAGCCTGGGAGACCGAAGAACCAGACGGCGCGCCGCGAGGCCCTCGTCGACGCGGCGGGGCGCGCCATCGCCGAGCGGGGCCTGGAGGGGCTGCGCATCAAGGACATCGCCGCCGAGGCGGGCATGTCCGCGGGGTCGGTTCTGTACTACTACCCGGAGATGGACGAGCTGGTCCTCGAAGTGCACCGGGGCGCCGTGGAGCGCTATCTGGCCGCGCGGCAGGGGGCCGTGGACGGGGCGACCGGGGCCGCCGCACGGCTGCGGGCCCTCGTGGGGAGCGGACTGCCGGGCGGCTCGGGGGACGCCGTGCACGGACTGCTCTTCGAGCTGCACCGGCGCGCCGACCGCAGCTCCGGGCACGCGACGTTGATGGCGTCGCTCTTCGCACGCGAGGTCGCCCTGTACGCGACGGTGCTCGAAGTCGGATCGGCCGTCGGGGAGTTCACGCTCACCGAGCCCGTCACCGACCTCGCGCGCAACCTCGTCGCACTGGAGGACGGCTACGGGCTGCACATCGTCAGCCGCAACGCCGAGCTGACGCCGGACGTCGCCCGGCGCCTGCTCCTCGGCTACGCGCGGACCGTCACCGGCTGCCCGGAGCTGTGAGCCGGGCCCGCTCCCGGTCGTCGCCCGCGAGGGCCACCGCGGTGAGCGCCATGCCCAGCGCGCCGTCGAGGACCGCCCGGTCCGCGTCCGGGGTGACGCACGCCGCCGCGAACTCCTTCTGGTGGTTGACCGCGGGCAGCGAGTTGATGCCCAGGTAGGGGTGGATGGCGGGCAGGACGCGGGAGACGTTTCCCATGTCCGTGGAGGCCCGGTTCATCCGGGCCTCCGGGGATCCGGAGCTGTCGAAGGTACGGCCGAGGGATCCGGCCGCCTGCCGGTAGGCGGCCAGCATCGCGGCATCGTTGCGGAACTCCGAGTACGGGCGGGACTCCGGCTCTATTTCGAGATCGCAGGCCGAGGCCAGGGCGCCGGCCTCGAAGCATTTCTCGACGCGGGGCTGGAGCGCGGACAGCTCCTCGAGACTGCCCGCGCGCACGTACCAGCGGCCCTCCGTCAGCTCCGGGATCGCGTTCGGGGCCTCCCCGCCGCGCGTCACCATGCCGTGCACGCGCGTGGAGGACGGGAGCTGCTGGCGCAGGAGTCCGATGGCGACCTGGGCGATCGTGAAGGCGTCCGCCGCGTTGCGGCCCCGCTCCGGATAGGCAGCCGCGTGCGCCGCCTTGCCGTGGTAGCGGACCTTGAGGTGCGCGACCGCGTACGGGTCGGCCTCGGCGACGTCCGCGGGACCGGGGTGCACCATCATCGCCGCGTGCACCCCGTCGAAGGCGCCGCGCTCCAGCATGAGGATCTTGCCGCCGCCGCCCTCTTCGGCCGGAGTGCCGAAGACGGTGACCTTGAGGCCCAGCTCGTCCGCCACAGGCGCCAGTCCGGCCGCGGCGCCCACGGCGGCCGCCGCGATGACGTTGTGCCCGCAGGCGTGGCCGAGGCCGGGCAGCGCGTCGTACTCGGCGCAGATCGCGAGATGGAGCGGGCCGCTGCCGACGGTGGCGGTGAAGGCGGTGGGCAGACCCGCGGTGCCGGTCACGACCTCGTAGCCGAGGTCGTCGAGGGCGTACGCGGTCCAGCGCGCCGCCTTCTCCTCCTCCCACGCCACCTCGGGGTTCGCGTGGATGCGACGGCTCAGGGCGAGGAGTTCGGGCGCCGCCTTCGCGACCGCCTCGCGCACGGGCCTCACTCGTCCCCCGGCACGCCGTAGTTCGGTGCCGCGTCCGGGGCGAGCGCCCGTTGTACGTACGCCTCCTGCTGTGGCTCCCACAGTTTCCACAGGTCCGCGAGCTCCGCGATCGGGTCGCCCTCGGTCCAGTCGACGCGCAGGTCCGTCACCGGCCACTGCTGTGCGTCGACGACGAGAAGCCCGGCCGAGTGGACGGGGCCCGCCTCGCCGCCCGCCGCCGCACCCGCGGCCAGCGCGTCGACGAGGCGCCGGGCCAGCGGAGCCTGCGGATCCGCGCCCGTGAACGCGTCGAGTACCGCCCGGGGGACCCCGGGGCCCGACAGGATGTTCCCCGCGGCCACGGCGTCGGGGCCGACCGCCTCGGCGTACGTGCCGAGGGTCCGCGCGCCCGAGAAGACCGCGCCGGGACCGGAGGCGCCGACGGCCGACAACTGCCGCCACTGAGCGTGAGGTTGGGCGGCCACCTCGCGTACGGCCGCCTGCGCGGGCACCCCGGATTCCAGGAGGTCGAGCAGGCGGGTGCCCAGGCGCGGGTCGGTGACGTTCTGGGAGCAGACCGCGCCCACTCCGGGCCGTACGTGTGCGCAGCGCGCGGCGACGGCCGGCGAGGACGAGGTGACGGCCACCCCGAACCGACCCGTGCGCGGGCACCGCGCGGCGATCGAGAACGTCATCGGCGCTCCTTCGGGATGACGGCCGTCGCGTCGATCTCGACGAGCCACTCCGGACGGGCGAGCGCCGAGACGACCAGGCCCGTGGAGACGTAGTGGACGCCCTTCAGCCAGCGGCCCATGACGCGGTAGACGGGCTCGCGGAAGCGGATGTCCGTCAGATAGACGGTGATCTTGACGATGTCGTCGAGGCGGCTGCCGGACTCCTCCAGGAGCGTCGCGATGTTCGCCATGGCCTTCTCGGCCTGGGCGCCGACGTCCCCTACGCCGACGTTCTCGCGGGTGTCGAGATCCTGGCCGATCTGGCCGCGCAGATACACCGTGCCGTCGGCGACGACCGCCTGCGCGAGGTCGTTGGACAGGTCCTGCTCGGGATAGGTGTCCGCCGTGTTGAAGGGGCGGATGCGCCGGTGGGTCGTCACTTGGCCTTCCTCCCGAGGGTGCCGAGGACGTTGTCGCTGAGGCGGGCCGCGTCCTTCACCAGGTCGAGCGGGCCCTCCCAGTCGAAGTTGCGGTACACCGCGCCGAGGTGCGCGAACGGCGGGGACTGCGCGAAGAGCTGGAAGGTCAGCCGGTGGCCCGCGTAGTCCGAGTTGAGCAGGTCACGGGCGTACGCGAGGAGCTTGCGGCGGTCCTCGGCGACCCAGTGCTCGTTGATCGAGTAGAACTTGTCGAGCCACGGCTTGGTGTCCGGGTGGTCGAAGGACGCCTTGTCGGGCGTGATGCAGATCTGCCCGCCGCACAGCTCGCGCGCGATGTGCATCATCTCGTGCAGCTGCGAGCAGGCCAGGACGCGGCCGGTGTACAGCAGCGACTGGTTCGGCATGAGGAGCCCGCCGGGGCTGGGCTCGGCCATCGCGATCGACGCGGTCAGGTGCGCGTTGATGCCCTCCCGGTAGCAGGCCAGCGTCGCCAGCTTCTCCTGTACGGCCTGCTGCTTCTCCAGGCCCGTCTGCTTCACGTTCCACAGCGCGGCGCCGATCATCAGGTCCGCGAGCCGCAGGTTGCGCTGCGTGAACGCGAACGCGCTGTAGCGGTGGAGCGTGGCGCGGATGAAGGTCGCGGCCTTGGTGTCCCGGTAGAAGAGGACGTTCTCCCAGGGGATCTCGACATCGTCGAAGACGACCAGGGTGTCGACCTCGTCGAAGCGGCTGGAGACCGGGTAGTCGGCGGGCGGCTTGGTGCCGGCGAAGCCCGTACGGCAGATGTACTTCAGTCCCGGCGAGCCCATGTCGGCGATGAAACCGAGGGCGTAGTCGGAGAGTTCGGAGTCGCCCCAGTTCGCGATCGTCGGCTTCGTGAACGCCTGGTTCGAGTAGGCGGCGGCCGTCTCGTACTTGGCGCCGCGCACGACGATGCCACTGTCCGTCTCCCGCACGACGTGCAGGAGCATGTCCGGGTCCTGGTCCTGGGGGCGCTTGGAGCGGTCGCCCTTCGGGTCGGTGTTCGCCGAGACGTGGAAGGGGTCGGCGTACAGCGCGTGGTCGATGTGCCGCTTGACGTTCTCCGCGTACGCCGGGTTGATCGCGTTGAGGACGTCCTGGCCGTCGATGAGCGACCAGACCTCGCCGATCGTCTCGTCCCCGACGCGCGTGACGACCCCGCCGACATCGCTCAGCACGGCGTCCGTCGCTGCCCGCTTCGCGTCCCAGTCCTCGCGGGTGCGCGGCGGCTTCTGCTGGATCGCGTTGACCTCACCGGTCGACGCGTCCTCGTATGTCATGGAGTCCCGGGTCGCCGGGTCGTGCGCCATGTCGTAGATGCGGGCGCGTATGTCGACCAGCGGCTTGAACGCGGGGTGCGTGGTCACGTCGGTGACCTTCTCGCCGTTCATCCATACGTCGCGGCCGTCGCGGATCGACTCGCGGTACTGGTCTCCGGTGCGGATCATGCGCCGTGCTCCTTGAGGGAGTTGAGGGGGCTCGGGGTGGCGTACGTACGGGCGTGGTGGACGAGCGGGTGGGCGCCGGACGCCGCGGAGGCGACGACGGCGCCGAACAGGACCTGGTGGGTGCCCCGCGTGACGGAGTCGGCGAGCCGGCAGTCGAAGACGGCGGCCGCGCCGCGCAGGACGGGGGCGCCGGTGGCGAGCACGTCCCACTCGGCGCAGTCGAAGTCGTACGGGCCGCTGCCCTGGGCGGGGCGGCCCGCGAACACGTCCGAGACGTGGGCCTGGCCGGTGGCGAGGACGCTCACGGCGACGACGCCGTTGCGCACGGCGGCCGCGGCGAGGGGGCTCCGCTCGTTCACACAGACCAGCAGCGAGGGCGGGTCGGCGGAGACGGAGCACATGGCGGACACGGTCTGGGCGAAGCGACCGGCCGGTCCTTCTGTGGAGACAACGGTCACGCCCGTCGCGGCGTTCCCCATCGCGGCCACGAAGTCCTGGCGGGATGTGAGGAGTTGGTCCGGAGCAATGGTCATGAGCGGCCTCCCTCGGAGCGAGTGGGCTGTGGTGCGACCACTATGCGAGGGGAAGCCTGCATCCGTACAACAGATCTTTTCGTGCTACTGGATCTGTTTTGAAGATAGCTTCGGACGTACCGCCCTGAGCTGGGCTCTCAGGACCTGAGCGCCTCCCGGCACGCCGTCGCGAACGCCTGCGCGCGGCCCGTCAGCCGGACCCCGCGCAGCTTCGCCAGGACGACGGGGAGCGCGGGCAGCGCGTCGGCGAGCGGCAGGGCGACGACGCTCGAACCGTCGTACGTGCGGTCGTGCGCGGGCCGCTGATTGAGCAGCGACCAGCCGTATCCGGCGGCGACGAGGGCGCGCACCGTCTCGTAGCTCCTCGTGCGGTGGCTGACACGCGGCTCGACGCCGGCCTTGGCGGCGACGGACCGGAAGTAGTCGCGGCTGGCGGGCAGGTCGAGCAGGATCATCGGCTCGTCCGCGAGGTCCGCGAGGCGGGCCCGGCCGCCGCCCGCGAGCCGGTGGCCCTCGGGGACCAGGGCGTAGGGCGGGGCCATCGCGAGGACCTCGCACTCGATGTCGGCGTCGAGGTCCATGTCGTAGAGCAGCGCCAGTTCGCAGGCGCCCGTGCGCAGACTCTCCTGCACGGCCGGGATGTCGCCCTCGACGACCTCGACGCGCACGGCGGGCTGGCGCTCGCCGAACTCCCGCAGCAGGCGGGGCAGATAGAACGGGGCGAGCGTCTGGAAGCAGCCCACCGCCAGCTCGCCCACGAGGTCGGCGCCCAGGCTCCTGGCCGATTCGGCGAGTTCGTCGGCGTGGGTGAGGAAGCCGCGCAGCTCGTGCAGGAACCGCTCCCCCGCGGCCGTCAGCTCCAGCCCCTTCGCGTGCCGGCGGATCAGGAGCTGCACACCGAGCTCGCGCTCCAGGTGGTGCACGGCGGTGGAGACCGCGGACTGCGAGACGTTGATGCGGTGCGCGGCGGCGGTCATGCCGCCGAGCTCGGCGGCGGCGAGGAAGTACCTCAGCTGCACGAGGGTGAAGTTCGCGTCCTTGGCCATGGCGGGATTGTGCCCCGGGCGCCCGCGAGCTGTCTGCATCTCGAAAACAGATGTAACTCCCGGGAAATCGATGTTTGACCGGGGATTGCGAGGGTGGCGAGACTCCCCAACCGACCCGCATGCCCGAACACCCCCGCCCGCCCTCTCGTTTTCCGGACAGGGAGTCCGTATGCCCGCCACACCCGAGGCGGCCCCGGCCGTCGAGCAGCACACCATCGACCACGTCCCCGAGAACGAGCGCCACGGCCGCGTCCGTGACCTGTTCACCATGTGGTTCGGCACGAACATCGCGCCGCTGCCGCTGGTCACCGGCGCCATGGGCGTCCAGGTCTTCCACCAGTCGTTCTGGTCGAGCGTCGCGGCGATCCTGGTGGGCCAGCTCGTCGGCGCCGTCTTCATGGCGCTGCACTCGGCGCAGGGCCCGCAGCTCGGCGTCCCGCAGATGATCCAGAGCCGGGCGCAGTTCGGCAGCGTGGGCGCCCTGCTCATCGTGGTCGTGGCGGCCGCGATGTACATAGGCTTCTTCGCCTCGAACATCATCCTGGCGGGCAAGTCGCTGCACGGCCTCGCGCCCGCCGTGCCCGTCGACGCGGGCATCGTGCTGGGGGCGGTCGGCTCGGCGCTGATCTGCTGGGTCGGCTACCGCCTCATCCACACCCTCAACAAGATCGCGACGTGGGTGCTCGGGGCGGGCATCCTGGTCGGCCTTGCCATGGTGGTCGCGCGCGGCCTGCCCGGCGGCTTCTTCTCCGCGGGCTCCTTCACGTTCGCGGGCTGGCTCGCGACGGTGTCCCTGAGCGCCCTGTGGCAACTGGCCTTCGCCCCGTACGTCTCCGACTACTCCCGCTACCTGCCGCGCACCGTACGTACGGCGTCGACCTTCTGGGCCACGTACTGGGGTTCGTGTCTCGGCTCGACGCTGCCGTTCCTCGCGGGCACGGTGATCGGCCTCGCGTCGCCCGGCACGGACGACACCGTGGCGGGCTTCGACAGCGCGGCGGGCGGTTTCGGCCCGGTCGTGCTGCTCCTCTTCCTCTTCTCGGTCATCAACCACAACGCGCTCAACCTCTACGGCGCGGTGCTGTCCCTGATCACCGTCTGCCAGACGTTCCGCCCCGCGTGGACCCCGCGCCAGAGGGCACGCGGCGTCGTCTCCGCGGCGGTCCTCGTGGGCGCGCTGCTCATCGCGACGGCGCTGTCCAGCGACTTCGTCTCCAGCTTCGTGAACCTCGTACTGGTCCTGCTCGTCGTCCTCGTCCCTTGGACGGCGATCAACCTCATCGACTTCTATCTCGTCCACCGCGGGCGCTACGCCCTCGGCGACCTCTTCGCGCCCGACGGCGGGCGCTACGGCCGCTTCAACCCGGTGGCCCTGACCTCGTACGCGATCGGCATCGCGGTCCAACTCCCCTTCGTCGCCACGTCGCTGTACACGGGCCCCCTGGTCGCCCCGCTCGGCGGCGCGGACCTGTCCTGGCTCGTGGGCCTGGTGGTGACGGCTCCCGTGTACTACGTGTGGGCGCGCCGGGTGGCGATGCGGGGCGGGACCGCGGTGACGGAGGCCGACACGACAGCGAGGACGCGGTCCGCTTCCGCGACCGCGTGACGGCGGCCCGCCGAGCCGGGCACCGCGAACCACCCCCATCCCACCTGCGTCCACACGCAGAACAGCGCATCGGGGACTTCACTTCGCCGACGTCGTAGCCCGAGGCGAGGGCCCATCCGCTCGTCCGGAACCGGGCCCTTCGCGCAACCGCCGCCGCCCCGGACAGTGTCTGTGAGCCTGAAGGCCACGCGTCTGGCCAACAGGTCCCGGGAGAGGGCGGGTTCATCGATGGCATGGGCCGGACGGGACGGAACCCGCACCGACATCGGACGCAATGGGGATGCACGGTGAAGGTGCGGCCCTCCTCGATGCCCTCCGTGCGGGGCTTGTCCGCCGGTGCGCTGGGCCTCGCGGTCTTCGCCCTGATCTCGGCATGCTCGGGGGGCGGCGCCGGCGCCGGGCGTGATGCCGGTGCGGATGGTCGTCGGCAAGTCCCCACCTGGACATCAGGCGTGACCCCCCGCCGAGGTGGGCGATCAGATGCGCGTACCGATTCCTGACGAGGCCACCGACCGGCGGGCCGCCCACCAGAACGGGTTCCAGGACGACGGGCTCCTTCTGGCCTTCACGGTGCCGACCGCGCGCGTGGACGCGTTCTTGACGCGGCTCGCCCCCGAGCAGCCACTCACCCACCGCGCCGAGGCCCTGACCCGGTCGGTGAAGCCCATGACGCCGTTCGCGCACCTCGGGCTGAAGGAGCCGGAGACGCTTGCGGACGTGCGCGGGGGGCCGGTGTGCGCGCCCTGCGCGGGCGAGTTGAACTCCCTTGAGGTGGCGGTGCATCCGATCGATGCGCAGCGCAGCCGGGTCTGCCTGCGTGGGGTCGACTGACCCGGCCGTGTCCACCGGCCCGCGGGCACCGGGTGCCGGTGGCGATGAGCGGGGAGCCGTCGGAGAGGCGGTGACCACGCTGTCCCCAGTGACTACAGGGGCTGTGGTGACTGGAGAGGCGGTGCGTGGGGCCCCGCCCTACGATGGTCTGGGTTCTTCCTGTGGGTTCTCCTCACGTGGTTGGAGTCAGCTCATGACGCGTTCGCCCAGGGGATTGCGCAGGGGGGCTGTGACCGCCGTAGCGGTGGGGACGCTCGCGGTGCCGACAGCGGGTGGGTCCGCGCTCGCCACGCCGGCCTCCGTTTCCGCCGGCCCCAGCTCCGCCTCCGTCGTCCGCGCCACCGACCCGCCCTCGCCGACCGATTCCGGGTCGGCGACGCCGGGCCAGGTTCAGAAGCTCACTCCCGCCGTGGAGAAGGAGCTCGACACCGCCGTGCAGAAAGTCATGGACGAGGCGAACGTTCCGGGTGTGACCGTCGGTGTGTGGACGCCGGACAAGGGCGAGTACGTGAAGTCCTTCGGCGTGGCCGACAAGAGCACCGGCCAGAAGATGTCGCCCGACCTGCACATGCGTATCGGCAGCGAGACCAAGACCTTCACCGTCACCTCGATCCTGCAACTGGTCGACGAGAAGAAGGTCGGCCTCGACGACCCGATCGGGAAGTACATCGACGGTGTCCCCAACGGGGACAAGATCACGATCCGTCAGCTCGCCGAGATGCGCAGCGGACTCTTCAACTACTCCGAGGACGACGGCTTCTACAAGGCGCTGACGTCGAATCCGGAGCGGCCGTTCACCCCGCAGCAGCTCCTCGACTACTCGTTCAAGCACCCCGTGCTGTTCGAGCCGGGCAAGCAGTTCTACTACTCCAACACCAACCTCATCCTGCTCGGCCTCGTGGTCGAGAAGGAGAGCGGCCGGCCGCTCCACGACTACATCCAGGACCACATCCTCACCCCGGCCGGCATGAAGCAGACACTGTTCCCGACCGGCAACGAGTTCCCGCAGCCGCACTCGCAGGGCTACACGAACCAGACCGCGAACGGGAAGATCGAGGACACGGCCGACTGGAACCCTTCCTGGGGCTGGGCCGCGGGCGCGATGATCTCCACGCTCAACGACCTGCGCATCTGGGCACCCACGGTCGCCACGGGCACGTTCCCCGACGGTGACGCGATGATCAGCCCCGCCACGCAGAAGCAGCGCCTCATCACCCCGAAGACCACGATCCCGGGCGCGGGCTACGGCCTCGGCATCTTCAACGTCCAGGGCTGGATAGGCCACAACGGCTCCCTGCCCGGCTACGAGTCCCTGACGATCTACCTGCCGTCGGCCAAGGCGACGCTCGTGGTGGTCCTGAACACGGACATCAACCACGACAACGCGGAGCCGAGCACCCTCTTCGGCCAGGCGATCACCAAGATCATCTCCCCGGACAACGTGTTCAACCTGCCGGCCCAGCCCGCGGCGAGGTGACGAACCCGAAATCCCCCGGCCCCGCTCATGAAGATGCCTCCCGTCCGCGCCGCCTGCGCGGGTGGGAGGCCCGATCGTGGAGTCCGCTCCTTGCCCTCATCAACGACACGGGCGCAACGTGGACACATGATGGGCCGGATCGGACGGTCCCCGTCCTAGTCCTCGTCCCGCAGCCGCCGCCAGATGCGGGTGCGGTGCAGTACGTAGAAGGCCACGAACAGGACGGCCACCTGAAGCCCCACGGCGAGCAGCCAGAAGACGACCTTGCTCTCCAGTTCGTCGGTCAGGTAGGTGAAGTTCATGCCGAAGAACCCGCTCAGGAACGTCAGCGGCAGGAAGATCGTCGACACGATGGCCAGCCGGTTGATCACGCCGTTCTGCTCGCCCGCGGCGAGGGAGGAGTAGCTGGCGAAAGCGCGACGGGAGGCGTCCTGGAGGGACTCGATGTCCGTCAGGACCAGCCTCGCCGCGTGCTGGAACTCCTGGGCGAGCCTTTGCCGCTCCGCCGGAAAGTTTGGGTTCAGCATCCGGCGGGTGAAGACCTCGTCCACCACCTGAAGGTAGGGAAGCAGGGAGTGGTGCAGCAGGGCGGAGCGCCGTCGCAGCTTCGACAGGCGGTAGACCTGCTCGGGGCGCCGTTGCTGGAACATGTCGTCCTCGAGTTCCTCCGTCAGCAGCAGGTCCTGCACGGCGGCCCGCCGGAAGGTCGCCAGCGCCTCCTGGAAGAGCAGGAAGAGCACAGCCACGACGTCGGGTGGCCTCTCGTGCCGGAGCTGCGCGGAGAGGTTCGACGCCATGCCCGCCCAGCCACGGTGAACGGTGACCAGGAACTGCTCGGTCACCAGCGCGTGGACGTAGGCGATCTGGTCGTCGTGGACCACGGGCACGACGAAGCCGGCCTTCTCCCCCAGGAAATCGGCCCGCGCGGGCTCGTCCTTCCTGCCGAACCAGGCCAGGTCGTCAGCCTCCAGGCCGAGCTGACGGGCCACGCCCCCGCCATCCGCCGGCGCATCCTCCGGCAGCTCGACGTCGACGATCAGAAAGCGGGCCGCGGCGAGCCGCTCACGTGCCTCGGACAGGTGCGTACGGGTCACGGTCGCGTCCGGCATCGACACCATCGTTACGATCATGGCCCTCACCGTTGGTTACGACTCCGACGGTCCCAGCGTGCGTGCGGTCCGGTGGCTGCGCACCCGGACACCGTCATGTGCGGCACCGTGCGGACCGGACGGGTGACGAGATCACTCGCGGGAGAGGACGAGGGGGCCTGCCCCGCTGGGTGCGGACGGAAAGCCCCAGGGAGGTTCCCGCACATGAAAATGCCCCCAAGCCGCGCTGTATGCGCAGCTCAGGGGCATGATCGCAACGGCTACTTCTTCTTGCCCTGGTTCTTGACCGCCTCGATCGCCGCCGCGGCCGCGTCCGGGTCCAGGTACGTGCCGCCCGGGTTCAGCGGCTTGAAGTCCGCGTCGAGCTCGTAGGACAGCGGGATGCCCGTCGGGATGTTCAGGCCCGCGATGTCGGCGTCGGAGATGCCGTCGAGGTGCTTGACCAGGGCGCGCAGGCTGTTGCCGTGCGCCGCCACCAGGACCGTCTTGCCGTCCAGGAGGTCCGGGACGATGCCGTCGAACCAGTACGGGAGCATGCGGACGACGACGTCCTTGAGGCACTCCGTCTGCGGGCGCAGCTCCGGCGGGAGGGTCGCGTAGCGCGCGTCGTCGAACTGGGAGTACTCCGCGTCGCGGGCCAGCGGCGGCGGCGGGGTGTCGTACGAGCGGCGCCAGAGCATGAACTGCTCCTCGCCGAACTCGGCCAGCGTCTGCGCCTTGTCCTTGCCCTGGAGCGCACCGTAGTGCCGCTCGTTCAGGCGCCAGGAGCGGTGGACGGGGATCCAGTGGCGGTCCGCGGCCTCCAGCGACAGCTGGGCCGTGCGGATCGCGCGCTTCTGGAGCGAGGTGTGGACGACGTCGGGGAGCAGGCCTGCGTCCTTGAGCAGCTCACCGCCGCGGACTGCCTCCTTCTCGCCCTTCTCGTTGAGATTGACGTCCACCCAACCGGTGAACAGGTTCTTCGCGTTCCATTCGCTCTCGCCGTGGCGGAGGAGGATCAGCTTGTACGGTGCGTCGGCCATGGCTCTGAGCCTAATCCAAGCCTCCGGCGCCCTGCGCGCCCGGCCACGGGCCGGACGGTACGGAGGCGGGTCCCGCCGACGATTGACGGCCACCGTCAATTGAGTGGCCGCGGCCGCTCTCCCCCACGTAAGTTACGGACATGGCCGGCGCCGCTTACAGGCCCATCAGGCCGCACCCACGCCGCTCGCGCCCCAGGGGGGATCCGTCCCGATGTCCGTCACCGCACTCAGACGGGCCGCACACGAGAGTGTGTCCGGTCTGCCGCGCCAGTTCTGGTGGCTGTGGACCAGCACCCTGATCAACCGCCTGGGCGGCTTCGTCCTCACGTTCATGGCGCTGTACCTGACCACCGAGCGCCACTTCTCCGCGTCGTACGCGGGTCTGGTCGCCGCGCTCATCGGGCTCGGCGGCATGATCGCGTCGCTGCTCGGCGGGGTGCTCGCGGACCGGATCGGGCGGCGCCCCACCCTCCTCGCCGCGCAGCTCGCGACCGCCGCGACCGTCGCCGTCCTCGCCTTCGTGCGCGACCCCGCCGGGATCGCGGTGACCGGCTTCCTGCTCGGCGTCGCCTCCAACGCGTCGCGTCCCGCCGTGCAGGCGATGATGGCCGACCTCGTCGCGCCGAAGGACCGCGTGCGGGCCTTCTCCCTCAACTACTGGGCCATCAACCTCGGCTTCGCCGTCTCCTCCGTCTACGCCGGTTTCCTCGTCGCCGCCAGCTACACCGCCGGCTTCCTCCTGGAGTCCGCGATGACGCTGGCCTGCGCGGTCCTGGTGTTCGTGAAGGTGCCCGAGTCGCGGCCCGAGCGGGCCGAGCCGAAGCCCGACGCGGCACCCGTCGCCGACGTGACCATGCTGACCGTCCTGCGCGACGGCCGGTACATGCTGATGGTGGGGCTGTCGTTCCTCATCTCCGTCGTCTTCACGCAGTCCTCGTCCGGGTTGCCCATCGTCATGGGGCAGGCGGGGCTGAGCAGTTCGGACGTCGGGCTCGTCGCCGCCGTCAACGGCATCGTCATCGTGGCGCTGCAGATCCCGCTGACCCGCTTCATCGAGAAGCGCGACGCGGGCCGGCTCCTGACGGTCTCCTCCCTCCTCATCGGCTACGGCTTCGCGCTCACCGCTTTCGCCGGGTCGATGGCCGCGTACGCCCTGATCGTCGTCGTGTGGACGCTCGGCGAGATGGTCAACGCGCCCACCCAGTCCGGCCTGGTGGCGCGGCTCGCCCCGACCCACGGGCGCGGCCGCTACCAGGGCATGTACTCCATGTCGTGGTCGGTGGCGGCCCTGGTCGCGCCGCTCGCGTCGGGCGTGACGATCGACCGGTTCGGCGCGGGGTGGCTGTGGGCGGGCTGCGCGGTGATCGGGACGGTCGCGGCGGCCGGGTACTGGATCCTGATGCGGGGGCTGCCCGCGGACGACCAGCTCATCACTCCCGTCCCCAGCCCCGAGAAGGCCGGGGCCGAGCCCGAACTCACCGCCTGACGTTCACCGCCTGACGTTCACCGACCGACCGACGACCGCTGCGCGTCGTACAGGTTCCGCGGCCGGACCGTGTCCGACACCCCGTCGCCGTAGAGCTCCAGCCGCGCATGCAGATCCCCGGTGAAGTCCGGGACGTCGGTCTGGTCGAACTCGCGGACCGTGTTGACGGCGACGGTCGCGCTGTACGGCGCGAGTCCGTCGAGGCGCATCAGACCGGCGCGCTGGTTCGTGACGCGGATGTTCCAGTGCGTGAAGCGCGCCCCGAAGAGCGGTCCCGCCGAGGCGTCCCCTCCGTGGCGGCCGTTGTTGTTCACCGTGATGTCCGTGCGCACGTTCGCGAAGGGCATGCCGCGGTGCGAGTCGAACGTGCCCATCTCCATCTCGCCGCGCGACCACACGTTGTACGACGACAGGCCCTCGACGTTGATGCCGTGCAGCTGCGTGCCCGCGGGGGCGGGGACGGTGCGCTGCTCGATCGTGAACGACTCGACGAGGTTGTCGTGGGAGCCCTCACGGCAGAAGTACGGGTGGTGCGAGCCGCGGCCCGCGACGCGCGTGCGGCGCAGCGTGCACGCGGACGCGGCGACCAGGCCGAAGCCGTTGTCGACGTGGCGCACGGTGACGTCGTCGGCCCAGCAGTCGTACGCGCACTGGAACGCGACGCCGTTGTAGCCCTTGTCGAGGAGGTGCTGCGACTGCGGGGTCTCGACGGCTTCGAGGGTCAGCGCCTCGACGCCCGAGCCGGTCAGCGCGCCGATGTGCGTGGTCAGCCGGGGGTCCCACTCGGGGCGTATGTCGAGGGGGAGCGGGCGTTCGAAGGTGACGCGGCGGCCGTGCACGGAGGCGATCCGTACGGGCCATTCGTAGGGCACGTACGAGGTGAGCTTGGTCTTGTCGTCCCAGTAGTACGCCTCGGGGCCCGGGCCGCCGCCCGCCATGTGTTCGAGGAGGGTGTGGCCGGGGTCGTCGGCGAGGCGCAGGAGGACCAGGTCGCCCCGGGAGAGGCGGGACGCGTCCGCGACGGTCACCGACCAGGAGCCGCGGGTGGCGGGCCCGACCGCCGTCAGCGTGTCCCACTCGTCGCGCTTGTTGCCCGTCCAGCCCTCGAAGGGCCAGGCCTTCGCCCTGATCGCGTCGGTGAGGGTGCGGAAGCGGTCCTCGGGGCAGAGCCAGATCAGGCCGCCCGCCCAGGACCAGCTGGACTTGTCGCCGCCGTAGCGGGAGCCGTAGACGCCGATGAGTTCGGTGAGGCTGCGCGTCGCGTACAGCTTGGTGCGGGTGCTGCCCGCGCCGCGCAGGACGACGCCGGAGTGGCCGATGCGGATGAGGTCGTCGATGCGGTACGTGCCCGGGGGCAGGTGGACCGTGCCCCCGCCGGCCCGTCCGGCGTCGGCGAGGGCACGGTTGATCGCGGGGGCGGCGTCGGCCGAGCCGTCGGGGCGCGCGCCGTAGTCGCGTACGACGTCGGCGACGACGCGGGGGCGGGCGAAGCCCTGCCGGCCCGCGCGGTACCCGGCCCGTCCGACGTACGGGATCTGCGGGTGCGTGTAGGGGGTGCGGGTGAACTCGCGCCAGATGGGCGGGACTTCACCGGGCTGTGCCGTGGCGGCCCGCGCGCCGGTTCCCGTCACCGTCACGGCCGCCACCGCTATCGCGCTGCCCAACAACCCGCGTCGACTGAGGTTCTCCACCGTCGCCACCCTCCGCACGATCCAGTTCGAGGACGTTCAAAGATGTGAACGTCGTTCATGTCTGCGTCGGTCGCGAGCATGCCACGGCGACCCCTGTGGCGGAAGGGGTCGCGCACCGGTCAACCGGCAGGAGAAGGGCGCTACTTGGCGGGGCGCTGGGTCAGATTCGTGAACGCGTCGAGGTTGCGCGTGGACTCCCCGCGCGACACCCGCCAGGCGTACTCGCGGCGGATCGCGCTCGCGAAACCGAGCTCCAGGAGCGTGTTGAACGCGCCGTCAGCGGCCTCCAGGACCGAGCCGAGGAGGCGGTCGACCTCGTCCGGGGTGACGGCCGCGAGGGGCAGCTTGCCGGTGAGGTAGACGTCTCCGAGCTGGTCGACCGCGTAACTCACGCCGTAGAGACGGAGGTTGCGTTCCAGGAGCCAGCGGTGGACGCCCTGCTCGTTCTCGTCCGGGTGCCGGATCACGAACGCGTTCAGCGAGAGCGAGTGCTTGCCGACGAGCAGCGAGAGCGTCGTCGACAGCTTGCGCGTCCCGGGCAGCTTCACGACGTACGACGAGCCGGGCTCGGGGCTCTCCCACTCGAGCTCGGCCTCGGTGAGGACCTGCTCGATGACCGCCGCCGCGCCGGCCATGGTGCTGTCAGCCATGCAGCGAGGGTACGTGACGGGGGTGGCGGTGCTCGTAGGTGGCCGCCGTGTACACATCGGCCGTCGCGGAGGCCGCGGTGTCCCAGCCGAAGCCCTGCGCGTGCGCCGCGGCGGCGGCGCCCATGCTGTCCACAAGCTGTGGACGGTCGGCGAACTCGCCCAGCCGGCGTGCGTACAGCGCCGGGTCGTGGCCCGGGACCAGGAAGCCGGTCGTCTCGTCGCGCACGGCGACGGGCAGACCGCCGACCGCGGCCGCGATCACCGGCGTACCGGCCGCCTGCGCCTCTATGGCGACGAGCCCGAAGGACTCGCTGTACGACGGCATCACGAGGACGGAGGCAGCGCGGAACCAGTCCGCGAGCTGGTCCTGCCCGACCGGCGGGCGGAAGCGGACGACGTCCGCGATGCCGAGCTTGGCGGCGAGCTTCTGCAGCCCCTCCGGCTTGGCCAGACCGCTGCCGCTGGGGCCGCCCACCACGGGCACGACCATCCGCGAGCGCAGCTCGGGCCGCTCGTCGAGGAGGACGGCGACGGCCCTGAGCAGGATGTCCGGCGCCTTGAGGGGCTGGATACGGCCCGCGAAGACCGGAATGAGGGCGTCCTGGGGCAGGCCGAGGCGGTGCCGGGCGGCGGCGCGGCCGTCGGCGGGACGGAAGCGGTCCAGGTTCACGCCGGGGTGGACGACGGCGACCTTGGCGGCGTCCGCCTCGTAGTGGCGTACGAGCTCGTCGGCCTCCTCCGCGGTGTTCGCGATGAGGCGGTCGGCGGCGCGGACGATCTGGGTCTCGCCGATGACGCGCGCGGCGGGCTCGGGGCTGTCCCCCTCGGCGAGCGCGGCGTTCTTGACCTTGGCCATGGTGTGCATGGCGTGCACGAGGGGGACACCCCAGCGCTCGGCGGCCAGCCAGCCGACGTGACCGGAGAGCCAGTAGTGCGAGTGGACGAGGTCGTAGTAGCCCGGCCGGTGGCCCGCCCATGCCTGCATCACGCCGTGCGTGAAGGCGCACAGCTGGGCCGGCAGCTCCTCCTTGGCGAGACCCTCGTACGGGCCCGCGTCCACGTGCCGGACCAGGACGCCGGGCGCCAGCTCGACGGAGGGGGGCAGCGCGCCGGTCGTGGCGCGCGTGAAGATCTCGACCTCGATGTTGATCGCGGCGAGGCGCTTGGCGAGCTCGACGATGTAGACGTTCATGCCGCCCGCGTCGCCCGTGCCGGGCTGGTGGAGCGGTGACGTGTGCACGCTGAGCATGGCCACGCGACGCGGTCTGCGGTGCGCGCCGGGGAACCTGAGCCGCGGGGACGAGGTCCCGGAACGGCGGAGCCTGGACACGTACTGGCTCACGTGGC
The DNA here is from genome assembly GCF_036345255.1 of Streptomyces sp. NBC_00569. Taxonomy (NCBI): domain Bacteria; kingdom Bacillati; phylum Actinomycetota; class Actinomycetes; order Kitasatosporales; family Streptomycetaceae; genus Streptomyces; species Streptomyces sp. NBC_00569. The sequence goes on along the minus strand of NZ_CP107783.1, from coordinate 5,525,041 downwards.
GGTCCTCCTTGCTGCGGGCACGGCTCGTGGAGGGCGGAACCTCGGGCGCGGAGCCCGGGCACGAACCCTCCTTCAGCCCCTCCAACACCGGAGGTCTCCGCTCCATTTCCGTTTTGCCGAATCATTACCGTCGGGGACTCAACCCTGGGGCGCCCGGGGCGGGCGCATACCCTCGTACCCATGAGCCCGCGCCCCCCGTCCCGCCCCGTGGGAACGGTCACACGCGGGACCACCAACCCCAATCGACTGCGCCGCATGGACCGCTGGATCGCGGCCACGCACGGTGCCGCCCTGCGCCGCGCCGACCACCCTGTCGCCGTCGACCTCGGCTACGGAGCCGCGCCCTGGACCGCGGTCGAGCTGCTGCACCGACTGCGCACCGTGGCGCCACGCGCGCGCGTGGTGGGCATCGAGATCGAGCCGGCGCGGGTCGCCGCCGCCCTCCCCTATGAACAGGACGGCCTCACCTTCCGCCACGGCGGCTTCGAGGTGCCCCTCCCCCACGACCCGCTCCTGATCAGGGCCGCGAACGTGCTGCGCCAGTACGACGAGGACCAGGTCGCCGACGTATGGCGGCGGCTGACCGCCCGGCTCGCGCCCGGCGGGCTCCTGGTCGAGGGGACCTGCGACGAGATCGGCCGCCGCCACGTGTGGGTGGCGCTCGGACCCGAGGGCCCCCGCACGGTCACCTTCGCGACCCGCCTCGGCTCCCTCGACCGCCCGTCCGACCTCGCCGAGCGCCTCCCCAAGGCGCTCATCCACCGCAACGTGCCGGGCGAGCCGGTCCACGCGTTCCTGCGCGACTTCGACCGCGCCTGGGCGGCGGCCGCCCCCTACGCCTCGTACGGGGCGCGGCAGCGGTGGATCCGGACGGCACGGGCGCTGAGCGCGGACTGGCCGGTGCTCGACCGGCCCGCGCGCTGGCGGCAGGGAGAAGTGACGGTCGCCTGGGGGGCGTTGGCTCCCCTTCGCTGACGAAGGCGCGTCCGGAGCCCGAGGGAACGATCTCCGGGGGTCGTACGTCAGACGGTGCGGGGCAGGGGCGTGCGGGACCGATGGGGCGGGCCGGGAGCGGATAGGGAGTTGTTGCCCGGCTCTGTCACATTCGGCGCCGGCGTGGCACCATCCCTGGGCATCCGTAAGTTACTGACGGTAAATCAGTTTTGATGGGTCTTCACGACTTGGGGGCGGAGCGCGATGAGCAGGCGGAGCACGACAGTCATGGCGGCCGTGGCACTGGTCAGCGCGTTGACCGTACTGACGGCGCCAGGCGCCGCGTACGCGAGTCCCGCGCGGCCCGCGCCGCCGTCAACGTCCGACAGAGGCGCGGACCTTGAGCAGGTGCGCGCCCGGCTCGACGGGCTCTACCACGACGCGGCCGTCGCCACGGAGGCGTACAACGCGGCCGAGGAGAAGGCCGAGAAGCAGTCGGGACAGATCGTCCAGTTGGCCAAGGACATCGTCGCCGGCCAGAAGAAGCTGGACCGGCTGAAGTCCCGCGCGGGCGCCGCGGCCCGCCAGCAGTACCGCGACGGCGGTATGCCGCCGGAGGCGCAGCTGATGCTCTCGGACGACCCGTCGCGGTTCCTGGACGGCGCGGACCGGATGCGGCAGGGGCAGCACGCCACCAAGGGGCTCCTGGGCGAGATGGCCCGGACGCAGGAGGACCTGCAGACGTACGCCCAGGACGCCACGCGGAACTGGAAGAAGCTCGAGGCCGGCCGCAAGGAGAAGGCCCGGGCGAAGAAGAAGATCAAGAGCAAGATCGCGGCCGCCGAGAAGCTCGAGTCGCAGCTCGAGAAAGAGGAGCGGGAGCGGCTGAAGAAGCTGGAGCAGCAGGCCGAGTACAAGCGGCAGACGGCCTGGCTCGGCTCGGGGGTCCTGAAGGACATCAAGGGCAGCGCGTCGGCGCAGGGCAAGAAGGCGGTCGCGTTCGCCACCGGCCAGCTCGGCAAGCCCTACGTGTGGGGCGCCGAGGGCCCCGGCTCCTACGACTGCTCGGGCCTGACCTCGCGGGCGTGGTCGGCGGCCGGACGGCCGATCCCGCGGACCTCGCAGGAGCAGTGGAAGCAGCTCAAGCACATCGACATCAAGGACATGCGCCCCGGCGACCTGATCATCTACTTCGGCGACGCCAGCCACGTCGGGATGTACATAGGGGACGGCGCCATCGTGCACGCGCCGCGCCCCGGGCGGAACGTCACGGTCGCGGGCGCGGGCTCGATGGCGATCCTCGGGGTCGTCCGCCCCGACGCGTAAAGGACTGCGGGGGCGTCGTCGTGAGCTGGGCCACGTGACCCACCGCACTCCGGCGCCTCCGGTTGCAGTGAACCGACGTGACCTTCGTCATCCCCGAATCGGCCGATGGGCCCTCTGGCGTGCCCAATTCCGTTAACTGATGCGGCATATGACAGTGGCGGTTTGCCTCTCACCATTCCGTTGCGACGCCGCCTACCGCTAAGGTCCACCGTCGGTGGTGCGACGATCCTTCGCTCCACCACGCCCTCGGGGGGAGGGAAGGAACCGAGCGATGCCCGTACCCGTACCGCGGCAGAGAGCTATCCCGGCCGTGGAAGGTGGTCAGGCTCCGACAGTGCCGACGCCGCCCGTCACGCTGCCCCGGCAGCCCACGGCCTCCGGCGCCCAGAGCGGCGGAGGTGGCCCTCTGACGCTCCTCGTCATCGAGGACGACCCCACCGCCTCCCTCGGCGTGCCCGAACTGACCGACTCGGCGGGCAAGCCGATCCGCGTCCGTACCGCCCGCAACCTCACCGAGGCCGAGCGACTCCTCACCGACGACGTCCACTGCATCCTGCTCGACCTCGCCCTGCCCGCGCCCGGCGCGGCCACGGACGCCGACGAGCTGGAGACGCTCCGGCACGTCCTGCGCCTCGCGCCGCGGCACGCCGTCCTCGCTCTCACCGCGTCCGGCGACGCGGAGCGCGGCGCCGAGGCCGTGCGCGTCGGTGCCCAGGACTATCTGTTCCGCGACGAGCTGGACGGCCGCCTGCTGGGCCGTGCGGTGCGCTACGCCGTCGAGCGCAGGCGCGCCGACGTCGCCCAGCGCAAGCTCGCCGAGTCCCGGCTGCGCGCCCAGGAGAACGCCCGCCTGGAGCGCGGCCTGCTCCCGACGCCGCTCCTGGACGGCTCCCCGCTGCGTTTCGCGGCCCGCTACCGCCCGGGCCGCTCCCGCGCGCTGCTCGGCGGTGACTTCTACGACGCCGTCCGCACGCCCGACGGCACGGTGCACGCCATGATCGGCGACGTCTGCGGGCACGGCCCCGACGAGGCGGCGCTCGGTGTCGAACTGCGCATCGCCTGGCGGGCGTTGACGTTCGCCGGCCTGTGCGGCGACGAGCTGCTCTCCACGCTCCAGCAGGTCCTCGAACATGAGCGGGCGGACGACGAGATCTTCGCGACGCTGTGCACGGTCGACATCTCCGCCGACGGCCGCCGCGCGGGCCTGTGCCTCGCGGGCCACCCGTCGCCGCTGATTGCGCGCCCGGGGCGGCGCGCCGAGCTGCTCCCGTACGAGGACAACGGCCCGGCGCTCGGTCTGCTGCCGCGCGCCCGCTGGCCGCGCCGTCAGGTCGAGCTCGGCCCGACGTGGAGCCTGATGCTCTACACGGACGGCCTGATCGAGGGACGGGTCGGCGGCGGCAAGCAGCGCCTGGGCCAGGACGGCATGGTGGACATGGTGCGCCGCAAGGTCGCTGAGGGACTGCGCGGCGAGGAACTCATCGACGCGACGGTGAACGAGGCCCGCGACCTCAACGGCGGCGACCTCACGGACGACGTGGCAGTCGTCCTCCTGGACCGGGGGAACTAGCCCCTGATCCGGGGGGGCGGTCGCCCCCCGGATGCCGGAGGGCTCAGCGCCCGCCGTTGTACGGCCCGTACGGACCGTCACTGCTGGAGCCGCCGCCACGGCGGCCCCGGCCGCCGCCCGACACCTGCTGGAGCGCGGGCCGCACGTCCACGAAGAAGACGATCGTCGCGACGAGCCCCGCGAGCTGGAGGAACAGCATCGGGACGAGCAGATTCACCGCGACCGCGATGCCGAGGATGATCAGCCAGAACATCTTGTTCTGCTTGTCCGCGGCGCGGAACGCGTCCTCGCGCGAGAACGCGGCCATCACCAGAGCAACCACCGCGAGCACGAGCATGGCGGTGTAGAGCAGCCACATCAAGCCGCCGAAAGCCGACATCAGCACAACGCCCACCACCCGAGTCAGGTCAGTCCTACGCGGTCACCGTACCCGGTGAACGGGCCGGACACCCGGTAAGTGCCCGGCCCGCCCCTCGGTACGCTCCGTACCGCTTTGTTCACCCCGCCGTGCCGCTACTTGCCGGAGGGCGCGGTCTTCTTCACGGTCGTCGTCTTCTTGGCCGGGGCCTTCTTCACGGCCACCGGCTTCTTGGCGGACGCGTCGGCCGGCCCGGGCTTCGCGGTGGCCGGCTCGTCGGCCACGGCCACGGACTCCGCGCCGGGCTCGACGGCCTCGGCGACCTCGAGGATCTCGTCGGCCGCCTCACCGCGCCAGGCCCGCACGGTCTCCTCGCCGTGCTCGGCGACCTTCTCGTAGGTCTCGCGGGCCTTGACGGCATACTCGGCGGCGACGCCCACACCCCGCAGCGCGAGGTCCTGAGCGGACTCGCCGATCTTCTTCAGGTCGGTGTCGAGCGTGCCGAGCACCTCGGTGACCTTGGCCTGGATGGCCGCCTGGGCCTCCTTGGCGCGGCCGGCCGCCTTCTCCTGGACGTCCTTCGGGTCGGTGTTGCGCACGGCCTCGAACCGGGCCGGGGCCTCGGCGCGCAGCTGCTCCACGATGCCGGGCACCTTCTTCGCCTGCTGATAGGCGAGCTCGGCCGTGCCGGCGGCGAAGTAGAGGGGGGTCGGGTTGCTGAGGGTCTTGCGCAGGTCGTCGGTGATGGCCATGGCGTGGTCCTCCCGGATCACATCGGCTTCAGCTTGAGGGTTCGGCACCGCTGCTCCCGGCCGTGCGGGGGCCGTCGGCGGGGTGTTCGTGACTGTCGTGCTGCACCTCGGTCCCGTTCTCTTTCCTGAAGGACTCGTAGATCTGCAACAGCACTTGTTTCTGGCGCCCGTTGAGCGAGGGGTCGGCGAGGATGACGGCGCGCGTCTCCACCTCTTCCCGCTCCCGCTCCGCATCGAGAATCCCGGCTCGCACGTACAGCGTCTCCGCGGAGATCCGCAGGGCCTTGGCCACCTGCTGGAGGACCTCCGCGCTCGGCTTGCGAAGACCGCGCTCGATCTGGCTCAGATACGGATTGGACACCCCGGCGGCATCGGCGAGCTGCCTGAGCGAGAGCTGCGCACTGCGGCGCTGCTCGCGCAGGTACTCACCGAGATTGCCGACGTTGAGCGATGCCATGTTCCGATAGTGCCTCGCCGGTGCTAACTATTGCAAGCGGCCGCTTGCAAAAGTGCTCCACGCCACCCGGAAGGCGGCGTGAGGCCTACGCGCGAGGGCCCGTTTCCGGTTCTCCGTCGAGGACTTGGGCGTCGAGGACGTGCCCGCCCCCGGCCGGTCCTTTGCGGACGGGGCGGGTGAGGATCTTGGACACGCACGCGGGTATGACCGCGCCCGGCTCGTGACTGCGGGCCCGGTACGCGCTCGGGGTCTCGCCGACCAGCTCGGTGAAACGCGAGCTGAACGACCCCAGCGACGTACAGCCGACCTCGAAGCAGACCTCCGTCACGCTCAGATCGCCCCGCCGCAGCAGCGCCTTGGCCCGCTCGACACGGCGGGTCATCAGATAGCTGTACGGGGTTTCGCCGAAGGCCGCCCGGAAGCTGCGGGAGAAGTGCCCGGGCGACATGTGCGCGGCACGCGCCAGGGCCGGGACGTCGAGGGGCTGCGCGTAGTCGCGGTCCATCATGTCCCGGGCCCGGCGCAGCCTTACGAGGTCATCGAGCGTCACGCTGCCAGCGTACGGCCGGGCCCGTGCCCGCGTCCGGCCACTCGCCGCGAGCCTCCGTTCCTCGTACCGCCCTATTCCCCGTGCGGACCGCCCGGATCACCGTCGAGAACGGTGATGTCCAGGTGACGCAGGCGCTCCGGTTCCGCGATCACGTCGATGCCCGTGATCAGGTCGCCGGTGACCGTGAAGACCAGCACCAGGAACAGGCGGCCGCCGGGTGCCATCACGAGGCCGGCCGTGCCGTCGATCAGCGCGGGACCGGTGAACAGGGCGCGGCCCGTGGCGGCCATCGCGCCGCGGGCCACCGTGGCGGCGCCGCGGACCACGACGGGCTCGGGGGTCGGGACGACCGTGCGGTCCGCGCGGAGCACCACGTCCGGGTGGAGCAGGGAGACCAGCGCGTCGAAGTTCCCGCCGCGCGTGGCGGCCAGGAACGCCTCGACGACCTGGCGCCTGCGCGGCAGATCGGCGCCGGGCGCCGGGGCGACGCCCCTGACCCGGCGGCGGGCGCGGCTGGCGAGCTGCCTGGTCGCGGCCGGGGCCCGCTCGATCAGCGGCCCGATCTCGTCGAACGGCACGGCGAACATGTCGTGCAGCACGAAGGCGAGCCGCTCGGCGGGGGTCAGGGTGTCGAGTACCACGAGGAGGGCGACGCCGACCGAATCGGCGAGCAGCGCCTCCTCCTCGGGGTCACGCCCGCCCTCCGGGGCGGCGTCCGGATCGGGGACGTACGCGTCGAGAGGGTCCTCGCGGCGGTTCTCGCGGGCGCGCAGCATGTTGAGGCACACACGCGACACGACCGTGGTCAGCCAGCCGGTGAGGTTCTCTATGCCGGCGGGCGCGTCCCCGTCTCCCCTCTCCTCCCCCTCCGCGTCATGCGAGTGCGCGTCGGCCGTGCGGCTGAGGCGCAGCCAGGTCTCCTGCACCGCGTCGTCCGCCTCGGTCACCGAGCCGAGCATCCGGTAGGCCACCGCGCGCAGCCGGGTCCGGTCCTTCTCGAAACGCTCGGTCAGCGATGCGTTCTCGTCCATCGGTCACATTCCTCGCTCGGCGCGGGTCAAAGAAGCAGACGTCGAGAACCTACCGACCCGGACGGGGGCGCCGAAGCCCCGGTCCGCGCAAACAAACGGGAGTAGCCATGACTGCACCGATCCTGGTCACCGGCGGCACGGGCACGCTGGGCGGCCACGTCGTGCCCCTGCTGCGCAAGGCCGGCCACCCGGTCCGCGTGCTCAGCCGGCACGGCCGCGAGTCCGCCGACGGCGTCGAGTACGTGAGCGCCGACCTGCTCGACGAAGCAGACCCGGGACTGCGGACGGCGCTGACGGGGACCGAGATCGTCCTGCACCTCGCGGGCGGCCCCAAGGGCGACGACGTGGCGACCCGGAACCTGGTGCGGGCGGCACAGCAGGCCGGGGTGAAGCACCTCGTCCTCATCTCGGTGACCGGCGCGGACACGGTCCCGGTGGCCTGGCTCAAGAACAAGCTGGCCGCCGAGCGGGCCGTCGCCGAGTCCGGCATACCGTTCACGACGCTGCGGGCCGCCCAGTTCAACGACCTCGTCCTCGGCGTGGTCGAGAAGATGACGAAGCTGCCGGTGCTCCCCGTCCCGGGCGGGCTCCGCTTCGAACCGGTCGACTCGCGCGACGTCGCCGCCCGCCTGGTGGAGCTGGCACTCGGCGAGCCGGCCGGCCTGGTACCGGACCTGGCCGGTCCCAGGGTGTACGGGATGGCCGAACTGAGCGCCGGCTACCTCCGGGCCAAGGGCAGGCGCCGGCCGAAGCTGCCAGTCCGCATCCCCGGGAAGGCGGGTCGCGCGTACCGGGCCGGGGCGAACCTGGCGCGCGCGGGTGCGGCCAGGGGCGAGCGGACGTGGGAGGCGTTCGTCGGCGAGCGGGTCGGCGGGTGACGGAGCGCACCGGACGGGCGCCCCAGGGTGCGCCAGGTTGCAGATAATCCGTAACGGATCAAATTGGCTACCCTGGCACTCATGACCTCCATGGCGCCCACCCGCACCGAACCGGACCTCTCCTTCCTGCTCGACCGCACCAGTCATGTACTGCGTACGCAGATGGCGGCGGCCCTCTCCGAGATCGGCCTCACGGCCCGGATGCACTGCGTACTGGTGCACGCCTTGGAAGAGGAGCGCACCCAGGCGCAGCTCGCGGAGATCGGCGACATGGACAAGACCACGATGGTGGTGACGGTCGACGCCCTGGAGAAGGCGGGCCTCGCCGAGCGGCGCCCGTCCGCGCGGGACCGGCGGGCACGGATCATCGCGGTCACGGAGAAGGGCGCGCAGGTCGCCGCGGAGAGTCAGGCGATCGCCGACCGCGTACACGAAGAGGCGCTCGGCTCGCTCCCCGGGACGGAGCGCGAGGCGCTGCTGCGCGCGCTGAACCGCCTGGTCGACGGCCACCTGGCCACCCCGCCCGAGAGCCCGCACCCGGCTCCCCGGAGAGCGCGCCAGCGCTAGCCACCCACACCACCCGACACCAGCCACCCACTCACGCCCGCCCGCCTACCCACTCACGCATGCATCCGTAAAAGATAGTCTGCAACAAAACTATCTGCTACGGTCATTTCTGTTGGCCCGCAGCGGCTCCCGCCGTGGCCCTTTGACAGGAGATGACCGCAGATGCCTGCCGTTTCCGCACCGCTCCGCGCCCTTCCGGCACTCCTCACCCCCCGGCGCTCCAGGTGGCCGGCCCTCGGCGTCCTGGCCACGGGGATGCTGATGACGGTCCTCGACGGCAGCATCGTGACCGTGGCGATGCCGGCCATCCAGAGCGATCTGGGGTTCACCCCGGCCGGCCTCAGCTGGGTCGTCAACGCCTACCTGATCGCGTTCGGCAGCCTGCTGCTGCTCGCCGGGCGGCTCGGCGACCTCATCGGACGCAGGCGGCTGTTCCTCGTAGGCACGGCGGTCTTCACCGGGGCCTCGCTCCTGGCGGGCGCGGCCACGAGCCCCGCGGTCCTGATCGCCGCGCGGTTCCTCCAGGGCGCCGGCAGCGCGCTGGCGTCCGCCGTCAGCCTCGGCATCCTCGTCACGCTGTTCACCGAACCCCGTGAACGCGCCAGGGCCATCGCCGTGTTCAGCTTCACCGGCGCAGCCGGAGCCTCGATAGGGCAGGTCCTCGGCGGCCTGCTCACCGACGGCCTCAGCTGGCACTGGATCTTCTTCATCAACCTGCCCATCGGGCTCGCGGCCCTGGCGGTCGCCGTGCCCGCCCTGCCCCGCGACCGAGGCCTCGGGCTCACGGCGGGTGCCGACACGGCCGGCGCGCTGCTCGTCACCGGCGGCCTGATGCTCGGGATCTACTCCGTCGTCAAGGTCGAGGAGTACGGCTGGACTTCGGCGCGCACGCTCGGGACCGGGGCCGTCGCCGCGCTCCTGCTCGCCGGGTTCTTCGTCCGGCAGGCAAAGGCCCGTACGCCGCTCATGCCGCTGAGGATCCTGCGCTCGCGCAGCGTCGCCGGGGCGAACCTGGTCCAGATGCTGATGGTGGCCGCGCTGTTCTCCTTCCAGATCCTGGTCGCCCTCTACCTCCAGCGAGTCCTCGGCTACGGCGCCGCGGAGACCGGCCTCGCCATGCTCCCCGCCGCCGCCGTCATCGGCGCGGTCTCCCTCGGCGTCTCGGCCCGCCTGGTCGCCCGCTTCGGCGAACGGAACGTGCTGCTCACCGGGATCGCGCTCCTCATCGGCGTACTCGGACTCCTCGCCCGGGTCCCCGTGCACGCGCACTACGCCACCGACGTCCTCCCGGTGATGCTCCTCGCGGCCGGTTTCGGCCTCGCCCTGCCCGCGCTGACCTCGCTCGGCATGTCCGGGGCGAGCGAGGCCGACGCCGGGCTCGCCTCCGGTCTCTTCAACACCACCCAGCAGATCGGCATGGCCGTAGGCGTCGCCGTGCTCTCCACGCTCGCCGCGTCCCGCACCCGCTCGCTCACCGCACAGGGCGGCACCCGCGCCGAGGCCCTCACCAGCGGCTACCACCTGGCGTTCACGGTCGGTACGGGTCTGCTCGTCGCCGCGTTCGTGATCGCGTACGGGGTGCTGCGCGGCCCCCGCAAGACGACGGCCTGACCCTCATCCCCCGCCTCGCGTCCCCCACCAGCCGCATCACACACCGGCTCGAACCCGATCCCGATGGAGTTGTCATGGCAGCGAAGAGCGGTCCCGCGCCCCGGGGCCTCACCGACGAAGAGCTCCACCTGCTGCTCGACCGGGGCCGGTTCGGGACGCTGGCGAGCGTCCGGCGCACCGGGCACCCGCACCTGTCCACCGTGCTCTACCACTGGAGCCCCGGCGAGCGCGTCCTGCGCTTCTCCACCACGACCGACCGCCTCAAGACCCGTCAGCTGCGGAGCGACCCGCATGCCGCGCTGCATGTCAGCGGCCCCGACGTGTGGTCGTTCGCCGTCGCCGAGGGCGAGGCCGAGGTGTCGGACGTGACGGCCGCGCCCGGGGACGCCGTCGGGCGCGAACTGCTCGCCATGACAGCGGGGTTCGACGACCCCGCGCAGGAGGCGGAGTTCCTCGGCCGGCAGGTCGAGGAGGGCCGCGTGGTGATCAGGCTCCGGGTGACCCGGCTCTACGGGACGGCGCTCGACATCCCGAAGTGAGCGGACGGCTCAGGACGCCGCGGCGAACGGAAGCGGCCGGCTGTGCACGACGTCGAGGCGGGACACCGCGCGGGTCAGGACGACGTACAGCCGGTGCAGGCCGCGGCGCTCGGCCTCGGCCACGGCGGCCGGCTCGACGGCGACGACATGGTCGTACTCGAGGCCCTTGGCGACGGACGCCGCGAGAACGGTCACGCGAGCCCGCTGATCATCCGGTCCGCCCACCTCGATCCCCTTGTCCGTCAAGGCAGTGCGCAGCATCCGCACCGTCTCGTCATCGGCCGCGACGACGCCCACGGACCCCTCGTGCTCCAGCGCCTCGCGCACGGCGTCGACGGTCTCGGCGATGACGTCCTGTGTCTGACGGATCCTCACCTCGCCGTCGCGGCGCAGGGAACGGGCGGGCGGCACGTCCACGTCGAGGAGACCGAGGAGGCGGTTGGTGAGGGCGACGACGGCGCCGGGGACGCGGAACCCCGTCGTCAGGGGCGCGATCAGGGCGTCGGGCTTGCCCAGGTGGCCGAGCAGCTCACCCCAGGTGCGGGCCGCCCACGGGGTGGTGCCCTGCGCGAGGTCGCCGAGGACGGTGAGCGAACCGTACGCGGCGCGGCGCGCGATCGAACGGGCCTGCATCGGGGAGAGGTCCTGGGCCTCGTCGACGACGATGTGTCCGTAGCCGGCGGGGTGTTCGAGGAGCCCGGCGACCTCGTCCAGGAGGACGAGATCGGCCGCCGACCAGGAGGCCGAGCGGAAGGAGCGCGGGGGCTTCGCCCAGAGGATCGCCCGCTGCTCGCCGGCGTCGAGGATCCCGTCCGCCGCGGCGGCCAGCGCGCCCGCGTCGCCGAGGAGCCCGGCCACGACCTCCTCCGGCCGCACCCTGGGCCACACCGCCTCGACGTAGGCGCTCATCGGCCGGGATCTGCCGGCCTTCTGCAGCCAGAGGTTGTTCACCGGCCCCGACCTGCGTTCGGCCTGCTCCTGGAGGTGCCGCACGGCCCGGCTGCGCACGCGCTCCCGCCCGACCGCGTACGGCGGTTCCTCCTCCCGCACACCCGCCACGATCCGCGCGAGCACACCGGCCGGCACGCGCCAGCGGTACGAACCGTCGGGGACGGCGAGCGAGTCGGTGACGGCCTCGGGGCGCACCCGGGAGTACAGGGCGCGGCGCAGGACCTCGGCCATGCGGGCGTCGTGCTTCACGGCGGCCGCGGCCTCCGCGTCCTCGTACGTCCGCGCCCTGGCCACCGCCGTACTGCTCTCCTCCACGAGGATCTCCTCGATGGTGGACTGCCGCACGCCGCTCTCGCCGTGCGGGCAGCACCTCGGAGATGTAGGTGAGGAAGGTGCGGTTGGGTCCGAGGATGAGGAGTCCGCCGCGCTGGACGCGCTGGGGGTGGGTGTAGAGGAGGTACGCGGCCCGGTGCAGGCCGACCGCGGTCTTGCCGGTGCCGGGGGCTCCCTGCACACAGACGGAGGTGGCGAGGTCGGCGCGGACGAGGTCGTCCTGGTCGGGCTGGATGGTGGCGGCGATGTCGCGCATGGGGCCGACACGGGGGCGCTCGATCTCGCGGGCGACGATACGGCTGCCCTCACCGGAGGCCGCGGCGGGAGCGGACCCGGCCCCTTCTGCGGGCCCGCCGTCCACCGTGAGCCACTCGTCCTCCAGGCCGGTCAGATCGGCGGAGTCGCCCTTGCTCGCGGGAGCCCATCCGAAGCGGCGCCGGACCGCGACGCCTTGTGGATCCTGGGGCCCGGCCTGGTAGAAGGCGCGCGAGACGGGGGCGCGCCAGTCGACGACGAGGGGCGGGGCGGCCGGGTGCTCGACCACGCGCCGCCGTCCCACGTGGTAGCTCTGCCCGGCGTGGTCGCCGGCACCGTCCGCGAAGTCGAGGCGCCCGAAGAAGAGCGGCACCTCGGGCAGTTCGTGCAGCTCCTTGGCCTTGCTGCGCAGCTGGTATCCGAGCACTTCGGCGTCGGCTCCCGAGGCGGAGGCGTTCTCGCCGATGACGACCTGTTCGTCGGCGCCCTCGATCATCGCGGCGAGGGCGGCGCGGCAGAGGTCGTGGTGGTGGCGTTCCTGGACGAGGGCACGGAGATCGGCGGAATCGGTCACCGAACGAGAATAACGTAACCGAGTAACATTTTTTACTAAACCTCAAAACGCCTGAGCGCGCCGAGCCCACCCTCCAGCTGCCGGAACCCCAGCTCAGCGGCCTCCACGGCATCCGGCCACACCTCGTCGGCACTCTCCCCCGCCGCGATCCGCCGCCAGTTCTCCATGGCGAGAACCCGCTGTACGGCAAAGATCTGCCCGGCCGCGAGCGCCGCACCGACCCCCTCACCGAGCGCGCCGGCCAGGATCTTCTCCGACCGCTCCTGATAGCCGTAGGCCCGCGCGACCAGTGAAGGGGTGCCGTAGAGCAGTCGGTGAAAGGCGAGCACCGCGGGGTGGTCGTTCAGCCCGGTCACCGGGTCGCGCCGCTCGAGCCCGTCGAGGAAGTGCGCCCGCAGCGCGGCGAGCGGCGTCACGTCCTCGCTCCGCCCGGCGACGACGCGTGCGGCCTCGTCCTCATGATCGGCGAACCGGTGCAGGACCAGGTCCTCCTTGGTGGGGAAGTACCGGAACAGGGTCGGCTTGGAGATCTCGACGGCGGCCGCGACCTCGGCGACGGACACCTTGTCGAACCCCTTCTCCAGAAACAGCCCGATGGCCGCCTCGGAGATCGCCTGATACATCCGCCGCTTCTTCCGCTCACGGAGGCCCATCCCGCCGGTGTCGCCACTCATGGGCGAAAGCGTACGCAGGGCGGTCGTGCCCGCTTACCGCGCGAGCCTCCACGCCTCAACGCGTGGGCGGTCCCTGGCGGCGCCAGGGCGGGACGGCAGCAAGCGCCCACAGGTCGTTGAAGTGCTTGGTCCACATCACCACGCCTTCCGCGCCGTCCGCGCCCTCCCGCAGCGACCACACGGACAAGTCCGTCTGGAAGCCCTTCGGGTCGTAGTACCGCTCTCCTCGCCAGCGCATCGTGACCGACACGTCATAGAGGCCGTGCAGCACGAGTGACTCATTGAAGATGCAGATCTTGTCCCTGGGGACCCCGTGGTAAAGCCGGTACTCACAGGTAACTCTTACGCCTCTGAACTGGTCGAACTCCTCTATTTTCGCCTGGAGTTGATCGTCGTACTCCTGGCAGAGATCTGCCAGGCGGTCCCTGAAACCGGGATCGTCGACCGGCTCCCCGCCAGGCCCCACGCGAGACGGCAGGGCCATCGGCCGGCCGAAGTCCGGCACCAGCATCCGTATGGACACGTCTCTGGCCTGGCCGTTGCCGTCCAGCAACAGATTCAGCCGTTCATAGACGGCCTCCTTCAAGGTCTCCCCGGTGTAGCCGAGGAAGCAGATGTCGACCTTCCGCGCACCGAAGGCTTCACGCACGTATTCGGGAAGGTCGCTGGACCGCACGCGACTGCGGGCAGGCGCCCTCTCGACGGATGCGGCCAGGTCCTTCACCGCGTCGTACAAGACGTATCCCACGAGGCTGAGGAGCGCTCCACCGACGAAGGTCCGGCCCTGCAGAGCGTCTCCCACCGGTTTGACGAACTCGGCGACCATCCCGGTGACAAAGATCCCGAGCAACATGCCCCGGACCGCCACGCTCTCGAACCGCGCCAGCCTTCAACCACGCGACCACACCCCGGCCGCCGACTCCCCCGTTACGTGCCACGCGTCCCCCTTTACGCATCCCGTGCCGCCCATGGTCACCACCCCCGGGTGAAGGAGCAAGACAGACGGCGACCTCGGCAGCCCCAGCACACGGGGCTCGTGCAGGCGGCCAGTCTCAGCGGCCGGTGAGCCAGCGAGCCAGTACTTCGGCGATCCGGGCAACGGAGGGGACGGACTCCAAGCCCAGGGGGACTGCCGCCGCGGACACGATGCCCCGCAGCTTGACGGCCGTCAGCCAGAGCAGCGACCCGTCCCGGGCCGGGGAGGCGCTGAGCTTCGTCGCGGACCTGATCACATCCGTGTACACCGACTGCGCCCTCTTGAAGTCGATCAGGAGCGGAAGGTCCTTCTCCCAGCCCTGGGAACTTCCCGCCCTGACGTCCTCGACGCTTTGGCGCCATGAGGTGACGACACCGGACGCCTGCGGTTCCGGATATCGCATGAGATACAGATGCGTTGCCAGGTCATACAAGGGATCACCGAACATCGCCAGTTCCCAGTCGATCGCCCAGAGCCGGGACGACGGGTCCACGATCAGGTTCTCGCGGTGGAGATCGGCGTGCAGGAGACAGAAGGGACGCTCCACCAGCCCCAGAACGTGCTTCCGCAGGCGTGTGAAAGCGTCACCGTTCAGACCCAGATGGCCGAAGAGCCCGCCGAACCGCTCCAGGTTCTTTTCGTATACCTGCTTTTCGGCGAACCTGATCAACCGCTCCAGAAACTCCGCGGAGTCCCCCTCCGGCGCCTGATCCTCTTTTGTGCATTTTCTGGCGATGGAGAGCGAATCGGGTCGCACCTCGGCCATTTCCCGAAACAGCGAGCCCAGCTGACCGATCAGGTCGGAGGGAGCGGGCTCGCCCCTTTTCTCGAGGGATCCGAGCGTGCTGCCCTCGATGAACTGCTGCAGCTTGGCACCTTCGACCTCGACCACCTCAGGAATACGCGAGATGCGCCCCGACAGGGCACTGAGCAGTGCTTCTTCAGATTCGAAGCACCGGCGGTCGAACCAGAAGAGGCCGCTGCGGGGATCCCGGCACTTCCACCGACCGGTCCGGGGCAGATCTCCCGCACACAGAAAGGGGAGGACATATGTTTCATGGTGGTAACCCTTGAGCGGCCCTTCGATTGACTGTTCGCCACCACTCAATGCGACAGCCCGTCGCCAGGCTGTCGTGGTCGGGTCCGTTGCCATCGCCATTCTTTCGCCAGGAGTAGCACCAGCGTTATTGAAGAGGAGGCGTACGGTACTCCGCCGGGCGGCAGCATCCCAGAACCCACTCAGGTACCGCTCGCACCGCCCGGGTGAGCCGTACGTGGCAGACTGACCGAATGAGGACCCGGCAGAACTCCGCGGGCCGGACCGACGGCCGCCAGAAGAGCCTGCACGGCCTGCTCACGGCAGCGCAAGCGGTGCTCTTCGACTTCGACGGCCCTGTCTGCGGCCTCTTCGCCAGGAACCCGACGGCACCGGCCGCCAAGGAGATCCAGGATCTGGTCCGTGCGGACTGGGGCGAACTGCCGCCCTCCGTCGAGCAGTCACAGGACTCGCACGGCATCCTGCGCGCGCTTCGCCAGGACATGTTCGAGGAAGCTTCCCCGGCCGGCCGGCGCCTGGAGACGCTCCAGCGGGCGGAGGACGTGGTGACGCAGTACGAGTGGCTCGCCATCCAGGATGCCGACCTCGAACCGCACGTCGAGGAACTCCTGGGCCATCTGTCCCACTTGGGCAAACGCATGGCCGTCGTGAGCAACAACGCCGAGGAACCCATCCGGAAATACCTCGACGCGAACGGCCTGCTTCGCCACTTCGAGGCAGTCATCGGCCGCGACCACGACGAGCTGCGGAACATGAAGCCGAACCCGTACGGCGTCCTGCGTGCGGTGGACTTGCTGGACCTCTCCCCGGGGTCCTGCCTGATGGTGGGCGACCAACTCAGCGACCTCCACGCCGCCGAGTCGGCGGGCGTTCCCTTCTTGGGGACCACGGACAACGATCAACGCCGCGCGGAAATGAGCGCGTTGGGAGCCGACTCGGTGGTGGCCACACTGGAGCCGGTCGCAGCATGTGCGAAGTCGCTGGCTGAACGCGCCGTACAGCGGTCTGACCAGGACTGACCGGAGCAGGGGCCTGATCCGTCACTCTTCACCGCTCGGCGATCAGGTTCCAGACGGAGTCGAACCAGGCCCCCATGCTCTCCACGAAGACGGATCCGCGGGAGTTGGGATCGCCGTCCCTCACGTAGTGCGTGAGCGTCGCCCCCAGGCCCAGGACATCGAGAGCCAGTATTTCCTCGCCGCTGTCCAGCACGATGGGACGCTCGATCACTTCGTACGGACCGTGCAGCGCCTCGCCCCCGTTGAGCAGGTAGAGCTTGAAGGCCGGCGTCAGAGGGACGTGGCGGACCTGGAATTCCGCCACGGGAACAAGGCCCTCCGCCCGCAGCTGCCGAAGCTCCCGCCGGATGGACACGGTGTGCCGTCGGGTGATGCCCAGCAGACGCTCCCGCAGACGCAGACCGTCCGGATCGTCCTTGGCCTGTGGATAGGGCAGCTTGAGGGATTCGGACGGCAGCAGGATTCGGATCTCGACCTTCTCCGGGGCGATCTCGCCCGAGCGGATCCGCTCGGCCTGAACCCTGATGTGCGTGTCGAGTGACTCCGAGGTGAGCGTGTAGACGTCGAGGGTCACCTCGGGCTGCTCGAACGCTTCGCTGATGAGCGGTCCGAGCGACACGCGGCCCTCGTGGGACGCCTTCGCCGTGTACGACTGGATGCGCTGGTTCTTGAGTACGCGGGACCCACTGCCCTGGCGGGACTCGATCCAGCCCTCACCGGCGAGTTCCTTGAGCGCCCGCTGCACGGTGTCCCGCGAGACGCGGAACCGGTCGGCCAGCTCACGCTGCGGCGGAATCAGACTCCCGACCGGATAGGTGCCGTCGGCCAACCGGGCGCGCAGCTCTTCGGCGACGCGCCAGGCCTCCCTGCCGCCGTCACGTCCTCGCCCACCGGCCATGAAGGGACCGTACCCCTCTCGGGCCGGTGAGCATCCCCATGCCGATCAAGCCCTTGCCAGCACGTGCTGTTGCGTGCCAATGGGGCTGACAGGTGACGGCTGAATGCCCACCTCCATGAGACGACCGCAGTCACCCCCGCTCCCGCAGCACCCTCAGCAGCGGCTCCAGGGACGACACCACCGTCTCCGCCCCCGCCTCCCTCAGTACCTTCGCCTTGCGTTCGTTGCGCGCGTAGCCGAGGAACGCGATGCCGGCCGCGGTGGCCGCCTCGAAGTCCGAGGGGGTGTCGCCGATCATCAGGGACGCTTCGGGGGTGGCGCCCAGGGCGCCGAGGGCGCGTTGTACGCAGTGCGGGTGGGGCTTGAGGAGGTGGAGGTCCTGGGTCCGGCCGTAGATGTGCGGGGCGAAGCAGCTCGTGAGACCGCGCGTGGCCAGGTAACGGGACGCCACCGCCGGGGAGTTGTTGGTCGTGACGGCCAGGTGGGCACCCAGCGCGTACCACGTCCTGATCAGCGGGTCGGCGTACTGCGTGGGCCACGCCGAGGCCACCGCCGTGAGCTCCTGCTGGGTGAGGCGCTCCTCCAGCTCCACGACCAGGTCGCTGCCGGGGCGCCGGCGGTCGACGGCGCGCAGCACGGCGTGGGGGTCAGGTTCCGCGCGCTCCTCCTCGGTGAGCAGACCGTGCAGGCCGCGTTCCTCGAGCCACCGCACCTGTTCGACGGCCACCCGCTCCGCCGAGTGCCCCGCGAAGAGCCGGCAGATCGGCCCGTCGAAGTCGAAGAGCACGAACCGCGCCCTTGTGATCAGTTCCCGAAGTGATTCCGTCGCTTCAGCCACCGGAACAGTCTGCTTCGTTGCATCAGAAGTCACTAGGAGAGTGTCAGGTCCGTGGTGATGGTTTCCCAGAGGGCGTCGAACCACTTCTGCGATTCCTCCACGAACGCCGTGTCCCGCTGCCCCGCCCGCTTCTCGAACGAGAACAGCAGCGACTCCGTGCCGAGCGTGTCGTACATGTCGAGCGTGCCGCTCTCGATCTCCTCCTCGCGCCGCGTGACCAGGTAGTACGAGAGGAGCGCCTCGTTCCCGTTGAGCAGGTAGAGCTTGACCGGCGGGGTGAAGGGCAGCGCTCGGAAGGTGACCCGTACGTCGATGCCGTGCGAGGACCGCAGCGAGCGCAGATTGTGGCGCAGAACCTGGCCCTGCGCGTTGCGCTGGTCGAGCCAGCGCTTGTGGACGAGCGCGGCGTCGCCCTCCTCCGTGGCCGACACCGGGAAGGCGAGATTGATGTCCCTGCCCGGCAGCAGGATGCGCACGTCGACCGAGTCGGGGCGTATGCGGCCCTCGTGGATGTAGCGCAGCGGCTCGCCGAGCGCCAGCATCAGGGTCTCCGCGGTGAGGCAGACGGCGTCGATCCGCACTTGCGGAGACGCGAACGCCTCGGACAGGCGCGGGGCCAGGCCGACCATCGTGCGCTGCGGCTCGTGGCGCGCCGGGGCCTGCTCGGCGATCCTCGGCGGGCTCCCCTTGCTCACGTTGCTGAGCAGGCCGTCCTCCTGGAGGGAGCGCAGGGCCTGCCGTACGGCGCCGCGTTCCACGCCGAACTCCTCGGCCAGCTCCGCCTGCGTCGGCAGCCGCTCGCCCGCGCGGAGCTCACCCGCCTTGATGCGCTCCCGCAGGACGTCGGCGATCTCCTGGGGCGAGGACCTTCTGCTGCCGTTCACTGCAACGCTCTCCTGAGTCACAACCAAACGCTACAACTAACCATCACTTGGCGGGAGTTGTTGAGGAGTTGTTTATTCACACTGACCAAGTGGGGACAACTTCATAGTAGTTGGTTACCAACTTGGAGCAAGATGGCCGAAGGAGGAACCACCATGCCCGTCCTCACCTTCTTCTCCGCGGTGTTCGTGATCACTTTCGAGCAGCTGGTCCAGTGGCGCTACGGCCCTGTCGGGATCACCGGTCTGCTGCTCCTCACGATCGGCGTCAAGGCGAAGAGCCCCACCTGCAGCTCCATCGGGGCCGTACTCCTGGCCCTGATGCTCGCCGGACCCGCGCTCTGACGCGGGTCCGCGGGTTCGCGGGCCCTCACGGTGTGAGCGTCAGGTCCGAACTGATCGTGTTCCAGAGGCTGTCGAACCACAGGTGGGACTGTTCGACGAACGTCGTCTCCCGCAGCCCCCGCCCCTGTTCGAACGGGAAGAGCACCGACCGCGTGCCCTGCACCCCGTACGTCTCCAGGTACTCCTGGTCGATCTGCTCGCCCCGCCTGGTCAGTGTGTAGTACGCGAACAGCGCCTCGCTGCCGTTGAGCAGATAGAGCTTGATCGGTGGCGTGAACGGCAGCGCCCTGAACGTGATGCGGGCGTCGATCCCGTGCGTGGAGCGCAGGGCCAGGAGGTGGTGGCGCAGAACCTGCCCCTGCGCGTTGCGCTGCGCCAGCCAGTTCCGCTTGAGCCGGGCGTCCGTCGCGCCCACCCGCGTCGGGAACGCGAGGTCGATGTCGCGGCTCGGCAGCAGGATGCGGACGTCGACCTTGGCCGGATTCGAACGGCCGGCGTGGATCTCGCGGAGCGGCTCGCCCATCGCGAGCGTCAGCGAGACCGCGGTCAGGCACAGGGCGTCGATCTGGACGTGCCGGGCGCCGAACGCGGCGGTGACCCGCGGGCCGAGCCCCACCATCGTGGGCTGGGGCGACGCCCCGGGGCCGGCGAGGGCGGGACCCGTGTGCTGCGCGACGGTGGCCGGGGTCCCCCTGGACACATCGGCGAGCAGGCGTTCCGAGCGCAGGATGCTCAGGGCCTGGCGCACAGCGGCGCGCTCCACGCCGAACTCGTCGGCGAGACGGGCCTGGGTCGGAAGACGCTCGCCCGGCCGCAGCCGGCCCGCCCTGATCCGGGCGCGCAGCTCGTCGGCCACCTGGCGATACGTCGCCGGTGGCTCCCGGCGGCCGCCGGCCGCGGCATGTTCCGGACCCACGAACAAACCCTACAACTTCCCGCCATCTTTGGGGAGTTGAGGGAATGGTGGTTATGAGTCGGCGCTAGGCGGAGATAAGTTCAGTGGAGTTGGTTGCCAACTTGAGCCACATGGTCAGACATCCTCAATGGTTGGCCCGGTTGGTCATCGCTCCCGAACTGAAGGGGGACCAGACATGCCGTTCATCGCCATCGCCGTTGCAGCCCTCGCCATCGGGTTCGAGCAGCTGATCCAGTGGAAGTACGGGCCGATGGGCATCATCGCGTTCGTCGCGCTCTCCATCGGACTCAAGGCCAGGAACAACCTCATCAGCGGCATCGGGGCCGTGATCCTCGTGATGCTGCTGGCCCAGAGCGGCTGACCGGGCTCCCTTCCGGAGGGGAGCCGGGAGCCCGGTCACGCCACGGCGTCACAGCGCGCCGGAGCACCACAGCACGCCGGCACCACAGCACGGTTCGGAAGACGCACGCCGGCACATCTCGGCGCGTGCGCCTCAGAAGATGTCCGGGCACCACGGGCGCCCGGACGTACGCAGCAGGGCGTCGGCAAAGGCGGCGGCGCCCGCCCTCTCCTCCCTGACGCGGCCGAGCGCGGCGAGCCGCACCGCGGACTCGTCGCCCAGCCACAGCGTCCCCAACTCGCTCACGTCCAGCGTGAGTCCGGGTTCCTCCGAGGTCGGTGCGCACACCGCACCCCCGGGCTCCGCGTCCAGCCGGTAGCGGCCCCCGGAGAGGCCGGCCGCGTCGCCGACCTCGAGGACCAGCGATCCCGTCCCCGCGTACGTACGCGCCTCCAGGGCCCGTACGACATCCAGGATCCGCACCCACAGCCAGTCCGCGTGCGTGACGACGCGGGCCGCGCGCGGGTCGGGCAGCAGATGCGGCAGCAGGTCGTCCGGGGCCCGGTGTCCCGTGCGGACGGTCGCGATCCAGTCGACGGAACAGACGTAGTGCCACAGCGCGCGCTCGGCGGCCGGTGTGACGGCGATCAGGTCGCGCACGGTCGCCGTGTTGTGCGGCTGCTTGGTGTCGCCCCAGTTGTCGTCGACGGTGTAGACGATCAACCCCTCGGCCTCGCCGTCCGGCGCGCGGTAGACCGCGTAGAACGGCTCCTT
Organism: Streptomyces sp. NBC_00569; assembly: GCF_036345255.1. NCBI lineage: Bacteria > Bacillati > Actinomycetota > Actinomycetes > Kitasatosporales > Streptomycetaceae > Streptomyces > Streptomyces sp. NBC_00569. Next base: position 5,503,638 of record NZ_CP107783.1, on the reverse strand, counting down.
CCAGGGCTCTTCCGGGGTTTCGAGGAGTCCGGTGTTGCGGCGCCACCAGAACCCGTCACGGTCCACGACTCCCGGCCGGCTCGCGCGCAGCCGCTCGTGCAGCTCCGGGCCCGTCTTGCGGACGTCCTCGCCGTCGACGAGATCGATACGGCCCCCGTCGTCCGGGACCGGCCGGCGCGGGTCGAGCCCGGCACGCGGCACGTCCACCGCCCACTCGGTGAGCGACGTGGCGGGCCCGAAGCCGAACCGGCCGTAGATCGGGTACTCGGCGGCGATGAGCGTCGCGACGACGTCACCGCGGTCCTTCGCCTCGGCGAGGTCACCCGCCATCATCCGGCTCAGGAGGCCGCGCCGGCGATGCGTGGCGCTGACCGTGACGTTCGAGATCGCGTCGGCGGGGACGGCCGCGCCGCCCGGCACGGTGAGCTCCTGCGGGAACGAGCGGAAGGTGGCGACGCAGCGCCCGCCGTCGAACGCGCCCAGGATCCGTGAGCCGCGCGCCTGTTCCCTGCGTTTGCCGAGGGTCTCCCGCGAGTCGGGGGTGCTCCGCAGGAAGCCGGTGTTCAGCGCGCGGGACCAGTCGGCAAACTCGTCATCCGTGATGGGCCGTACGTCGATGTCGTCGCGGGTCATCCCGTCACGCTAGGCGGGAGGCGCGGGGCGGGGCCACCTGATTACCGCGCCGCCCGGCCCCCGTGGCGACAGTCCTAGAAGACCGCGCGGATCTCCCCCACGACGCCCCCGCCGCCGTGCAGCGGTGCCTCGCCGATGCGGGCCACGATCTCGCCGTCCACGCCCAGCATCCGCAGCGCGCGGGCCAGGACCGGGCCGAGCGCGCGCGTCGCGCCGTCGTCGATCTTGAAGGCGAGCGCCCTTCCGTCCGGGAGCGCCACGGCCTGGACCGCCTCCGCGCCCATCTTCGACAGGACGCCGGGCACCTCGCGCATCAGCCAGGTGTCGGGGCGGCGCGTACCGGCGACGTACTCGGGGTGCGTGCGCATCGCGTCGGCGACCCGGCGCTCCGCCGAGCCCTCGGGGGCGAGCACGAAGTGGCGGAAGGCGCGGGCGAGGCCGGTGAGGCTGATCGCCATCAGGGGCGCCCCGCAGCCGTCCGTACCGACCGCGGCGACGGGCTCGCCCGCGGCCTCCTCCACGACCTCGTGGATGAGCTTCTGGAGCGGGTGCTCCGGGTCCAGGTAGGAGTCCTTGGGCCAGCCGTTCACGTCGCAGGCGGCCAGCATCGCCGCGTGCTTGCCGGAGCAGTTCATCGTGACCCGGTCCCGTACGGCGCCCGCCGCCAGGTACGTCTCGGTCTCGACGGGGTCGAGCGGCAGGTCGGGCGGGCACTGGAGCTCGGCCGGGGACAGCTCGTGCTCGGACAGCATCTTCTGGACGAGATCGCGGTGGAAGGTCTCACCGGAGTGGCTCGCGGCCGCGAGCGCGAGCCGCTCGCCCGACAGGTCGAGGCCCGCGCGCAGCACGCCCGCCGCCTGCATCGGCTTGTTCGACGAGCGGGGGAAGACGGGAGCGGTCACGTCCCCCAGGGCGAGCTCCACGGTCCCGTCCGCGGCGAGCACGACCAGGCTGCCTCGGTGATGGCCCTCGACGAAGCCGGAACGGACGACCTCGGCGAGGACCGGGGGTATGGCGGCGGCGGAGGAGGGGGACATCGTTGGCCTTCCGGGGCGGGTCCATGGCGGGCCATGGACAGACCCGCCCCGCAGCGGGCCACCGGGGTCACCGGTGCGGCCGCGTCACGCGAGCAGGTCGTCTACTTGTGCTTCGCCTTCACGGTACCTGCGGGCGATCTCGGCGCTGCAATCGTCGGCCGTCGACTGGAGCAGGTGGCGGCGGCGCGAGACCTGCTGCTCGTAGCGCACGAGGCGGCCCATCGCCGTGTGCAGCTCATCGTCCGTTCGGGCGTCCAGGTCGGACAGCTCGACCTCGGCGAGCATCTCGGCGGCGAGGCCCCGGTACTCCTCGCTGCGGGGCGTGCCGAGGGTGACGTGGCGGGCGGAGGAGCGGTGCCGGGCGGCCTTGTCGGTGAGGATCTCGGAGAGCCGGTCCACGACCGGCGCCTCGGGGTCCCTGCGGCGGGCGATCTCGGCCCGCAGGATGTCGATCCGGCCCTGGAGCAGCCGTCGTACGTAGCTCAGGTCGGCCTCGTCCTGCTGGGCGTCGCGGCGCAGCGTGCGCAGCTCGGGAAGGCGCAGCGCGGACAGGTCGTGCTCGGGCGCCTGTGGCAGCTCGGGGCTGCCGACCCGCTGCGTGGGCGGGCGCGCCGTGCTGAGGCGGTTCGTACCGGTGATGCGACTGGCGTGCGTCAACGAAACGGGGGCCCCTGGAGGCTGCCCGATGCTCGATGTGTGGCTCATTGCGTCCCTACCGTCCCCTCGACCGGACCGACGCGGTGCACCGCGTGGGAGCATCGTGCCACCCCGAGTGGCCGCTCTGTGCACGAGTGCCCCTAATCCGCCCCGGATGGGCGGTTCGGGAGCACGGCATGATGGTCCGTATGCGTGCAGTGGTGCAGAGGGTGGACGGCGCGAGCGTCGTCGTGGACGAGGACGGCCAGACAAAGATCGTCGGCGAGATCAAGGGCGAGGGTCTGTGTGTCCTCGTGGGGGTCACCCACGAGGACACCAAGGAGAAGGCCGCCCAACTGGCCCGCAAGCTCTGGTCCGTACGGATGCTCGCCGACGAGAAGTCGTGCAGCGACATCGACGCCCCGCTCCTGGTGATCAGCCAGTTCACGCTCTACGGGGACGCCCGTAAGGGCCGCCGCCCCACCTGGAACGCGGCGGCGCCGGGGCCGGTGGCCGAGCCGCTGGTCGACGAGGTCGTGGCGCAGCTGCGGGCCCTGGGCGCGACCGTGGCGACGGGCCGGTTCGGGGCGAAGATGCGGGTGTCCCTGACGAACGACGGCCCGTTCACGGTGCTTCTGGAGATGTAGCCACGGCGCGGCTAGGGCTCGACGACGACTTCCTGCGCGGCCGCGGTCGTGTCCACGATGAGGTCCGCGTCCACCGGCACGTTCCGCTTCACCAGGGCGAGCGCGATCGGACCGAGTTCGTGGTGGCGTACGGACGTCGTCACGAAGCCCAGCTTGCGGCTCTCGGGGCCGTCGGACGCGAGACGGACCGGGGCGCCGTGCGGGGGCAGGTGCACGTCACTGCCGTCCAGGTGCAGGAAGACGAGGCGGCGCGGGGGCTTGCCGAGGTTCTGCACGCGGGCGACGGTCTCCTGGCCGCGGTAGCAGCCCTTCTGGAGGTGGACGGCGGTGCCGATCCAGCCGAGCTCGTGCGGGATGGTGCGGTGGTCGGTCTCGAAGCCGAGGCGCGGCCGGTGGTTCTCCACGCGCAGCGCCTCGTGGGCGAGGAGCCCGATCGCGGGCCCGTTCTGCTCCGCGTACGCCTCCAGGCCGGCGCGCGGCAGGAACACGTCGCGGCCGTACGCCGTCTCGCGCACCGCGACACCGTCCGGGACCGGCGCGATCGAACCGGCCGGCAGCTGGACGAGGGCGAACTCGTCGGTGCGGTCGGCGACTTCGACCCGGTAGAAGAACTTCATCGACTCCAGGTAGGCGATCAGCGCCTCCTGCGTGCCGGGCTCGACGTGCGCCCACGTCGTGGTGCCGTCGTCGACGATGTAGAGGGCGTGCTCGATGTGGCCGTGCGCGGAGAGGACGAGCGCTTCGGTGGCCTGGCCGGCCGGGAGGTCGCTGACGTGCTGCGTGAGGAGCAGATGCAGCCAGGCGAGCCGGTCGTCGCCGGTGACGGTGATGACGCCGCGGTGGGAGAGGTCGACGAGGCCGTTGCCGTCGGCGAGGGCGCGCTGCTCGCGGAACAGGTCGCCGTAGTGCGCGGCGACGCCTTCGTCCACGCCCTCGGCGGGAACGGCGCCGGGCAGGGACAGGAGGGGGCTCTTCATGTTCACAGACACTACGACGAGCACACGGACGCGCTTATTCCTGCGGAGCCGCGGATTCCTGCGGGCTCTCCTGCTTCTTGGCGTCCTGGCCGTCCCGCTGGGAGCAGTCGGTGCAGCGGCCGAAGATCGCGAAGTGCTTGAGGTCCGTGTCGAAGCCGAAGGTGTCGCGCAGCTTCGCCGTGAACTCGGCGGCGACCTCGACGTCGGCCTCGATGACGTTCGTGCAGTCCCGGCACACCAGGTGGATGTGGTGGTGCCGGTCGGCGAGGTGGTACGTCGGCGCACCGTGCCCGAGGTGGGCATGGCTGACGAGCCCCAGCTCCTCCAGCAGCTCGAGGGTGCGGTAGACCGTCGAGATGTTGATCCCCGACGCTGTCTTGCGCACTTCGCAGAGGATGTCGTCGGGGGTCGCGTGCTCGAGGGTGTCGACGGCCTCGAGGACCAGCTGACGCTGGGGCGTCAGCCGGTAGCCGCGCTGCCGCAGGTCGCTCTTCCAGTCGGTGCTCACCACACCGCCGAGTGTAGGTCCACTTGCCGGGGACGACTTCGGGACTGCTCGAAGAACGGGAACGGGACCGGGAACGGGACCGCTCGTCGGGACTACTTGAAGAAGGCGATGCCGTCGTCGGGCAGGTCCGGAAGGTTGCGGGCCATCTCGGCCACGTCGTCCGGGGAGACGACCTTCTTCAGCTGGGCCGACATGTAGGGGCGCAGCTCGACCTCGGGGGTCTGCTTCTCGCCGACCCACATCAGGTCGCTCTTCACATAGCCGTAGAGCCGCTTGCCACCGGTGTACGGGCCCGCGGCCGCGGTGCGCGCGACGGCGTCCGTGACCAGGTCGATCTGCGGCTTCTTGTCGGCGAGCTCGCCGTACCAGACCTCGACGACGCCGTCGTCACGGACCATGACGACCTCGACCTTGCGGTCCTTGTCGATCCGCCAGTACCCGGACTCGGACTCCAGGGGCTTCACCTTGTTGCCCTCGGAGTCGAGGATCCAGGTGTGCGAGTGGTACTCGAGGAAGTCCCGCCCGTCGTGGGTGAAGGAAGCCTCTTGCCCGAAGTTCGCCTTCTCGGCGCCGGGGAAGTCGGTGACACCCGCGCCCGCCCAGTTACCGAGGAGGAACACCAGGGGGACGAGGTCGGGGTGCAGGTCGGACGGGATCTCGATCATGGTCTGCGAAGCGTCTCTCTGGTGGGGGTCAGCGCTGGCCCTGGTACAGCTTCTTCACGGTCAGCCCGGCGAACGCGAGAACGCCGACGCAGACCAGGACGAGCAGAGTGGAGAAGAAGGCCTCAAGCACGGGGTGCTCCTCGGTGAGCGGTGGTCGGTACAGAGCCGGGCCCCACCTTAGTCGGGTGGGGCCCGGCTCTCTCGATGAGGTCACCCAAGCGGGGTGCGGGCCGTCAGCCGAGGAGCTGGCTCTGCAGGACGACGGTCTGCTGGAAGGTGATCCGGGGCGGCAGGGCCGCCTTCCCGGACTGGACCACCAGGGCGATGACGTCACCGGCCTCGATGTAGGCGTATCGCACGGCCGTCCTCCCGTACGGCTTCGCCTCCGTGAAGACGTTCCGCTTCGTGTACTGGGCGCCGGCCTTCTCCGCCCAGCCGCCGTACTCCTCGTCGGCGTACGGCGCGTCCGCCGGGGAGGCCACGTTGTCCGTCAGGTCGGCGTGGACGATCCGTGTGAAGGCCGCCGAGGTGAAGCGCAGCGCGTAGATCCGCGTACGCGTCCCGTCGGGCGTGGTCCAGCCGCGGGCCGCGATCTGCCGCAGCCCGTCGTCCTTGAGCTGCTGCCCCAGGTCCTGGCGCGCGTCCTTCTCGTACGCGTCGAGGTACACGGACGTGGGCAGCCACCCGTCCTTCCCGGCCAGTGCCGCGTCCGGCGTGGCGCCCCGGGGCAGGGGCAGCACCAGTTTGCGCAGATCGGCGTAGTGGGTCTCGCTGTCGTTGCCGTCGGCGAAGGGCGCCGGGGAGCCCTCCGGCAGCGGAGGCTTCTCGATCGCCGGATAGGTCCACCGGCCGTCACTCGCGGTGGCCAGGCCCGGCAGATCGGTGCGCTTCTGCTCGGTGACGCCGTACGCGGTGGCCGCGCCGATCACGCCGAAGACGGCGACGGCGGCGGTCCAGCGCAGGACGGCGCGCAGGACGCGCCGGTCCCTGGGGGCGGGCGGGGCCGCCTCCTCGGCGGGGACGAGACCCGGCTGCTGCGGGGAACCGTCGGCAGCGGCGGGCTGCTGCGGCTCCTCGGACCACGCGGCCTCGGCCTGCGGCAGTGCCCCGGCCTGCTGCTGCGGCTCCTCGGGCGGCTGCGGCGACGCGGCCTGCGGCAGTGCCCCGGCCTGGTGCGGCGTCTCCGCCTGCTGCGGCTCCTCGGCCGGCTGCAGTGTCTCGCTCATACGAGCTGCCCTCCCTGCGACGTCAGACGGTCGAGCTGCTGGGCGAGCAGGTCGGCGACCTCGGCGGTGTTGAGCGGCCTGGGGCCGTAACCGGTGGCGGTGACCAGGACGTCGTCCTCGTACGCGCTGCAAAGGACCATCGCGAGCTTGCCCTTGCGGTCCTTGGGTGCGAGGAAACAGTCGGCGTTGCGATGGCCCTTGACCTTCGGCCCCTTGGGGAACACACCGACCGAGCGCAGGAACTCGCTGCGGAACTCCTTGAGCTGACGCCCGGCTCTGCGGTTCTGCATCTGGGCGAGCTGCATTTCGACGACGAGGGACTTCTGGTTGTCGTCCATCCCGAATCCTATGGAGCCGCTCAGCTGGTAGCTGCGCATGGCCATGCCCCTGAGCTTCAGCTTGTCGATGGCCTTGTCCTGCGCCTCGCGCTGGCGGGACGGCAGGTTGCGCGTGCCCCTCTTGAGGCGGGCGGCGGCTTCGCTGCCGGTGAGGGTCTTGTCGTTGCCGTACTCGTCGATGTCCGGGCCCGGCCGATACGCCTCGGGGACCGGGAGCAGCCGGGCGCTGAGCCCCTGGGCCTTGGCCCGGCCGGGCTTCGCCTGCTTCTGCTCCTTCGGCTTCGCCCACACCGTGGTGGGCGCCGAGCGGTCGGCGGCGTCGACCTTCATGACGGTGAGGCCGGTGCCGGCCCCGACGGCGAGCACGACGGCGCAGGCCACGGCCGCCACCACGGCGGGCCGGCGGCGGGCCGCACTCCCCGCTACGGGAGCGGGAACCGTGGCGGGGGTGGGATCCGGGGTGGGCCCGGGTTCCGGAAACTGTGGGTCCAGGTCGCTCACAGTCGCTCCAACTGGCGCTTCGCGAGAGACATCACGGTCTTCTCGGGGATCGGCCTGGTGTCGTACACCCGGATGTCCATGACGATGTCGCCACGGGCGGCGAGCGCCCTGGCCTGGTAGATCGGGAGGTAGCCGGCCTCGGTGTGCGGCTTGTCGTAGACGTAGACGCGCCCGTTGCCGCTGCCGGTGAGCGGCACCCCGTCGTTGCCCGCCCAGTCGCTGTCACTCATGTAGCCCTGCTGGCCGTCCAGGAACTTGCGCGAGCCGGAGTCGGTGTCGTCCCGGAACTGGATGAGCTGGACCTCCGTCGTGGACTGACCGCGCCGCCAGGCCTCGATCGTGGCCCGGCGGAAGCCGCCTTCGGCGAGCTGCCCGAACATCCAGCGCGGATCTTTGAAGCCGTTCGCGAAGTCGTACTGGTTCAGCCAGCCCTGCCGCGCGTCCGCCTTCTGCGTCCCGGCCGGCCTGGGCGCGAGGAGCTTGCGCAGATCGCCGTCCTGAGCGCGGGGTGCCGGCTTGGGCCCCTCGCCCTTCGCCTGCCCGACCACCGCCAGGGACAGCGGCGGCAGCGCCGTCGGCTCCCGGTCCGCCTGTACGACGTAGCCGGTGCACACGCCCGCGACGGCGCCGAGCAGGGCGGCACAGGCGATCAGCAGGGTGGTGCGGCCGCGGCGCCGCGGTCTCTCCGGCACCACGGGCACGGACAGCTCCGGCGCCCCCTGCGGTATTCGTTCGTCATCCAACGGGTCCCCCCACGGAACTCGAAGCGCGGATTCCGTATCCGCGCGCACAGGAGACCCACAGGCAACATCCCTGGTTGTACGGGAGTTGATTACGATTCAGCCATGGCGAACAAGCTCGTGATCAAGGTGACCGCGGGGGCCGATGCCCCCGAACGCTGCTCGCAGGCCTTCACGGTCGCGGCGGTGGCCGTGGCCAGCGGCGTGGAGGTCTCGCTCTGGCTGACCGGTGAGTCGTCGTGGTTCGCGCTGCCGGGCCGCGCCGCCGAGTTCGAGCTGCCGCACGCCGCGCCGCTGCCCGACCTGATCGAGTCGATCCTGGCGGCCGGGCGGATCACGTTGTGCACGCAGTGCGCGGCCCGCCGTGAGATCACGGAGAAGGACGTCGTCGAGGGCGTACGGATCGCCGGGGCGCAGGTCTTCGTGCAGGAGGCGATGGCGGACGGGACGCAGGCGCTCGTCTATTGACGCGGCGCGGACCTACGCTTGAAGCATGTACTCGCGGCGTCGTCACCTGTACTTCGCCATGATGGGCGTCTGCATCGGTCTGTTCGTCCTGGCCTGGGCCGTCGTGCGCCTCTGGTCCGTGCCCGCCGCGGTGGCGATGTGCATCGTGGCGATGGTGATTCCGCCCGTCGCCGCGATCGTCGCCAACCGCCGAGGGCCCGACGACCGCTGGTGGGACGACCCCTCCGGCGACGCGAAGTCCGACGAGTGGTGGGACGAGCTGGACGGCAAGAAGCGCCCCCAGGACCCGTACGAGCATTAGGCCAACCCAGGAGCCGCCCTGGGACCCGTACGACCATGAGGCCGCCCAAGGAGCCCTAGGACCTGTAGGGCCCTTAGGAGCCCTGGCCCCCTAGGAGTCCTGGGCCCCGCAAGGCCCCGAGGACCCTAGGAGCTCTCGGCCCCCTCACCCTCATCCTCGTCCCGGCCGGCGCGGCGCATCGCGACGATCTCCGCGACCTCCTCCAGCCACCGCGCCGCGCGCGTCTCGTCACCCGGCGCCCCGGCCACCTGGGCCGCCGCCTCCAGCCAGTCCCGCAGGCAGGCGGACGCCTCACCTGACGGCAGCGGCTCGGGCAGCGCGGCCGCGTACGCGAGGCCGCCGGCCCGGACGATCTTCGCCACGTACGTCACCGAGCGCGGCAGCACGCCGAGCCGGTCGAGGGTGACGGCGGCGGCGATCGCACCGTCACCGAAGAGCGCGGTGCGGAAGGTGTCGCGGGTGAGGCCGTGGCGCAGCAGCGTCGCGACGTCGGTGGCGGCGAGCACCTCGTCGTCGGTGCGCGGGGAGCGGTCGTGGACCATGGTCATTCCGTTCCGTCGTTCCGTTCCCGTGCAGGTCAGCGGACGGTGATCGTGTAGACGTAGTAGGCGACCTCGTCGTCCGACTTCGCCGGGGCCGCCGTGTCAGCGGCGGTCGGGACCGGGCTCGCGCTCACCTCCGCGGCGCTCCCGCACAGGCCGTGCGGGCAGAACAGCAGCTTCACCGTCGTCCTGCCGGCCGCGCGCGCCTTGAAGTCGAAGAACTGGGCACCGTCACCGCTGCCGATGAGGTCCTCGTCGCCCCCGTCCTCCTCCTCGCGCCGGCCCTGGTAGGTGACGACGCCCTGGTCGGGGCGCGGGCTCGCCAGGTACCAGTTCTGGCCGAGGGCGGGGCTGGCCGGGACCTCGAGAGTGAACGTGTCGCCCTTGTCGACGGAGACGCTCCGATCGCCCGGCCCGAAGGCGGTGGGCCCGGTGGAGCCGCCGCATCCGGAAAGGGTGACGAGGGCGGCGGCCGAAGCGGCCGCGGTACGCACAAGGTTTCGCATTTGCACGGTGTTTCGCATTCGCACGGTGGGTTCAGTTCGCACGGTGGGTTCAGTCCTGCTGGATGTAGACGCGGTTGACGTCGCCGTGGTGGGCCTTGGAGTAGCGGTCGTCGGCTACGGACTCGAGATCACCGTTGATGAAGTCGTCCTCGCTGATCCAGGACGTGGTGCCCCACGGGTTGTAGACCTGCAGCTTGCCGTCCTCCTGACCGATGATCATCAGGCTGTGGCCATGGCGGTCGCCGTTCTCGTCGACGCGCGTGATGTTGATGGGCACGGGCTTGCCGTCGGCGACGGACTTCTCGATGTCGGGCAGGACGCCACGCCGGTCGTCGGCGCCGTCCATCTCCTTCTGGTCGTACTTGTCGCCGGTGTGCGGGCCGAGCTCCTTGTCGGAGATCTCCTCCTGACCGTCGGAGTCCATGCCGGCCGGGTGCCGGTCCCACCACCAGCCGTCCATCTCGCCGTCGCCCTCGTCGTTCATCCGGAACTGCTCGTCGTGCAGCCGCTTGCGGAAGTGGTCCGGGTCGTCGTCGGTGCCGTCGGGGCCGCCGGTGAGTTCGAGGGCGTACACCGGGTCGACGAGGGCGCGGGCGGTGACCGTCGAGGACGGGACGCAGGTCTCGTCGTCCTGGTCCCACAGCTCGCCGCGGAAATCCTGTTGCTCCTTGCCGCCGCCGACGGACTTCGTGGTGACCGGTGTCAGGTGCTCCGAGAGCCACGCCGGGTCCTTGCCGTGGATCTTCCCGCCGAACTTCTCGACCTCGCCGACGCCGTAGCCCGAGGCGAGGGCCTTCATGAGGTACGCCTTCTCCTGCGGGCTCGACGCGTTCGCCAACAGCCTTTCCATGCGGGCCCGTTCGGCGGGCGACATGTCCTCCATGGCGCGGCCCGAGCGTTCGAGGTCGTTGGCGCTGAGGATCTCGTTCAGTTCGAGGTCGCCGCCGGGGTTGGCGGTGTCGGCGAGGGCGAGCCGGTCGGCAGCGGTCAGTTCGTCGGTGCCCATCTGGCCGGCGCGGGCCTCGGCGGCGAACTTGTTGAGGTCGCGGGCCGCGACGCGGGCGGCGTCGTCGGCGTCGGCGGCGGCCTTGTGCAGGTCGTCGGCGCCGTGGGAGGCCAAAGAGCGGGCCTTCAGACGGAGGGCTTCCTCGTCGTCGTCCTCGTGCCAGTCGTCGAACCAGCCGTCCCTGCCGCCGAGCATGCCGCGGGCGTCGCGAAGCTTGCCGCGTCCCGTGCCGTCGAGGGTCTGCGCGCTCTCCAGCGCGTCGGACAGCGCGATCAGGGCCTTGCCGCCGCCCTGGAACGCCTCGATCATCTGCTGGGCGTCGCGGGAGGCGGCGCCCACCACGTCGGAGGCGAGGACGCTCGTGTCGCCGACCCAGACCTGCGGCAGACCCTTGCGGGCGATCTTGTCGATCCGGTCGCTCACGGCGTCGGCCTCGTCGGTCTGGCCGGTGTAGCGCTTGCCCAGTGCCTCGATCACCTTCGGATCGCCGACCGGGCCCGAGACGCCGAGGGCGTCCTCGATCGCGTCGATCAGGTCGTTCTTGCTGCCGGCCGAAGAGATCCTCGCGCGCAGGCCGTCGAGTTTCTGCCTGCGGTCGTTCGTGGATTCCGTCACGGTCGCGGGCCCCGTCAGTAGGCGGACAGCGCGGACGGGCGCTCGGCGTACGCCGGCATCGTGCCGACGCGCTCCTCGGCCGCCGGGCCGACGGACACGGACTTCGCCCCGTTGCGTACGCCGATGTCGGAGCCGGAGTACGCGCGGCTGGAGAGGCGGACCTTGTCGGCGAGTTCGTGCAGGGCCGCTTCGAGGACCTTGGTCTCTGCCTCCCAGGCTGCCGCGAACGTGTTGAACGCGGGAGCGGTGTCGGAGCCGCCGAGCGCGTCCTGCGAGTAGCACATCGTGCCGGCGACGGCCTTGCCGATCTTGCCGACGTCACTGCCCGCGCCGTCGAGTTCGCCGGCCTGGCCCGACATGCCCTTGTGCCCGACCTGGTAGCCCTCCGCAGACGTCATGGCTGTTCCCCCGATTTCCTTGAGTCCACGACCTCGACGCGCCTTCCGCACAAGGAAGTTGAGTCAGGTCACAGCCTTCAAGAAATTAGCAGAATGCCGCCATGTACACGCCTTTCAGCACGGGCTCCACACAAGCCGAGGGACCGCACCTCGATTCCGTAGGCGTCCAACCCCCGGAGGTGCGGCCCCTCGGCCGTATCTGCGCCGCCGTCACACGGCGAGCCGTGTCAGACGGCGATGGCGACCTCGGAGAGACCACCGGTCTGGGCGACGACCGTGCGGTCCGCCGAGCCGCCGGGGACCAGGGCGCGCAGCGTCCACGTGCCCTCGGCCGCGTAGAAACGGAACTGGCCCGTCGCCGAGGTGGGGACCTCGGCCGTGAACTCGCCGGTCGAGTCCAGCAGGCGCACGTAACCGGTGACGGGCTCGCCGTCGCGGGTCACCTGGCCCTGGATGGTGGTCTCACCGGGCTTGATCGTCGAGGCGTCGGGGCCGCCGGCCTTCGCTCCACACATGTGTTTCTCCAAAAAGGTCGGTCAGGTCTGGCTGAGGGGTCCGGGAGGGTTACTTGTTGGCGCCGAGCTCGATCGGCACACCGACGAGGGAGCCGTACTCGGTCCACGAGCCGTCGTAGTTCTTGACGTTGGCCTGGCCGAGCAGCTCGTGCAGGACGAACCACGTCAGGGCCGAGCGCTCGCCGATGCGGCAGTACGCGATGGTGTCCTTGGCCAGGTCGACCTGCTCGTCCTCGTAGAGGGCCTTGAGCTCGTCGTCCGACTTGAAGGTGCCGTCGTCGTTGGCGTTCTTCGACCACGGGATGTTGCGCGCGGACGGGACGTGGCCCGGGCGCTGCGACTGCTCCTGCGGGAGGTGCGCCGGCGCGAGGAGCTTGCCGGAGAACTCGTCGGGGGAGCGCACGTCGACGAGGTTCAGGCTGCCGATCGCGGCGACGACGTCGTCACGGAAGGCACGGATCGAGGTGTCCTGGGCCTTGGCCTTGTAGTCCGTGGCGGGGCGCTGGACGATCTCGGCGACGAGGTCGCGCGAGTCGAGCTCCCACTTCTTGCGGCCGCCGTCGAGGAGCTTGACGCTGTCGTGGCCGTAGAGCTTGAAGTACCAGTAGGCGTAGGACGCGAACCAGTTGTTGTTGCCGCCGTAGAGGACGACCGTGTCGTCGTTGGCGATGCCGCGCGAGGACAGGAGCTTCTCGAAGCCGGCCTGGTCGATGAAGTCGCGGCGGACCGGGTCCTGCAGGTCCTGCTGCCAGTCGACCTTGACGGCGTTCTTGATGTGGTTCTTGTCGTACGCCGAAGCGTCCTCGTCGACCTCGACGATGACGACCTTCGGGTTGTCGAGGTTCGCCTCGACCCAGTCGGCGTCTACCAGGACGTCGCTGCGGCTCATGTTTTCTCCTCCGGGGCAGTTGCGGCGGGGTGCGGGAGTGCGGGTGCGATGCGGGCACGGCCACTGCTTGCGAACAGGGGCGGCATTCGGCGCGCGCGGGGGGAGGCCTCAAAGGGGCCTGGGGAAACGGGAGTTGCCGTCCCGCTCAGACGGTGCGACAGAGCATGGCGGCGACGCGGCACAGGTCTACTGCCCGCCGCTTCGTGAGATCCGCCTGTCGCTTCATGCCACCGATCGTAGGTACGCACGGGCGGCCATGTCACCGGCGTGTCGCATTGTGAGACACGATCGTCCGCAATGCGAGACGAGCGCGGCCCCGGAGCCTCTTCCTCCGGGCTCCGGGGCCACTGCGGCTCCGCCGATCGCTGCTGTATGGACGGCGCCGTCTCGCAGTGCGGACGCGCCGTTCTCCGGGTGCCTACCCGACGAGGTCGAGCTTCGAACCCTTCACCGAGATCTCGACGCCGTCCTTGACCGCCTCGACCCGGTCCAGCTTGATCCCGGCCGGCAGGTCGTCGATCGCCTGCTGGAAGTCGGTGACGGCGCGGACCCTGCCCTCGGCCAGGTCGAACGCGCCGACCTTGGGCAGGCTGTCGGCACGCGCCGAGACCTTGCCGTCGGTGACCTTGATCGAGCTGAGGACGGTGGGGTGCAGGGTGCCCACCGGCGTGTGCACGGTGACCGCGACCTTGACCTTGTCGCCGCCGCCGTAGGAGAGGCCTTCGATCTGCGCCGTCACGCCCGGGGCGACCTGGGCGGCGTCCTGCTTTCTGACGGCCTTGAGCAGCTCGGCGTAGGAGATGCGGGCGGTGCCGGTGGCCGAGTCGGCGGTGGCGGAGCTGAAGTCGCCGGCGAACTCCACGCCATGCATCTCGGCGTTCAGATCGGCGATCCGGATCGACTCGCCGCCGCTCTTCGCGTCGTAGTCCTTGATGCCGATCTCCACGTCGTCCAGCGTGCCGCCCGCGAGCTGGGTCAGGAAGGGGAAGCCCTTGATCGACACGTCGGGCGTGCGGGCCAGGCCCTCGTTGGCGCGCACGCGGTCGGCCGCCTCGCCCTCGGCGAAGTTCACCGCGACCCGGTCGGCGATGACGAACAGGCCGCCCAGGATCACGACGACGATCAGAAGTATCCGCAGAGCACGCATGGCCCGGTGCTTCCCCCCACCTGGACGACAGTTCCTGATCGCGAGCGTACGGGCCGGGCCCCCCGGAAGGGGGCCCGGCCCGATTCTTGTCGATCAGCTGTGACAGGCCGTACGCCCGCCGGACGCTCAGCCCACGACCCGCCCGAGCAGGTAGACGGCCGGGGCCGCGGCGGCGAGCGGCAAGGCCACGCCCGCCGTCATGTGCACGAAGCGGGACGGATAGTCGTAACTCGCGACGCGGTGGCCGACCAGGGCGCAGACACCCGCGCCGAGGCCGAGGAACGCGCCCTTCGACCCCATGTCCGTCATACCGCCGGCCGCGATTCCGGCGCCCGCGGCGGCGAGCAGCGCGACGGCCACGGAGGCGGGCGTCGGCAGCGGCAGCGCCCGTGCGAGGACGGCGACAGCCACGGCCACGGCGCCGACGGTCACGGCGTCCGGGTCGGCCGCCAGATGTCCGGTCGCGACGATGGCGAGCGCCGCCGAGGCGACCGTCGCCATCAGGCCGTACATGCGCTCGTCCGGTGCCGCGTGACTGCGGAGCTGGAGGACGAGCGTGAGCAGGACCCAGACGCCGAGGGTGCCGAGGATCGCGGCGGGCGCGTTCTCCCGGCCGGTGACGAGCAGCGCGGCGTCGGCGGCGAGGCCGCCCGCGAAGGCGAGCGCGATGCCCTGCCGCGCCGGCCACATGCCGTTGAGCCGGAACCAGCCGGCGGCCGTGACGGCCTGGAGCAGCACGAGCGGGACGAGCAGCGCGTACTGGCCCACCGCGGCGCCGCCCGCGAGGAGCAGCCCGAGCAGCGCGGTCAGCGCGGCGGGCTGCATCCCCGGCTCGATGATCGGCGACCGCCCCTCGGCACGGGCGCGCTGCGCGTCGGTGACGCGGGGGTTGCCGGTGACGGTGGCGGGCCCGTAGGCGGCCGCCTCCGGCTCGGCGGCGGGCAGCGGCTGGGCTGCCGCCACCGTCCCGAAGACCTGCGTCTGCTGGTCGACAACGGGGCTGTGGGGGGCCTGCCCGTACGGGGCCGGTTCGCCGTACGCGGCATGCGCGGGCGGCGGCGTGGTCTGTCCGCCCGACGTCTGCACCGCCGGCCCGTGCCCGTACGGCGCCTGCCCGTAGCCGTAAGACTGCTGGTCACCGCCGTACGCCTGCTGGTCGCCGTAGGCCTGCTGGTCGCCACCGGTCTGGCTCACCGGGCCCTGCCCGTACGCGCTCTGCCCGTACGCGGCCTGCCCGTACGGAGCCTGGCCGGGCTCGAACTCCTGGGGCTGCGGGTACGTCGACTGGACCTGGGTGTCCCACGTCTGGCCCTGCCACTGCTGGGTCTGCTGGGGCGGCTGCTGCTGCCCGTACTCGTCTTCGTACGGCTCGTTACTCATCGCGGTCACCCTCCTGCGAACGGCGGGAGCACCTCGACCGTGCCGCCCTCGGCAAGCCGTACCGTCTCATGCCCGCGCTTGCCGACGGGATCGCCGTCGATCAGGAACGAGGAACGCTGCAGGACACGCACCAGGTCCCCGGGGTGTCGCGCACGCGCGCCCTCCAGCGCGTCGGCCAGCGTCTCGGCCTCGTACGGCTCCTCGGCGACACCGGCGGCCGACTTGGCCGCGGCCCAGTAGCGGATGGTCCCGTTGGCCATGTGCGGCGTTCCTCCCATGCGGTATGTCCATGCGGTCTATTCGGCGGTTGCCGTCGTCCATGATGCCGTGGCCCAGCCGCCGATCCGCGCGAGGAGCCCGTCGTCCGCCGCGTGCTCGGCGTGCCCCATGCCCGGTTCCAGCCACAGCTCGGCCCCGCCGGACGCGGCCGCCGCGAGCATCCGCGGGTGGTCGACGGGAAAGTACGGGTCCCGGTCGCCGTGCACGATCAGGAGCGGCGTCGGCGCGATCAGCGGCACGGACTCGACCGGCGAGAGCGGAACCGGGTCCCACTCGTGCGGGTGAATGCGGGTGCGGAGTCCGACACGGCCCACGATCCGGCCGGCGGGCCGCGTCACCAGCCAGTGCAGCCGCCGCATCGGCGCGGTCCCGCGGTAGTACCAGCGGGCCGGGGCACTCACCGCGACCACTGCGTCGGAGCGCGCTTCCGTGCGCCCCCTGTGCAACGCGGCGTGCCGCAGGACGACGGAACCGCCCATCGAGAAGCCGACGGTCACCACTCGTTCATGCCCGAGTGACCTCGCCCACTCCACGGCGGCCACCAGGTCGAGTACCTCCCGGTCACCGACGGTGGACCGCCCGCCCGACCGCCCGTGCCCGCGGAACGAGAACGTGACCACGGCGGCACGCTGCGCGAACACCCGCGCCGCGCGCCGGACGTGCGGCCGTTCCAGATCGCCCGTGAACCCGTGCGCGACCACGATCACCGGGCCGCCGGCGGGGCCCGGCCCGGGGTCGTGGGCGGCCTCGATCAGGACCCCGTCCCGCGTGCGCAGCATCACACGCCGTGAGCGGACAGTGATCGGCTGCACAGAAGATCGTGCGTCTTGACCTGCCGGACCGGAACTCATGTGGGCTATTCTCCTAGGGAGAGGATCCGGGCAGCGAAGCCCCCGGGTCCTTTTGTGCTTTCGGACCGCGTTGTATACGAACGCCGGCCGCGAGGCGCACAGGGCCCCGGGGCGCGGGACCCGAAGCACCGCGAAACAGCACGAAAAGCAGTACGAACAAGCAGTACGAAGCAGTGCCGTAAACGTCCTCGCAGGGACCGAGGAGGAACCGACGTTATGGGCGAGCGAAACGTGCACGACCGTAGGACGACCCAGGCAGGTGGGCCGCGATGAGTTCATTGCTGCTCCTCACGAATGCCCTTCAGCCGTCGACGGAGGTGCTCCCCGCTCTCGGCCTGCTGCTGCACAACGTGCGGGTCGCCCCCGCCGAGGGCCCGGCTCTCGTCGACACCCCCGGTGCCGACGTCATCCTCATCGACGGGCGCCGCGACCTCCCGCAGGTACGCAGCCTGTGCCAGCTTCTGCGCTCCACCGGGCCCGGCTGTCCGCTGGTCCTCGTCGTGACGGAGGGCGGCCTCGCGGCCGTCACCGCCGACTGGGGCATCGACGACGTACTTCTCGACACGGCGGGACCGGCCGAGGTCGAGGCGCGGCTGCGTCTCGCGATGGGCCGCCAGCAGATCGTCACCGACGACTCCCCGATGGAGATCCGCAACGGCGACCTGTCGGTGGACGAGGCCACCTACAGCGCGAAGCTGAAGGGGCGGGTCCTCGACCTGACCTTCAAGGAGTTCGAGCTCCTCAAGTACCTCGCGCAGCACCCGGGCCGTGTCTTCACGCGCGCCCAGCTGCTGCAGGAGGTGTGGGGTTACGACTACTTCGGCGGCACCCGCACCGTGGACGTCCACGTGCGGCGCCTGCGCGCGAAGCTCGGGCCCGAGCACGAGTCGCTGATCGGCACCGTGCGCAACGTCGGCTACCGCTTCGTGACGCCGGAGAAGGTCGAGCGGGCGGCGGACGGGGCGAAGGCCCAGGCGGCGACCCCGAGGCCGGACCAGGCGGAGCACGCGGCACCGGCGGAGCACGCTGCACCCGCCGGTCGCACGGACTCCGCGACGGAATCCCGTGCCGGGCGGGAGCCGGCCGAGCAGCCCCGGGCGGGCGCTCGTCAGGCCGCCGCCGGACGCCCTGCCCAGCGGTAGGTCCATCCGCGTAGACTCCGCGCGTGGCCAAGGTGACTCGGGATGATGTGGCGCGACTGGCGGGTACTTCGACCGCGGTCGTGAGCTACGTCATCAACAACGGACCTAGGCCGGTTGCCCCGGCCACGCGCGAGCGTGTACTCGCCGCGATCAAGGAACTGGGGTACCGGCCCGACCGGGTCGCCCAGGCCATGGCGTCGCGGCGGACCGACCTCATAGGCATGATCGTGCCGGACGCGCGCCAGCCGTTCTTCGCGGAGATGGCGCACGCCGTCGAGCAGGCGGCGTCCGAGCGCGGAAAGATGGTCCTCGTCGGCAACTCCGACTACGTCGAGGAGCGCGAGGTCCACTATCTGCGGGCCTTCCTCGGCATGCGGGTGTCCGGCCTCATCCTCGTCAGCCACGGCCTGAACGATCTGGCCGCGGCCGAGATCGAGGCCTGGGACGCGCGCGTGGTCCTGCTGCACGAGCGCCCCGAGGCGATCGACGACGTCGCCGTCGTCATCGACGACGTCGGCGGCGCCCAGCTCGCCACCCGCCATCTGCTCGAGCACGGCCACCCGTACGTCGCCTGTCTCGGCGGCACCGCCGAGACGCCGTCCGTCGGCGACCCGGTCTCCGACCACGTCGAGGGCTGGCGCCGGGCCATGCACGAGGCGGGACTCTCCACCGAGGGCCGGCTGTTCGAGGCGCCGTACAACCGCTACGACGCCTACAAGATCGGGCTCGAACTGCTCGCCGGGCCCCAGCGGCCGCCGGCGATCTTCTGCTCCACGGACGACCAGGCCTTCGGCATCCTGCGGGCCGCGCGCGAGCTGCGGATCGAGGTGCCGGGCGAGCTGGCCGTCGCCGGGTTCGACGACGTGAAGGAGGCGGGTCTGACGGATCCGCCGCTGACGACGGTCGCCTCCGACCGCTCGGCGATGGCCCGGTCCGCCGTCGACCTCGTCCTCGACGACTCGCTGCGCGTCGCCGGATCCCGGCGTGAGCGCCTGAAGGTGTTCCCCTCGCGGCTGGTCGTCCGCCAGTCCTGCGGCTGCCCCTGACCTCACACCATCGCGCGCCGGCCCGGGACACCGGACCGGCGCGCGTGCTGTGTTCCGGGTCGCTCAGAACATCAGGTTGTACTGGTTGAACCCGGTGCCCAGGCTCTTGCGGGCGCCGAAGACGTCGGCGGACGCCTTGTTGGTGCCCGGGTAGAGCCAGAGCGTGCCGCCCGAGTCGCGGGCCATGACGTCGGCGATGCCGTCGCCGGTCACGTCGCCGCTCGTCACGTACGAGGTGAAGTTCCAGCCCGTGCGGGCCTGGATGCGCGCCGCGAACGGGGTGTGCTCGACCTGCGTGCCCCGGTAGAGGTACAGGACGCCGGAGCTGTTGCGGACCAGGAGGTCGGCCTTGCCGTCGCCGGTCAGGTCGCCGTGGCCGAAGATCTTCACGCCCTTCCAGGCCTTGTCGACGACCTTGACCTTGCCGTAGAACTCGCCGTTGCCCTTGCCCGGGTAGAGGTACGTCGAGCCGTCGGCGTCCACCGCGACCAGGTCGGGGCGGGAGTCACCGGTCATGTCGCCGGGTATGGCGTACGACTTGTAGCCGCCCCACACCGAGGCGATCTGCATCCACTCGAAGGCGTCCGACGCGTGGTTGTAGTAGCTGCGGTACAGCTTGCCGTCGGTGCTGTCGCGGATGACCACATCCTGGAAGAAGTCCCGGTCCAGGTCGGCCTGGAGGGCCCAGCTCGCGGTCTGCCAGCCGGCGCTCTGGTAGGCGCGCGTGGCGAGCGACGTGCCCTTGCTGTCCTGCTCGAACAGGCCCCCGGAGGGGGTGCGCGCCAGCAGGTCGGCCCGGCCGTCGAAGCTCAGGTCCGTGTCGTCGATGCGCGGCTGGGCCGCCCAGACGTACGAGGACACCTTGGTGAAGACGGGGTAGGCGCCCTTCGCGGTGCAGCCGGAGACGCCCCACGAGACGACGCCGACGACGCGGCCGCCGACGATCACCGGACCGCCGGAGTCACCGCTGCAGGTGCTCTTGGTGCCCTCGTCGGTGCCCGTCGCCGGGGTGCCCGCGCAGAACATCGAGCCCTCGACGAAGTCGTCCTCGCCGAGGACGGACTGCATCGCGGCGTTGCAGGTGGAGTCGGAGACCAGCGGCAGGGTCACCTTGCGCAGGGTCGCCGACAGGTCGGCGTCCTGCGCGCCCGAGGTCAGGCCCCAGCCGTAGACGGTGGCGGAGGTGCCGGCCTTGTAGGACGCGGTGTCGTTGCTCTGGACCAGCTTCGTCCACTGGTCCTCCAGCGGACGGTCCAGCGTGAGGACCGCGATGTCGTTCTGGATGGTGTCGGCGTTGTACCGCGGATGGTTCCACTGGCGCCAGACGCCCGCGACGGTGCCGTTGGCGCTGTCGAGCAGGCCGGTGGCGCCGGCCACGACGGCGCCGTTGTTCACCCAGTCCAGACCGGCGACGCAGTGGGCCGCGGTGAGGACCTTGTTCGGGGCGACGAGGGTGCCGCCGCAGAAGTAGCCGTCGCCGGACGCGGCGTCGTAGTACGAGAGCTGGACCATCCAGGGCGCGGAGGAGATCGACGTCTCGGTGCCGCCGATGATGAACGGCGTCTTCTTGGGCTTCGTCTCCGGGGTCGCCCGGGTCTTCGCGGCCTCGACGACCCGCTTGCGCAGTTCGGCGTCGGAGGCGGAAGGGGCCGGACTCGCGGTGCGGGCGATGCTCGCGCCGGGCAGTCCGGGCGGATCGTCGGCCGCGGTGGCGGGGTGCGCCACGAGGGCGCCGGCGCAGCTCAGCGCCAGCGCGAGAGCGGCCGTGGACAGCGCCGTGACGGGGCGTCTCCAGCGGTCGCGCAGGGCAGGTATCACTCAGGGCTCCTGGGGTGAAGAGTGGCTTCAGGGCCCGAGAAGAGGCATACGGCGCGCACCACGGCAGATACCGGACACCGAGCGGACAGAACATCGGATTCGGGCTCGGACCCAGGCGCCGCCGCAGACCCCCCTCCGGCGCACGGATCGTAGATCCCACGGGTCTCTCGACACACGACCTTCACGGCAGGCAGGTGAGAGTTGTCCCGGCGCCCTCCCGCACCTCACCCTCAGTCAACCCGCCGTTCTCCAAGGCATCTTTATTTCGGGCAAACAGGGTTCTCGCGGGACTCTCAGGGCACGCTCAGGCGACTCTCATGAACGCGGTTCAGGCTTGCTGCCATGACCGAGAGCTTCCGCCGAAGCGGCGAGTACCCCCAGGGCCGGCAGCAGCACGCGCAGTCCTCGTATCCGGGGACCCCCGAGGCGGGCGGCGCCTTTCCGCCCCCGCCCGCCCACGACCCGCCGCAACCGCTGAACGCCGCCCCGGGTTCGGCGATGTGGCCCGCTCCCACGCCGGAGGCCTCCCCCGCGCCGCCCGCCCCGCCCGCACGCCGGCGGCGGGTCAGGGGTCCGCTCGGGCTGCTCGCCGCGGTCGCCATCGCCGCCGCGGCCGTCGGCGGCGGCACCGCGTACGCCTTCCAGGAGCTGACCGGCAAGCAGTCCACGTCCGCCTCCGCCGGCACGAGCGTCGTGCCCACCAGCCAGAAGGGCACCGTCTCCGGTGTCGCCGCGGCCGTCAGCCCGGCCATCGTGGAGATCAACGCCACCTCGAACGCGGGCAGCTCCACCGGCTCCGGTGTCGTCATCACGAGCGACGGCGAGATCGTCACCAACAACCACGTCGTCTCCGGCGCCTCGACGGTCAAGGTGCGGACGAGCGACGGCAAGACCTACACCGCCGAGGTCGTCGGCACCGACGCCAAGAAGGACCTCGCCCTCATCAAGCTGAAGAACGCGTCCGGCCTCAAGACCGCGTCCCTCGGCGACTCCGACAACGTCAAGGTCGGCGACGAGGTCGTCGCCATCGGCTCCCCCGAGGGCCTGACCGGCACCGTCACCAGCGGCATCGTCTCCGCCCTCGACCGCGACGTCACCGTCTCCACGGACGAGGAACAGCAGCAGCAACAAGGCGACGGCGGCGACGGCCGGTGGCCGTTCGAGTTCGGCGGGCAGCAGTTCAACGGCGACACGGGCTCGTCGAAGACGACGTACAAGGCCATCCAGACCGACGCGTCCCTCAACCCCGGCAACTCCGGCGGCGCCCTCATCGACATGAACGGCAACATCATCGGCATCAACTCCGCGATGTACTCGGCCAGTTCGGACAGCGGGTCGGGATCGTCCGGCGCGGGCAGCGTCGGACTCGGCTTCGCCATCCCCGTCAACACCGTCAAGGCCGACCTCGACTCGCTGCGCAGCGGGGGCACCTCCGGCAGCTGACCCCGGCCGCGCACCGCCGCGCCGCACGCACCCGCAGCGCCGCCGTGCGAGGCTGATACCGGCCCCCCACCCCCTCCGCATCCCCGAGGAAGCCAGCCCATGAGTCCCGCCGAAGGCGACCGCGAACCCCAGCGCATTCTCATCGTCGACGACGAACCCGCCGTCCGCGAGGCACTGCGGCGCAGCCTCGCCTTCGAGGGGTACGGCACGGAGGTCGCGGTCGACGGCGCGGACGCGCTCGACAAGGCGGCCGCGTACCAGCCCGACCTGGTCGTCCTCGACATCCAGATGCCGCGCATGGACGGCCTCACGGCCGCCCGGCGGCTGCGGGCCGGCGGGTCCCGCACCCCGATCCTCATGCTCACGGCCCGCGACACCGTCGGCGACCGCGTGACCGGACTCGACGCGGGCGCCGACGACTACCTGGTCAAGCCCTTCGAACTGGACGAACTGTTCGCGCGGGTCAGGGCGCTGCTGCGGCGCAGCGCCTACGCCTCCGCGGCGGGCCCGGCGGACGACGCGGGTGACGTCCTGTCCTTCGCGGACCTGCGGATGGATCTCGCGACCCGCGAGGTCACGCGCGGCGCGCGCACCGTCGAACTGACCCGCACGGAGTTCACGCTCCTGGAGATGTTCCTGGCCCATCCGCGCCAGGTCCTCACCCGCGAGCAGATCCTCAAGGCGGTGTGGGGCTTCGACTTCGAGCCCAGCTCCAACTCCCTGGACGTGTACGTGATGTATCTGCGGCGGAAGACGGAGGCGGGCGGCGAGCCGAGGCTCGTTCATACGGTTCGGGGTGTGGGGTACGTGCTGCGCTCGGGCGGGAGCGAATGAACCGGGTCGTCCGCTACTTCCGGAAGCTGCCCCTCAGATCACGGCTCTCGGTGTTGTCCGCCGTCGCCGTGGCGTTCGCCGTGGCCGCGGTGTCGGTGACCTGCTGGTTCATCGTGCACGACCAGCTGTACAGCAAGCTCGACGACGACCTGCGCGACGCCATCCCGGGCGCGCAGGCCGCCCAGTACGCCGAACTGGTGTCCCACTGCACCACGACGACCGCCGAGGACAACGGCTTCGGCCACCCCCAGGTGTACTACGTCCAGGTCGTCGACAGCCACGGAACGGTGTGCGTCGCCCCGAACTCGCTCGGCACCGTCGAGGCCACCTCCAGCGACCGGGACATCGCCCGGCGGGGCGACGCCGATCACGTCTACTTCCGCAACGGCGTCGACAGCGACGGCAAGTCCCTGCGTGTCGCCACCCGCGCCGCGGTCACCGACGGCCCCGCGCGTGCCGTGGTGCAGAACCTGGCTCTCACGGTCGCCGTGCCCCTGACGGACACGGACAGGACCCTCAACCACCTCGCGCTGGTCCTCCTGATCATCGGGGGGATCGGAGTCGTCGGCGCGGGAGCCGCCGGACTGTGGGTGGCCCGCACAGGGCTCCGCCCCGTCGACGAACTCACCGACACCGTCGAACACGTGGCCCGTACCGAGGACCTCACCGTCCGGATCCCCGTGGAGGGCGACGACGAGATCGCACGCCTCTCCGCGTCCTTCAACTCCATGACCGCCTCTCTCGCCTCCTCCCGCGACCTCCAGCAGCAGCTGATCGCCGACGCCGGGCACGAGCTGCGCACCCCGCTCACCTCCATGCGCACCAACATCGAGCTGCTCACCCGCAGCGAGGAGACCGGACGCGCGATCCCGCCGGACGACCGCAAGGCGCTGATGGCCTCGCTGAAGGCGCAGATGACCGAACTGGCCGCGCTCATCGGGGACTTGCAGGTGCTGTCCCGTACGGGGCTGGCCGGCGGGGACGGCCCGCTCAAGGTCGTCTCGCTGCACGACACGGTCCGCACGGCGATCGAGCGGGCGCGGCTGCGCGGACCCGAACTGACGATCACGTCCGATCTGGCCCCCTGGTACGTACGGGCCGAGCCCGCCGCCCTGGAGCGCGCGATCGTCAATCTGCTCGACAACGCCGTCAAGTTCAGCCCGCCGGAAGGAACCCTCGAGGTCCACCTCATGCGCGGCCGGCTGACCGTGCGCGATCACGGTCCCGGCATTCCGGCCGATGAACTCCCGTACGTCTTCGACCGGTTCTGGCGTTCGCCGACGGCGCGGGCGCTGCCGGGCTCGGGCCTCGGCCTGTCGATCGTGGCCCGCACGGTGGAGAGCTACGGCGGCACCGTCGAGCTCGGGGCCGCGGAGGGGGGCGGCACGGTCGCGACGGTGCAGCTGCCGGGCGCGCCCACGCCTCCGCCGGAGGTCCCCGAAGAGGCCGCGGGCCCCGCCTGATCCGGACAACGGGCCCAGGGACCTCCTACCGGCCGAAGCCGAGGCCCTCCCCCGTCAGGCCGACCCGGATCCCGTCCTTCTCGACCCGCACGTCACTCAGCCGGACGTCACCCCTGCCCGCGCCCGGCAGTTTCGGCAGCCGGAACGCCAGCGAGAGGCGGTCGGCGAGTTCGGGGCGGGTGAGGCGGGTGAGGCCCTGGAGCAGTGCCGGGTCGAGGCCGAACTTCTTCAGGAGCGCCGGGTGCGCGAGCGCGAGGTCGACCAGGTTCAGGGACATCAGCTGGTGCACGAAGCGCGGCGATCCGGTGAGTTCGCTCAGCCGCCGGTCGCTGCGCAGCGCCGCGCGTACGGCCGAGTCGGGCACGCCGAGCCGGTGCACGAGGGACGGCACGGACAGCAGGGCCTTCGCCTTCGCGGTCTCGCTCGCGAGGCGCGCCACGGAGCGGCGGCTCAGATGCAGGCCCTCGGAGGGACGCGTGCCGGGCCGGTACGTGGCGAGGTCGCCGATGTCGAGCCGCATGCCGCCGATGTCGGTGGCGATGCCGGTGTCGCCGATGCGCCGGATCGTGGCGTCGGCACGCACCTTCAGGTCGTGTCCGGCGACGGGCAGTGTGCCGCGCGCGAGGACCCGGTCGCGGCCCTGTCCGCTGAACGTGACCTGGGAGGCGCCGAGTTCACGGTTCAGGTCGTCGAAGGTGAGCAGGACCTCGCCGGTCATGCCGCCGATGCGGGCGCCGCGCACGTCGGTGGGCCCGTCGCCGTCGATGCGTACGTCGCGGACGGTCGCGGAGACCTTGGCGAGGGAGACGCGGCTCGCGGCGACGTCGGGGACGGTGACCTTCACCTCGTCCAGGCGCCGGTCGGCGAGCTGGGTGAGGAACGGGAAGCCCTCGATGTCGACCTCGGGCGCGGCGCTCAGATGCAGCTGGTCCTTGAGCCGGTCCGCGGCGCGGTGCTCGGCGTAGAGGAGGGCCCAGCGGTCCGCGAGGGTGACGAAGGCGGCGAGGACGAGGATCCCGACGACAGCCTTCGTGGCGAGCGGCAGCCCGGCGAACCGGTTGCGGCGGCGGCTGCCGCGGCGGTGGTTGGGCCTGGACCAGGGCTGGTCGTCGGGCCCCGCCTCGGGGTCTTCCTCGTGGAGGAACTCGTCGAGCGGATTGTCCGCGAGGGCGCCCAGCTCGTCGTACGGGTTGTGCGGCACAGTGCCCGATGGAACGGATTCCTCCGTACGCCCATCAGACAGTTCGGCGGACTCGGACGTGAACATGGCTATGCGGTGGGGGGAACGCATCGTGAGATTTCACCACACGTCCCGACCCCACCGCTAAGCATTACTCCCAGTAAGGGACGATTCAGGCCCCCAACTCGGCCGTGCGATACGTCACTTCACGATCGTGATCCGGTCCGCCTTCGGGGGCGCGATCGGTGACGCGGCCGACGAGTTGGCCGTCAGGTAGTCGTTGAACGCCTTCAGGTCGTCGCTGCCGACCAGCGGGTTCTTGCCCTGGCCGAGCGCTGCGAAGCCGTCGCCGCCGCCCGCGAGGAACGAGTTCATCGCGACGCGGTACGTCGCCGCCGGGTCGATCGCGGTGCCGTTCAGCCTGATGGAGTCGACGACGACGCGGGCCGCGCCCGTCTTCGTCATGTCGAGCGTGTACGTCAGGCCCGCCGACGGCTGGAGGATCTTCGGCGAGGCCTCGTTGGAACCGCTGACCTGCTGCTGGAGCGCGGTGATGACCTGCGCGCCGGTCAGGTCGGCCAGGTTCACGGTGTTGCTGAAGGGCTGCACGGTGAAGCCCTCGCCGTAGGTGACGACGCCGTCGCCCTCGCTGCCGCTCGCCTTGTACACGAGGTCGGAGCGCACGCCGCCGGGGTTCATCAGGGCCAGCGAGGTCTTCGGGTCGAGGGTCTTGCCGTGCGCCAGCTGCGCGTCCGCGATCAGATCACCGAGCGGCTCCTCCGGCGAAGCGGCGCCGCGGCCCGGGATGTCCGCCGAGATGTACCCGACGGGCTGGCCGGCGACGGGCGCGGCGAGCTTGTTCCAGCGGCCGATGAGCGCCGTCATGTCCGCGGCCTTCGGCTGCGTGCGGCTCACCACGTGGTTGGCCGACTTCACCGACGTACGCACGATGTCCTTGGTGCGGCGGTCGTACGTCAGTGTCGTGTCCGTGTAGAGCTTCCCGTACGAGGACGCCGAAGTGACCATGCGGGGCTTGCCGGACGGGTCGGGGATCGTGCAGACGTACGCGTTGTGCGTGTGCCCGGTGACCAGGGCGTCGACCTTCGGTGAGATGCCCTTGGCGATGTCGACGATCGGGCCCGAGATGCCGGCGCCGCCGCTCGGGGAGTCGCAGTCGTAGTTGTACGAGCCGGAGGCCGGCACGCCGCCCTCGTGGATGAGCGTGACGATCGACTTCACGCCCTGCCGGTCGAGGATCTTCGCGTACTTGTTGACGGTCTCGATCTCGTCGTGGAACTTCAGGCCCTTGACGCCGTCCGCGGAGACGATGTCGGGGGTGCCCTCAAGGGTCACGCCGATGAACCCGATCTTCACGCCGTTGTGCTGCCACACCCAGTAGGGGGCGAGGATCGGCTTGCCGGTCTTCTCGTCCGTCACGTTGGCGGCGAGGTAGGGGTAGTCGGCGCCCCTGAACTTCTTGCCGTCCTCGAAACAGCCGTCCTTGGGGTGGCAGCCGCCGTTCTGCATGCGCGCCAGTTCCGTGGCGCCCTCGTCGAACTCGTGGTTGCCGACGCTCGTGACGTCGAGGTCGAGCTTGTTCATCGCCTCGACGGTGGGCTCGTCGTGGAAGAGCCCCGACAGCAGCGGGCTGGCCCCGATCAGGTCGCCGGCCGCGGCGGTGACGCTGTACGGGTGACTCTTCCTGGCGGTCCGCAGGGACGTGGCGAGGTACTCGACGCCGCCCGCGTCGACCTTCCTCGTGGTGCCGTCCGGCAGGTTCTCCGTGACCTGGCCCGACGAGCCGGCCGGGGGCTCCAGGTTGCCGTGGAAGTCGTTGAAGGAGAGCAGCTGCACGTCGACCGTGCGGCCGCCCTTGCCCCCGTGGTGCCGGTCCTGCGTGGCGTTCGCGGGCAGCGCCGCGACGAGCGCGCCGACGGTGGCGAACCCGGCCGCCGCGGCGAGTATCCGCGATGCGCGACGTCCGGGCCTGTGCGGTGTCAGCGAATTCATGGGTGCGTCCCCCTGTGTGGGTGCTGTGAGACGGAAGTGCCGGCGGTGTGTCGTGACCAAGTCGGCAGCCTAAGGTCAACGCGCGTAGCACGACAGGTGTTTGCCGGTTACGAGCTGATTGCCATCACCCGGCAGCAGGCCCGGCGCGGGCCCGTCGCCGTACCCTCTTGTCCATGACCAGCGATGCCGTGCCCACCGCCCCCGACCGCCAGATCAAGACGCTCACCGCCCTCACTCCCGACCAGGCGGAAGCCGTCCTGGAGCTCCTCTCGGACGCCGCCCGCGCCGACGGGCAGCAGGCGGTGTCGGAGCAGGGCAGGCTGCAGCTGCGCGGCGGCCCCAGGGAGGGCGTGCGCCACTTCCTGCTCACCGTCGACGGTGAGCTGATCGGGTACGGCCAGCTGGAGGACACCGACCCGATCGAGGCACCGGCCGCCGAGCTCGCCGTGCACCCCGCGTACCGCGGGCACGGGCACGGGCGGGCGCTCGGCTCGGCGCTGCTCGGCGCGTCCGGCAAGCGGCTGCGGGTCTGGGCGCACGGCGGCCACTCGGCGGCCCGGCACCTCGCGCAGGTCCTCGGCCTGACCCTGTTCCGCGAACTGCGCCAGATGCGGCGCCCGTTGGCCGAGGGCCCCGAGCTCGCCGAGCCGGTGCTGCCCGCGGGCGTCGCCATCCGCACCTTCGTGCCCGGCGAGGACGACGCGGCCTGGCTCGCGGTGAACGCGGCGGCGTTCGCCCACCACCCCGAGCAGGGCTCGCTGACCCAGCGCGACCTGGACGACCGCAAGGCCGAGCCGTGGTTCGACCCGGCCGGCTTCTTCCTCGCCGTACGGGAGAGCGACGGCGAGGTCATCGGCTTCCACTGGACGAAGGTCCACGCCGAGGAGCAGCTCGGCGAGGTGTACGTCGTCGGGGTCGCGCCGGGCAACCAGGGCGGCGGCCTCGGCAAGGCGCTCACCGCGGTGGGCCTGCGGCATCTGGAGAGGTCGGGTCTGCCGACGGCGATGCTCTACGTGGACGCCGACAACAAGCCCGCGGTCACGGTCTACGAGCGCCTCGGCTTCGTCACCCACGAGACGGACCTGATGTACCGCACGGAGTCGTAGTCCGCAGGACCGGCGAGCGGCCGGCAGGCACCCGAGGGGCAGTCGTCACTTGACACTGCCCCTCTCTTGCACCACCCTTTCACTACTTGATTAGTGAAAGGGTGGTGTTGAGGAACGTGGTCGAGTACCGGATCGACCGGCGCAGCGGCGTCGCCACCTATCTCCAGATCGTCCAGCAGACCCAGCAGGCCCTGCGCCTCGGTCTGCTGGAACCCGGCGACAAGCTGCCCACGGCCCGCGAGGTCGTCGAAGCCACCGCGATCAACCCGAACACCGTGCTCAAGGCGTACCGCGAACTGGAGCGAGAGGGCCTGGTCGAGGCCCGCAGAGGTCTCGGCACCTTCGTCCGCAGGACGCTCGGCGCGGCCCCGGCCGACTCGCCGCTGCGGGCCGAACTCGCGGACTGGGCCCGGCGGGCCCGCTCCGCGGGCCTCGACCGCGAGGACGCGGCCGCCCTGTTCGGCGCCGTACTGGACGAAAACTTCCCGAAGGGGGATCAGTGAGTTCCACCAGCAGCACCCCGGCCGTCGCCATCGAGGCGACAGGGCTCTGCAAGCGCTACGGCCGCCACGGTCACGCCGCGCTCGACCAGTGCTCCTTCCGGCTGCCCGCCGGGCGGATCAGCGCCCTGGTCGGGCCCAACGGGGCGGGAAAGTCCACCCTCCTCGCGATCGCCGCCGGGCTCCTGCGCCCCACCTCCGGACACCTCACCGTCCTCGGCGCCGCCCCCGGCGTGCACCGCGACCGCGTCGCCTACCTCTCGCAGGACAAGCCGCTGTACCCGCAGCTCTCCATCGCGGACACCCTGCGCATGGGCGCCGAGCTGAACCCGGGCCGCTGGGACGCCGCGTACGCCGACAGGATCGTCGAGCAGGGCGACCTCGACCCAGGGGCCCGGGTCCGCTCGCTCTCCGGCGGACAGCGCACCCGCGTCGCGCTCGCCCTCGCGCTCGGCAAGCGCCCCCAGCTGATGCTCCTCGACGAGCCGATGGCGGACCTCGACCCGCTGGCCCGCCACGAGCTGATGGGCACGCTGATGGCGGACGCCGCCGAACACGGCACCACCGTCCTGATGTCGTCGCACATCGTCGCCGAACTGGCCGACGCCTGCGACCACTTGCTGCTCCTGGGCGCCGGCCGCATCCGGCTCGGCGGCGGCATCGACGACCTGACGGCCGCGCACAGCCTGGTCACCGGGCGCGGCGCGGCCGCCGACCTCGCCCCGCACACCGTGGTCGAGTCCCGCGCCGCCGGCCGGGGACTGACCGCCCTCATCCGCCGCGACGGCCCGCTCGACAGCGCCTGGGAGGCGCAGGAGCCGTCCATGGAGGAGCTGATCCTCGCCCATCTGCGCAACCCCGGCGCCCCGGCCCTGATCACCCCGGGCACGACCGCGTCCGCCGTGGCGGTGACGGCATGACCTCCGCGACCCCGACCGCCGAGCGTCCCGCCGAGAGCCCCGCCCGGCGCCGCGTCCCCGGCCCCGACGGCCTCGTCCGGACCGTGCTGCGGCTGCACCGCACCGCACTGTGGGTGTGGAGCGCCTACGTCGTCATCACCGTGGGACTGCTCCTGTGGCTGTGGGGGCCCGGCGCGAACGCGGCACAGAAGGCGTTCGACACGTTCGGCTACTCCGGGGCGCAGGACAACGCGTACCAGGGGTCGGCCCCGATCATCCGCATCGGTGGCTCGTTCGACTCGCTCTTCTACGAGCCGTCCTCGCTGATAGGCATCGCGTCGTGCGCCATCGCCGTGTTCGCCGCGGGACCGCTCATCGCGCGCGAACTGGAGCTGGGGACCGCCCAGCTGGCGTGGACCCAGTCCGTGTCGCCCGCCCGGTGGCTGGCCGCGAAGCTGGCCGTGCCCGCGGTGTTCGTCGGTCTCGGCACGGGCCTGATCGTCGTCCTGTACCGGCTCGTGTGGAACGCGCACAACCACCTGCTGATCGCGGGCATCGGCCCCCGCTCGTTCTCCTTCTCCATCGGCCCCGCCACCGTCGCGACCGCCCTGTTCGGCCTCGCCGTCGGCGTACTCGCCGCACTGGTCCTGCGCCGCACGCTGCCCGCCCTCGTGGCCGCCGGTGCCGTGCAGCTCCTGACCGGCGCGCTGCGCGGCAACAACTGGCCCTTCCAGCACTCGCCGTTCTCGCGCCTGCAGCCCGAACTGCCCGTGTACAGCAAGGCGATCACGTCGTCGGGCGCCAGGGTCCCCGACCCCGGCTGCTACCTGAGCCAGAAGTGCCTCGACCGGCACGACATCACCGGCTTCACCCGCACCTACCTCCACTCCCCCGACTACTGGCCGCGCCAGCTCACGGAGACGGGCATCCTGCTCGCCCTGACCGCGCTCGCCGTCGTCGGCGCGTTCCTCGTCCTGCGCAGGTACCAGCCGCGCACGCGCCGCCCGAAGAACACGCACGAGCCGAAGAAGGAGACCGCCGCATGAGCACCGCCACCTTCTCCCCCTCGACCGGGCTGACCTGGACCGTGCTGAAGGTGCACCGGCTCGCCCTGTGGCTGTGGGTCGCGTACGTCGCGATCACCGCGGCGATGCTGCTGTGGCTGTGGGGACCGGGCACCTCCGGGATCCACATCACCGGCAGGTGCGTCGCGGGCGTCATGAACACCTGCACGGCCACGGGGCCGGGAGCCGGCACGTACGAGTTCGTCCTGCCGCTCACCACGAGCCTCATCACGCTCGTGCCCGGGATCGCGGCCGCCTTCGCGGGCGGGACCCTCTTCGGCCGCGAGCTGGAGCGCGGCACGGCCGCCCTCGCCTGGACGCAGTCCGTCTCCCCGGCCCGCTGGCTGGCGACGAAGTTCGCCGTCCCGGCCGCCTTCCTCGTCGTCGGCACCGGCATCCTCGTGGTGCTGCGCCGCCTGGTGGCGTCGAGGGCGAGCGGCCTTCCCGAGAACCGGTGGTTCACCGACGGCGTCTACGGCGCCCTCGGCCCGACCGCCGTCGCACTCCCGCTGCTCGGCCTGGCCCTCGGCGCGCTGGTGGCGTTCATCGCCCGCAGCGTGATCACCTCCGTCTGCGTGTCCCTCTGCCTCACCGGCATCGCGATCACCGCGCTCGGCGAGGTCCGCGGCCGCCTGTGGCCCCCGGTGACCGTCACCGGGAATGTCCGCGAGGGATACCGGGGCTTCACCGGCCTCTTCCTCGACGAGGGCGCGGTCACCGGAAGCGGCGCCCACATCGCGGACCCCCTGTGCGTCGACGACAAGAGCTGCCTGGTCGAGCACAACGTGACGGGCTTCTACCGCGAGTTCCAGCCCCCCTCCCACTTCTGGCCGCTCCAGCTCGTCGAGACCGGCATCCTCCTCGCCCTGACGGCGCTCGCGGTGACGGCGGTCTTCGCCCTCCTGCACAGGAACCAGCGGCCCTGACGGCGTCCGGGGCATGGCGGGGCGTCCCGGAGACGTCCGTGGGACGCCCCGCCATGCCCCGCACGTCATGTCGCCGTAACCAACCATTCAGACGGGCTTGCCACCCTCTCAGAATGCAGCCCGCCGCGCCCGACCCCACCGGGGCCCCGGCGGAGCACTCCCCGAACGGGAGACTCCGCCTCACGCCCGCGCTCTCCGACGCGCCCATCGTGGTCCGGGCGCGGAAGAATGGGTCTATGAGCCAGCAGAGCGCCCAGGACCAGGCATCCGACCGGCAAGCGCAGCCGTCCGTAGGTTCGATAGCCGCGCACCGCCCGCACACGGTCGCGGGCGGTGACTTCGAACCCGAGCTCCCCGAGCTCACGGCAGACATCGACGCCGACCCCGACGAGTTCGAGGACTACAGCGCCGAGCTGCCCCAGGGCCGCTTCCTCGACCGGGAGCGCAGCTGGCTCGCGTTCAACGAGCGCGTCCTCGAACTGGCCGAGGACCCGGACACCCCGCTCCTGGAGCGGGCGAACTTCCTGGCGATCTTCGCGTCCAACCTGGACGAGTTCTTCATGGTCCGCGTGGCCGGACTCAAGCGACGTATCGCGACGGGCGTCGCCACCCGTTCGGCCTCAGGGCTCCAGCCCCGTGAAGTCCTCGAGCTGATCTGGAACCGCTCGCGCGAGCTCATGGCCCGGCACGCCGCCTGCTACCAGGAGGACGTCGCCCCCGCGCTGGCCGACGAGGGCATCCACCTGGTGCGCTGGGAGGAGCTCACCGACAAGGAGCAGTCCCGGCTCTTCACGCTGTTCAAGCAGCAGATCTTCCCGGTGCTCACCCCGCTGGCCGTGGACCCCGCGCACCCGTTCCCCTACATCTCCGGCCTGTCCCTGAACCTCGCCGTCGTCGTGCGCAACCCGGTCTCCGGGCACCGCCACTTCGCGCGCGTCAAGGTGCCGCCGCTGCTCTCCCGCTTCCTGGAGGCCTCGCCGCAGCGCTACGTCCCCATCGAGGACGTCATCTCGGCGCCCAAGCACCTGGGTGAGCTGTTCCCCGGCATGGAGGTCCTGGAGCACCACATGTTCCGGCTGACCCGGAACGAGGACCTGGAGGTCGAGGAGGACGACGCGGAGAACCTCCTCAAGGCGCTGGAGAAGGAGCTCATGCGGCGCCGCTTCGGACCGCCGGTGCGGCTGGAGGTCGAGGAGACCATCGACCGGTACGTCCTCGACCTCCTCGTGCGCGAGCTGAAGATCAGCGAGTCCGAGGTGTACCCGCTGCCGGGTCCCCTGGACCTCACGGGCCTCTTCGGCATCTCCGGCCTCGACCGGCCCGAACTGAAGTACCCCAAGTTCATCGCGGGCACCCACCGCGACCTGGCCGAGGTCGAGTCCTCGTCCGCGCCCGACATCTTCGCCGCCCTGCGCGAGCGGGACGTGCTGCTCCACCACCCGTACGACTCGTTCTCCACGTCCGTGCAGGCGTTCCTGGAGCAGGCCGCCTCCGACCCGGACGTCCTCGCCATCAAGCAGACGCTGTACCGGACCTCGGGCGACTCGCCGATCGTCGACGCGCTGATAGACGCCGCGGAGTCCGGCAAGCAGGTCCTCGTCCTCGTCGAGATCAAGGCCCGCTTCGACGAGCAGGCCAACATCAAGTGGGCGCGCAAGCTGGAGGAGGCCGGCTGCCATGTCGTGTACGGCCTCGTCGGCCTCAAGACGCACTGCAAGCTGTCGCTCGTGGTGCGTCAGGAGGGCGACACCCTGCGCCGCTACTGCCACGTCGGCACGGGCAACTACCACCCGAAGACGGCCCGCCTCTACGAGGACCTGGGCCTGCTCACCGCCGACTCGCAGGTGGGCGCCGACCTCTCCGACCTCTTCAACCGGCTGTCGGGCTACTCGCGCCGCGAGACGTACCGCCGTCTCCTCGTCGCCCCCAAGTCCCTGCGCGACGGCCTCATCTCGAGGATCAACAACGAGGTCCAGCACCACCGCGCCGGCCGCCCCGCCTACGTCCGCTTCAAGGTCAACTCGATGGTCGACGAGGCCGTCATCGACGCGATGTACCGGGCGGCGCAGGCCGGCGTGCCCGTCGACGTGTGGGTCCGCGGCATCTGCGCCGTGCGGCCGGGCGTCGCGGGCCTGTCGGAGAACATCCGCGTACGGTCCGTGCTCGGCCGCTTCCTGGAGCACTCCCGGGTCTTCGCCTTCGGCAACGGCGGCGAGCCCGAGGTCTGGTTCGGCAGCGCGGACATGATGCACCGCAACCTCGACCGCCGGATCGAGGCCCTGGTCAGGGTCTCGGACCCGGCTCACCGCGGCGCCCTGAACCGGCTCCTGGAGACGGGCATGTCCGACACCACCGCCTCCTGGCATCTGGGACCGGACGGGAACTGGGTCCGGCACGCCAAGGACGCGGAGGGCCGGCCCCTGCGGAACGTACAGGAGATGCTCATAGACGCCCGGAGGCGCCGGCGTGGCACAGCAACACCTTGAGACGACGGGAGCGGAGGGTTCCGCGGGCGAGGTCGTCGCGGCCTATCTGCGCGAGCAGGCCACGGAGTTCCTGCGCTCCCTGCGGCAGCACCGCGAGAGCGGTGGCTCCGCGCCCGGGGGAACCGCCGAGGAGGCGGCCGAAGCGGCGCGCGCCCTGCGCCGCTCGGCCCGCCGCATCAGCGGCACCCTGCACACGTTCCGCCCCCTGCTCGACCCCGAGTGGTCCGACGCGCTGCGCCCCGAACTGGCATGGCTCTCGGGCACGTTGGCGCAGGAGCACGCGTACGCGGGCCGCCTGGAGCGGCTGCTGTCGGCGCTGCACCGGCTCTCCGGCGCCCACGCGGTACCGGCCCAGACCCCCGCTGCCGCCCCGGGGCGGGTGGGCACGGCCCAGCTGCACCGGACCGAGCACACGGCGTCGGGGAATCTGACCGTGGGCGCCGCAAAGGCGGGCGCCCTGCTCGAGCGCCAGCTCACCCTCGCCCGGACCAGAGCCCACTCCACGGCGCTGCAGGCACTCGGCTCGTCCCGCTTCCACGCGGTCGCGGACAACGTCGCCGTACTCGCCAGCGAGGTCCCGCTGCGCGCCACCACGGCCGACCTCGACGCGCTGGCCGCCTCCGCCGAGTCCCGCCTCGCCGAGGCCGTCGCCGCGCTGCCCCTCCACCGGGCGGGCCACCCCTACAACGCGGAGGCCCTCGTGCAGGGCCTCACCGCCGACACGGCACCCCCGTCCCAGGACGCCCCCTGGCACCACGTACGCCTCCTGCTGCGGCTGCACCGCTACGCCCAGGAGGTCGTGCCGTGCGCATCCGGTACCGGCGGCGGGCCGGCCGACGCGGAGACCGAGGCGGCCGCCGCGCTGGACCGGCACCGGGACGCCGCCGAGGCCGCGGCCGCCGCCGCCCACGCGGCCCGCACCCCGCGTATCGCCCCGGCGACGGCCTACGCGCTCGGCGTCCTGCACGCCGACCAGCGCCACGAAGTGGAAGCGGCCCGTTTCGCGTTCCAGCGGGCCTGGCTGAAGGAGACGGTCCGCACCCCATGAGCAGCGGCGACAACGACGTCGTCCGCGCCGCCGGCTGTGTCCTGTGGCGCCGCCCCCCGTACGACGACGTTCCCCAGGCCCTCGACTTCGTTCGAGCGAGGGAGGACCCGATCGAGATCTGCCTCGTGCACCGGCCCAAGTACGACGACTGGTCGCACCCCAAGGGCAAGCTGAAGCGAGGCGAGGAGCCCCTCGCGGGCGCGCTGCGCGAGGTCGAGGAGGAGACCGGCTTCCGGTGCGCTCCCGGCGCCCGCCTCCCCACCACCCGCTACGTCGCAGGCGGCCGTCCCAAGCGCGTCGACTACTGGGCCGCCGAGGCGACGGACGGCGGGTTCAGGCCGAACCGCGAGGTCGACCGTGTCGCCTGGCTCTCGCCGACCGCGGCCCGCCACCGTCTGACCCAGCCCCGCGACAGGACGCTCGTCGACGCCCTGCTGAGCGCCCTCCACCTGGCATAGTCGCAGCGTGTGCTCGCGTCATCACAAAACGTCACACAGTACCTCACCGCACCGACCGCCGAGGTTCACCCGCCGTTCACTCATGCCCATCGGTCGCTTCACCTGTCCTGCCTAATTTCGGCCTTACACGGTGCGAGTCGCTCACACGGGCGAACACCGCACCGCCTACCTGGAACGAACAGACTTCGCACGCCGTCCCGGATCACCGACCGGCGGCTCCTGGAAGGAACATCCGAAAGTGAAGCTTCAGCGCAAGAACCGGCTCCGCGCCCTTTCGCTCGGCGCCATCGCCGTCTCCGGCGCCCTGGCCCTCACGGCGTGCGGCTCGGACGACACGAGTGCCAACGGCGGCTCGAGCAGCGGCCCGACGGCCAAGGCCGGCAGCATCAAGTGCGGCGACGCCAAGGGCCAGCTGCTCGCCAACGGTTCCTCCGCGCAGGCCAACGCCATCCAGGCCTGGGTCAAGGCGTACACCGCCGAGTGCAAGGGCGTGCAGATCAACTACAAGCCCGAGGGTTCGGGCGCCGGTGTCACGGCGTTCACCCAGGGCCAGGTCGCCTTCGCCGGCTCGGACTCCGCTCTGAAGCCCGAAGAGGTCGCCGCCTCCAAGAAGGTCTGCTCCGGCGGCCAGGGCATCGACCTCCCGATGGTCGGCGGCCCGATCGCGGTCGGTTACAACGTCCCGGGTGTCGACAACCTGGTCCTGGACGCCAAGACCCTCGCCCAGATCTTCGACGGCAAGATCAGCACCTGGGACGACGAGGCCATCGCCAAGCTGAACCCCAAGGCGAAGCTGCCCAAGACCAAGATCCAGGCGTTCCACCGCTCGGACGAGTCCGGCACCACCGACAACTTCACCAAGTACCTCAAGGCCGCCTCCCCGGCGGACTGGAAGTACTCGGGCGGCAAGGCCTGGCAGGCCAAGGGCGGCCAGTCCGCGCAGGGCTCCTCCGGCCTCGCCCAGCAGGTCAAGCAGACCGCCGGCGCGATCTCCTACTTCGAGCTCTCCTACGCCAAGGACGGCATCAAGACGGTCGACCTCGACACGGGCGCCTCCGCGCCGGTCAAGGCCACCGTCGAGAACGCCACCAAGGCGATCTCCGAGGCCAAGACCGTGGGCACCGGCAAGGACCTGTCCCTCGAGCTGAACTACGCGACGAAGGCCGACGGCGCCTACCCGATCACCCTCGTCACCTACGAGATCGTCTGCGACAAGGGCAACAAGGCCGACACCTTCCCGGCCACCAAGTCCTTCCTCACCTACATCGCGAGCCAGGACGGCCAGGACTCCCTGGCGGCCCTCGGCTACGCGCCGATCCCCTCCGAGATCAACACCAAGGTCCGCGACACCATCGCGAGCCTGAGCTGACCCAGCGTGCGGCCCGCCCCTCACCGGGGGCGGGCCGCACCGTCCGGTGCACCGCCGCCTGGAGCCGCCCGACCGCGGCTCCGCAGACCGGAGAACCCCATGGATATATCCACGAAGACGACTGCTCCACCCACCCCCGCCGACCCGCCCACGCCCGCGCTGCAAAAGAGCGCGTCCCGCGGCGCCACCCGCCCCGGTGACCGGATCTTCCTCGGTCTCTCGCGCGGCTCCGGCATCCTGCTTCTGGTGATCATGGCCGCCATCGCGGCCTTCCTCACCTACCGCGCCTCGTTGGTGCTGTCCAAGAACGACGGCAACTTCCTCACGACCTTCGAGTGGAACGCCAACGCGACCCCGCCGGTCTTCGGCATCGCGGTCCTCGCCTTCGGCACGATCGTCTCCTCGGTCATCGCCATGGCGATCGCCGTCCCGGTCGCCGTCGGCATCGCGCTGTTCATCACGCACTACGCGCCGAAGAAGATCGGCGGCACGATCGCGTACGTCGTCGACCTGCTCGCCGCCGTACCGTCCATCGTGTACGGCCTGTGGGGCGCCCTCTTCCTCGTGCCGCACCTCACCGGCTTCTACAGCTGGCTCGACGACTACTTCGGCTGGACCGGCATCTTCGAGTGGCAGGGCGGCGCCCCGCGCACCCTCCTCGCCGTCGGCATCCTGCTCGCGATCATGATCCTCCCGATCATCACGAACGTCAGCCGTGAGGTCTTCCGGCAGGCGCCCCTGATGCATCAGGAGGCCGCACTCGCGCTCGGCGCCACCCGCTGGGAGGTCATCCGCATGTCGGTGATCCCCTTCGGCCGCTCCGGCGTCATCTCCGCCTCGATGCTCGGCCTCGGCCGCGCGCTCGGCGAGACCATGGCCGTCGCGACGGTCCTCTCCCCCAGCTTCGAGATCAACGCCAGCCTGCTCGACCCGGGCGGCGGCACCTTCGCGCAGAACATCGCCGCGAAGTTCAGCGAGGCCACCGAGCAGGGCCGTGACGCGCTCATCGCCTCCGGTCTGGTCCTGTTCATCATCACGCTGGTCGTGAACGGCGCGGCCCGCGCGATCATCGCCCGCCGCAAGGAGTACTCGGGGGCCAACGCATGAGCAACGCAACGATGACCCCGCCGGCCCCCGGCACCAACTCCCTCAGCGCCGCGCGCCTGCCGCGCTGGTCCCCGTACGCCATCGCCGTCGGCGCCGTCGCGATCGGCTGCGCGATCGGCCTGGGCGCCGGACTCGACAGCCAGATCCAGTGGGGTCTGATCGCCGCGGTCCTGTTCGTGCTCGGCACGTTCGGCATCGCCACCGCGGTCGAGGGCAAGCGCCAGGCCAAGGACCGCGTCGCGACCAGCATCGTCTGGGTCGCCTTCATCCTCGCCGTGATCCCGCTGGTCTCCCTGATCTGGGAGACCGCCTCGCGCGGCGTGAAGGTCCTGGACGTCTTCTTCCTGACGCACTCGATGGGCGTCGTCACCGACTACGAGCCGGGCGGCGGCATCTACCACGCCATCATCGGCACCCTGGAGCAGGTCGGCCTCGCCACTCTGATCTCCGTGCCGATCGGCCTGCTCACCGCGATCTACCTGGTCGAGTACGGCCGGGGCAAGCTCGCCAAGGCGGTCACCTTCTTCGTCGACGTCATGACGGGCATCCCGTCGATCGTCGCGGGCCTGTTCATCCTCAGCTTCTGGATCCTGATCCTCGGCTTCAGCTACTCCGGCTTCGCCGGGTCGATGGCCCTTTCCATCCTGATGATCCCGGTCGTCGTCCGCTCCACCGAGGAAATGCTCAAGCTCGTCCCGAACGAGCTGCGCGAGGCCTCCCTCGCGCTCGGCGTACCGAAGTGGCGCACGATCCTCAAGGTCGTCCTGCCGACGTCGATCGGCGGCATCACGACCGGTGTGATGCTGGCCATCGCCCGTATCGCCGGTGAGACCGCGCCCGTGCTGCTCCTGGTGTGGGGCAACCCGCTCATCAACACGGACCCGTTCCAGGGACCCCAGTCCTCGCTGCCGCTGTACATCTACCAGCAGTACCAGAACAGCGGCGGCAGCCCGGCGGCGTACGACCGTGCCTGGGCGGCGGCTCTCGTCCTCATCGCCTTCATCATGATCCTCAACCTGGTGGCCCGCGGCATCGCCCGCTGGAAGGCACCAAAGACGGGCCGCTGAAGCGGCCATCCTCAGCGACCCTCAGCACTTCCCTTCCGAAAGCAGTGATCCCCATGGCCAAGCGAATCGACGTATCGGGCCTGACCGCGTACTACAGCTCCCACAAGGCGATCGAGGACATCTCGATGACCGTGGAGCCCCGCTCCGTGACGGCCTTCATCGGCCCGTCCGGCTGCGGCAAGTCCACCTTCCTGCGCACCCTGAACCGCATGCACGAGGTCACCCCCGGTGGCCGCGTCGAGGGCAAGGTGCTCCTGGACGACGAGGACCTCTACGGCACCCACGTCGACCCGGTCGCCGTGCGCCGCACGGTCGGCATGGTGTTCCAGCGCCCGAACCCGTTCCCCACCATGTCGATCTTCGACAACGTGGCGGCGGGCCTGCGCCTGAACGGCTCGTACAAGAAGAGCGAGCTCGGCGACATCGTCGAGAAGTCCCTCAAGGGCGCCAACCTCTGGAACGAGGTCAAGGACCGCCTCAACAAGCCCGGCTCCGGCCTCTCCGGCGGCCAGCAGCAGCGTCTGTGCATCGCCCGCGCCATCGCGGTCGAGCCCCAGGTGCTCCTCATGGACGAGCCCTGCTCGGCCCTCGACCCGATCTCGACCCTCGCCATCGAGGACCTGATCGGCGAGCTCAAGGAGCGCTTCACGATCGTCATCGTGACGCACAACATGCAGCAGGCGGCCCGCGTCTCGGACCGCACGGCGTTCTTCAACCTGTCCGCGGTCGGCCAGCCCGGCAAGCTCGTCGAGATCGACGAGACCGAGCGGATCTTCTCCAACCCGTCGGTCCAGGCCACCGAGGACTACATCTCGGGCCGCTTCGGCTAGACACCACCTGCTCCTTGCGGTGCTGCATGGCGGTGCCACCGCAAGGCAAAGGGCCCGCCCCCTGGCTCCCGGGGGGCGGGCCCTCTTTCGTTCGTACGCCTGCGTACGGGACGTGCTAGCCGAAGGCCAGGTTCACGACCCAGAAGCTCCCCGCCGCGACCAGCGCCGCGGCCGGCATGGTGATGAACCAGCCGAGGACGATGTTCTTGGCGACGCCCCAGCGGACCGCGTTCACACGCTTGGTCGCGCCCACGCCCATGATCGCCGAGGTGATGACGTGCGTCGTCGAGATCGGCGCGTGGAACAGGAACGCCGAGCCGAACATGATCGACGCACCGGTCGTCTCGGCCGCGAAACCCTGCGGCGGGTCCAGCTCGATGATCTTGCGCCCGAGGGTGCGCATGATGCGCCAGCCACCCGCGTACGTACCGAGGGACAGCATCAGCGCGCAGACGAGCTTGACCCAGACCGGGATCGGGTCGCTGTAGGTCTCGTGCCCGGAGATGACCAGGGCCATCACCACGACACCCATCGTCTTCTGCGCGTCCTGGAGACCGTGGCCGAGCGCCATGCCGGCCGCCGACACCGTCTGCGCGATACGGAAGCCGCGCTTGGCCTTGTGCGGGTTGGAGCGCCGGAACAGCCACAGGATCGCGCACATGACGAGATAGCCGACGATCAGACCGATCACCGGCGAGGTGAGCATCGGGATGACGATCTTGTCGAGCACGCCGGTCCAGTGGACCGCCGTCCCGCCGGCGAGCGCCGCGCCGACCATGCCGCCGAACAGCGCGTGCGACGACGAGGACGGCAGCCCGAAGTACCAGGTGACGAGGTTCCAGATGATCGCGCCGACGAGCGCCGCGAAGAGGATGCCCATCCCCTTGTCGCCTTGCGGCGTGGCGATGATCCCCTCACTCACCGTCTTGGCGACGCCGCTGCCCATGAAGGCACCGGCGAGGTTCATGACCGCGGCCATCGCGAGCGCCGCGCGGGGCGTCAGCGCACGCGTGGAGACCGACGTGGCGATCGCGTTCGCCGAGTCGTGAAAGCCGTTCGTATATGTGAATCCGAGCGCGACGCCAATCGTCACGATCAGTGCGAAGGTGTCCATGAGAAGGCCTCAGGACTCCTTGACGGCGATGGTCTCCACCGTGTTCGCCACGTGCTCGAAGGCATCCGCCGCCTCTTCGAGCACATCCACGATCTGCTTGAGCTTCAGCACCTCCATGGCGTCGTACTTGCCGTTGAAGAGCTGCGCGAGCAGCTTGCGGTGGATCTGGTCGGCCTGGTTCTCGAGGCGGTTGACCTCGATCCAGTACTCGGTGAGGTTATCCATGGTCCGCAGGTTCGGCATGGCCTCGGCGGTCAGCTCGGCCGCGCGCGCCAGAACCTCGATCTGCTGCTCGACACCCTTGGGCAGCTCTTCGACCTGGTAGAGGACGACGAGGTCGACGGCCTCCTCCATGAAGTCCATGATGTCGTCGAGGGACGACGCGAGGTTGTAGATGTCCTCGCGGTCGAAGGGCGTGATGAACGAGGAGTTCAGCTGGTGGAAAATCGCGTGGGTGGCGTCGTCACCGGCGTGTTCCGCTGCCCGCATCCGCTCCGCGATCTCGGCCCGGGCGGAGGAATCCGCCCCGAGCAGTTCCATCAGGAGTTTCGAGCCCGTGACGATGTTGTCCGCGGATGCGGCAAACATGTCGTAGAAGCTCGTCTCCCTGGGGGTCAGACGAAAGCGCACGTGGGGTCCTCGGGGTGCTTTGGATTCGGTCAGGCTGATGCTAGGCGCATCATCCGGCCACGGCTAACCGGCAATACCCCAGTGTCGCCCATCAGACACTGTGATCAGCACTGGGTCCCGCGAACCCGTCGGACCCCCTCGGAATTCGGTACCATATACCCACCAGGGGTATACAACGGGAGGACGCGATGACCACGGAGGCGACCGAGATCGTGACCGACCACGACGGTGAGAACGTGACGGACCACGACGGTGAGAACGTGACGGACCACGACGGTGAGAACGTGACGGACCACGACCGTGGAATCCACGGGTACCACCACCAGAAGGCCGAGCACCTCAAGCGCCTGCGCCGCATCGAGGGCCAGATCCGGGGCCTGCAGCGCATGGTCGACGAGGACGTCTACTGCATCGACATACTCACGCAGGTCTCCGCTTCCACCAAGGCCCTCCAGTCCTTCGCGCTCCAGCTCCTCGAGGAGCACCTGCGCCACTGCGTCGCCGACGCGGCGGTCAAGGGCGGCGACGAGATCGACGCGAAGGTCGAGGAGGCGACGAAAGCGATCGCGCGGATGCTGCGCACCTGAGGCGCCCGGGACGCGCACCGCGCTCCCTGCCCCTGTGAGATACGTGACCCGGAGCCGGGGCGCGCCGGCCCCGGCGCGCCCCTCACGGGTTCAGGACTCCCCGGAACCCTCGTCCCGGGGCCACCGCTCCTCGGCGACCCTGAGCACCTCGTCGATACGGTCCGCACTGAGCCGGTCCTCATCCGCGGCCGACGCCGCGATGATCAATTCACCGCACAGCTCGATCTCGGCGAGGGCGACGTGGTCATGAACCGCCGTGCCGCCCACCGGAGCCACGTTCATCACCTCTTCCAGCCGTAAGCCGTAGCCGTAACCGACTTCCTAGAGTAGGGAGCGGCCTACGCGCCGCGCATGGCACGGACGGACCATTTCCGGACGGCTAATTCTCGGCGATCTTCCCGGCGAAGATGTCCTTTGTGTCGGGAAGTTCGATATTCGCCGAAATCCCGAAGCCGTCGAGAAGAGTGGTGGACGCCACATCGACGACCTCCCTCTTCCCGCCCTTCCCCTTCACCGCGGCCGTCACCTTCGTATTCACGAAGCTGAACCGGTGGCACACCTTCCTGATCCGGCCCTCGGCGTCCAGGTACACGTCGAACGGCACCTGGTCCTTGGCGAACCCTTTCGCCGCGGCCTCCAGCGCCGGCCGGCCGGCCGGGGAGGCGGCGCGGGCGGCGGCCGCCATGTCGACGGTCCCGCGGTAGTGCCGGACCTCCGCCCCGGCGAGCTCGCTCTCCCCCACGTACGTCACCTTGCGCGCGCCCCGCAGCAGTTCGGCGGCGGCCAGCGGATCCGTGGCCCCGCCCGTGACCAGGTTCCCGTCCGACATGGTGGCCGTGTCGACCCGCACCCACTTGTCGGCCGGCACCCCCGCGCCCCGGTTCTTCATGTACAGGGCGCCGGGCGCCAGGAGTTCGGTGATGGGCCGGTGTTCCTCGGCGCCGGAAGGATCCTGCGGAAGCACGACCTTCAACTGCCCGACGCGCGCCCGGTAGTCGTAGACGCCCTCGCCCCTGATCGTGACGCGGGTCCCGCCGCTCGCCATCTCCATGGACGTACGGGCTTTGGAAGTGCCCGCCCTGACCAGGCGGTCGGCCGCGTCGTGCACGGCGGCGGCGGACTCGGCCGGGCTCTCGTTGTCCGCCTCGGCGGCGGCCGAACAGCCGGTGGCGAGGCCCATCAGTCCGACCGCCGCGGCCGCCGCGACCGCCCGTGCTGCGTGTCCGTGCTGCACCATCGCCTGTCTGCCCCCATGCCTGTCCGAGCGTCCGCGGCCCCTCTGTCGACCGGATAACGACGGTTGCCTGTACCCGTCACGCGTACCGTTGAGCTGTGGCACACGAGCAGTCCGAACTCCCCGGGACCCACCGAACGACCACGGCCGAACAAGGCCGCTTCTGCCTGGCCCGCTGCACATGCGGCTGGCGCGGCCCCTCCCGCAGAGCCCGCTCGAAGGCGAGAACCGACGCCGAGGAGCACACGGCCCACCCCTGACCCGACCGCCCGGCATGGAACCCCCCGCTTCCTGGAGACGTCTCGTACCCCGGGAAACAAC
This sequence comes from Streptomyces sp. NBC_00569, assembly GCF_036345255.1. NCBI lineage: Bacteria > Bacillati > Actinomycetota > Actinomycetes > Kitasatosporales > Streptomycetaceae > Streptomyces > Streptomyces sp. NBC_00569. The sequence continues at coordinate 5,459,151 of NZ_CP107783.1, read as the reverse complement.
GGGAGGCGTCCATGGAACGGCGTACGTTCATCGCAGTCGGCGCGGCCACCGTCGCGGCAGGCGCGGCCACGGCATGCAGCACCGGCGCGGCGGGGGCCGGGGGGCGGACCACGCCCGGCGCGACGAGCAGCGCGCCCATCCGCACCACCGGCGCGAGCGCCTCCGCCGCGGCGAACCTCAAGGCACTCGCCAAGGACCTCGACGGCACCCTCGTCACCCCCGGCCAGGCCAAGTGGGCGGCCGCGCGCCAGCTCTACAACACCCGCTTCGACAGCCTGAAGCCGACCGCCGTCGCCTACGTCGCCCACCCCGACGACATCCGCACCACGCTCGCCTACGCGCGGGCCCACCACGTCCCCGTCTCGATCCGCAACGGCGGCCACTCGTACGCGGGCTGGTCGTCCGGCGACGGCCGCCTGATCCTCGACGTGTCCAAGCTCTCCGCGATCAGGGCCTCCGGGAGCGAGGCCGTGGTCGGCGCGGGCGCCAAGCTCATCGACATGTACCGGGCGCTCGCCGCGAAGGGCGTCACCGTCCCGGCCGGCTCCTGCCCCACCGTCGGCGTCTCCGGCCTCACCCTCGGCGGCGGCCACGGCGTCGTCTCCCGCGCCTACGGCCTGACCTGCGACAGCCTCACCCAGGCCACGCTGATCACGGCGGACGGCAAGCAGGTCGTCGCGAACAAGAGCGAGAACAAGGACCTGTTCTGGGCCCTGCGCGGCGCGGGCAACGGCAACTTCGGCGTGGTCACCGAGCTCCGCTTCCGCACGCACCCCGCCCCGCAGGCCGTCTCCGCGTACATGACCTGGCCCTGGTCGAAGGCCACGGCCGTCCTCAAGGCCTGGCAGGAGTGGGGCCCTTCGCAGCCCGACGAGATCTGGTCGTCCTGCCACATAGCCAACGCCGCGGGCGGCCGGCCGACCATATCGATCGCCGCGTTCTCCCTCGGCACGTACCGCGAGCTCCAGAACGCCGTCGACCGCCTCGCCGACGGCCCCGGCGGCCCCGGCCCCGCGTCGAACGTCTCCCTCAAGCGGCGCTCCTACGAGGAGTCGATGGAGGTGTACGCGGGCTGCTCGGCGTTCGCCGAGGACGCGATGTGCCATCTGCCGGGCACCACCCCGGGGCGCAGCACACAGGGGGCGCTGGGGCGCGAGACGTACGCGGCCCGCTCGGACTTCTTCGACCGCTCCATCTCCTCGGCCGGCATCCGCGCCATGTTCGCCAAGATGGAGAACGTCACCTCGGGCGCCGGCAGCATCGCGCTGACCGCGCTCGGCGGGGCGATCAACCGCGTCGACCCGACCGCCACCGCCTTCGTGCACCGGCGCTCCCGGATGCTCGCGCAGTACATCGTGTCCTGGCGGGCCGGAACATCCGGCTCCACCGCCCGTGGCTGGCTCGATTCCACCCACGCGGCGATGCGCCCGTACGCGTCGGGGGCGGCGTACCAGAACTACACGGACCCGACGCTGACGGACTGGCGCAAGGCGTACTACGGCGACGCGGCCGCGCGCCTGACGACGGTCAAGAAGCAGTACGACCCGAACCGCTTCTTCACGTTCCCGCAGGCACTCTGAGGGCCCCTTCGTTCCAGTGCGCCCTGATCCGCGCCCCCTGAGGGGCGCGGGGACTGCGCGCCCAGCCACCACCGCGCCGACGCCGACGCACGACCGTCGCGGCGGCGAGCGCCCCCCGGACGGCTCAGGGAAACACGCCCTCGGCTGGCCCAAAGGAGGGCGCCGGGGTCCGCTGGAACCATGAACAAGCCCCGGATACCCCGCATAGCCGCCGTCTTCGCGATCGCCGCCGCCGCGTTCGCCCTGGGCATCACGACCGCCGCCGTCACCGACGACGGCTCGGACCACCCCGCTGCCGGCTCCCTGGCGGTCACGTCCGGCGCCGTGGCGCTCGCCGGTGCCGCGGGCGGCACCGTCCTCCTGTGCCGACGTGCGGCAGAAGAGGCTAAGCCGCCAGGTCCCGCTCTTCCGACTCCCGAGGCTCAGGAACCTCCACCGTCTCCTGAGCCGGCGAAGCAGCGGTAGGCGACCACACCAGCCACCGCAGCCGCGTCGTCCGGCCGACGGCGCGCGCCAGCGGGGTCAGCAGCGCGGACGCGAGCGGTGACAGGAGCAGCGCCACCGCCGTGCCGAGGGCGAATCCGCCGACGACGTCCGTCGGGTAGTGCACGCCCATGAAGACCCGGCAGAACCCTTCGAGCACCGCGAGTCCCAGCCCGATGAGCCCGAACTTCCGGTGGGCCACGAAGAGGCCGGCGCCGATGGCCATGGCGAGCGTCGCGTGATCGCTGACGAAGGAGAAGTCCGACTTGCCGCTGACCAGGACGTCGAGGCCGTCGTGATCGGTGAAGGGCCTGGGACGCTCGACGAAACTGCGGATCGGCACGTTCACCAGGACGGCGATCCCGGCGGCGAGCGGCGCCCACACGACGGAGGCGACGGACGAGGCGGCGTCGTCGAGCGAGTCCCGCTTCCGCACGCCCCACCAGCACCACAGCGTGAGCAGCACGAGTGCGAGCAGCAGCCCGTACTCACCGACGAACGCCATGGCGCTGTCGACCCAGCCGGGGGCGTCCTTCGCCAGGCCGTTGATGTCGTAGAGCAGACCGACGTCGGGGTTGGACCCGGAGGCCCCGAGTGCCGAGAGTCCAGCCAGTCCAGCCATCTCGCCGCGGCCCCTTCGTCTTGCTGCTCAGTGGGCGCACACGGTCGTGCGCCGCTCGTCCACCCCCGTGGTCAGATCCGCGGCCTTCGTCGATCCGCGATCGGCTCAGGAAAAGGAACGCACGGTCCCCTCTCCTTCGTTCCACAATCCACCGAATGATCACGCAGACGTTATCGAAGAGAGACACGAAGCCGCAGCTCAGGGCAGGGCTCTGACGGAGAGTTCCGGCCACGTCACACTTCGGGGTTTCCGTCCGCCCTCGCGCTCGGCACGGCCTTCGCACCATCTTCGGTCACCCGCGTCGCCCCGAAATAGTCGGGTGTGTCGACCGGGTCGAACCGGATCACGGCACCCGGACGCGGCGCGTCGATCATGTAGCCGCCGCCCACATAGATCCCGACGTGCCGGATCGCACGGCTGTTGGTGAGATCGTCCGAGAAGAAGACGAGGTCCCCCGGCAGCAGCTCGTCCCGCTTGGGATGCGGCCCGGCGTTGTACTGGTCGTTCGCCACGCGCGGCAGCTCGATCCCGACCTCCCGGTACGCGGCGAGCGTCAGCCCCGAGCAGTCGAACCGGCCGCCCTGATCGGCGGTCCCGTTCCCGCCCCAGAGATACTCGGTCCCGAGCTTCTTCTGCGCGTAGTAGATGGCACCCGCCGCCTGCTGCGACGGCTGCACCCGGCCGACCGGCCGCGCGAAGCTCTTCTCCAGGTTCGTGATCGTCTTCACGTAGTTCTGCGTCTCGCGGTACGGCGGCACGCCCCCGTACTTGATGACGGCGTACGCGCCCGCGTTGTACGCGGCAAGCATGTTCTCGGTCTGATTGCCCGGCGCGTCCTTCACGTACTTGGCGAGCGAGCAGTCGTACGAGGCGGCTGACGGAATGGCGTCCTTCGGGTCCCAGATGTCCCGGTCCCCGTCCCCGTCCCCGTCGACCCCGTGCGCGGCCCACGTCCCCGGGATGAACTGCGCTATCCCGAGCGCCTTCGCCGGGCTCTTCGCGTTCGGGTTGAACCCGCTCTCCTGATACAGCTGCGCGGCGAGCAGCGCCGGATTGATCGCGGGGCAGAGGTTCCCCCACTCCTGCACGATCGACTGGTACGCACTGGGCACGGCACCCTTGGCAAGCCCCACGGCCCCCTTGCCGACCCCGCTCGCGAGACTGCCGGCGGCCATGAACGTACCGACGACGAGCAGCGTCACGAACCCGGTCCCCCCGGCGGCGAGCGCGCCCCCGACAACCCACGCCTTACGCACCGTCAACCGCCCTCCGTAGCAGGGCCATCAGTCTAGATGCGGGCCCGTCGGACGAGGGGGGAACAGCTCCACGCTCCTTGTTCGAGCAGGCCACATACAGGAGTATCGGCGTCACTTGAGGGCTCGCAGTGGCGGGTCCGATCGTTCCTGGGGAGGGCTTGTGCGGGTGCGGGTGCGGGTCGCATGCTGTGCGGTGACCGTCGGTCTGCTGATGACGGCGGGGTGCGGCACGAAGAGCGCGGGACCTGGCGCGGACGGCGGCAGCAGGACGCCCTCCGCCACGCCCTCCTCCGCCACGCCCTCGTCGCCGCGCAGCACCGCGCCCCCCGAACCGGATCTCGGCGCGCTCCCGACGCCGTCGCACCCGGTGGCCGGGGTGGACGGATCACCGGGCGCAGGGCGGACGTTCAACGTCGCGCAGGTCAAGAGCGCGCTGCTGCGGCCCGGGGAGATCCATCCCTCCGGGACCACCGAAGCGGAGGTGTACCAGGGCGATATCAACCAGTGGTCGGGGCTGGCCGCAGGCTGGCAGGACTGCGGGACGCAGGCGAGCGGCCTGCTCAAGGAGCTGGGGGGGTTGCACGGCCCGCGCGCCCAGTACATTGCGCGGCGGCCGCTGACCGCCGAGGAAGCGAGCAAGCGGCCGCCGGACGGCAGCCGTACGGCCGTCGGGTTCGAGCGGGTGGCCTCCCTGCCGGACCCGCAGGCCGAGCGCTATCTCGAGCTGCAGTATCAGCTGCACAAGGCCTGCCCCCGCTACATGAGGGACACGGACGGTGCGCCGGAGTCGGAGTTCCGTGCGGCGGAGCGGCTCACCGGTCTCGGCGACCAGGCGATCCTCGCGGCGCGCGGGAGGAGTACCAACCCGAATGACCCGGAGAACAGCGGCGTGAGGTGGTCGTACACCGTCGAGGTGCGCATCGGCACCCTCCTCGTCACCGTCACCACCGAGCAGGCCGCGGAGGGCAGTCCCGACGACGTCGTGGCCCTGGCGGCCAGGGCGGCCCAACACGTCCGGGACACGCTTCACGCCCAGGCGCCGACGCCGACCTCATCCGGCGGCGCCGGCTGACGGGCACCACCCCAGTGCGGCCTCGGATGCAACGTGGGGCTGCCGAGTGCGGATCGTGCGCGCGGGACACCTGGCCCGGCCACTCCCACGGATTCCGACCGGGCCCGCACGGCGCCGCGGGGGGCGGTCCGGCCGTGTGGTCGGCTCGGCCACCACGTTCGTGCCAGACGGTGGATCACTCAGTACCCGCCACATCGCCGTAGGCCCGGTCTCCGAACACCAGCCCCTCGAAGGGAGTTGAGGTGAGGAAGCGACCACCCGGCTCGACCGGGCCCCTGACGGATCCGGTGACCGCCAGTGAGTGGCCAACGAACCGTCACCGTTCAGGTCACGGCGCAGACCTGACGTTCATTGCCCGGAGTGACGCAGCGTGATACACAGAGTAACCGTACGTTCCGTCGTATACGCAACCCTGTGAAGACGTTGGAACTCAGCCAAGGAATGGCGCCAAGTCGGCAGGCATCCGCGGCGATCTGGGCAAGAATGGGCCTGACCTCTGCGCTGCGGCGGGGGCGACAGAACTACCCACATGGGGCGGTGAGTTACACATGCTGCTGGCAGCCGGCAAGGGCAACATCGACACCATCATCGGCGGGATCGCCCCCGACTGGGGCCCATTCCAGAACCTGGGCAAGGAAGCACAGGTGATGGTCGAGGTCGTGATGGCGGTGGCGATCCTGCTGTGCCTGGGCATCGCCATCTGGGGCGCGGCCAAGCAACGGATCGGCGCGACGGCCCTGCGCGACACCTTCAGCGCCGAGCAGGGCAAGGGCCTCATCATCGCGGGCCTGACCGGCGTATTCATCATCGGCTCACTCGGCACGCTCTTCACCATCGTGTACGGCATGGCGATCTAGCCCCTGTTCCGCCCGCTCCGGTCTCATCTGCACTGAGGTTGCAACTCCCTGATGTCGAGTCACTACACCGCGCCCGCGCGGAAAGCAGCGCGGCTACCGTCGTACGTGACGGTTCAGCACGAGCCTGAGGGGGCGTACGCGGGATGAGTCCGGGCGACGGCAACGACGACGACCTCTACGGCGGCACAGGTCAGACCCGCACGCGCCTGCCCGACGGGGGTCAGGGCGACGCCTACGGGGGCGCTGCGCGCAGACCTGCCCGCTCTTCGTCGCGCAGTCTCATCACGGTGGTCGGAGTCGTGGTCCTCCTCATCGCGGCGATCGCCTTCGCCAACCGCGGCGGGGACGAGTCCTCTTCGGGGGGCGGCGACAGCAAGAAGCCGGGCGCATCCGCGACGGCCCCCACGGGGACGAAAGCGGTCGCGTCGGGCTTCGCCCATGACAAGCAGGGGGCGCAGAGCGCTGCGGCGAATTATGCGGTGGCCTTGGGCGGGGCCGAGATGTTCAGCGATTCCCGCCGGCACGAGATCGTTCAGGCGCTCGCTGATCCGAGCGCGCTGAACCGCCTCCAGTCCGGCTTCGACGCCGACTATTCGGAGGCCTTCCGGAAGAAGATCGGCCTCAACTCCGACGGCACTGCGCCCAACGGCAGCACGTTCGTCAATCGCACCCTGCCCGCAGGTACCAAGGTCACCAAGTACTCCGCGCAGAGCGCGAGCGTAGAGGTCTGGTGCAACGGTCTCTTCGGGCTCACCGGTGAGGGCTCCACCAACCCTGTTACTGCCAGCTGGTTCACCGTGACGCTGACACTCAACTGGACCGGCGGAGACTGGAAGGTCCAGGAGACTCGGCAGAAGACCGGCCCCACACCCGTCACCGGCGACAACCCGGTCTCAGGATCGGACGACATCAGCAAAGCGGTCGAGGAGTTCGGAGGGTTCACGTATGCCCGATAGTCCGCGCCGCCTACTGAGAGTCAGCGCCGTCGTCGCGGCCACGCAGACCACACTGGTGCTGCTGGCCACCCGCGCTTTCGCTGCCCCGGACCCCAAGAAATCCGACGACCCCTGCAGCCTGATCGCCGGCCCTGCCAGGAAGTACTGCGAGCGGGACGGCGGGGGAGGCTCCGGTGGCGGATCCCCCGCCACACCCCCCGGCACCACCAACCCCCTGGACCCCCTCTCCTCCCTCGCCAAGGGCTGTGCCGACGCCGCTTCCTGGACTGTCGACATGCTCAGCAAGTCCATCAAGCAGAACGCCAACGTCGACTTCACCAACCCGAAGTTCCTTCAGCAGTACGCCATCGTGTTCGCGGCGTCGGCGATTCTCACGCTGCTGCTGTGGCTGCTCGCCGTGGCCAAGAGGGCCGTCCGGGGTGTCCCCCTCGGTACCGCCCTCTCCGAGGCCATCGGGTTCCTCTGGCTCACGGTCATCGCGTCCGCGTTCACGCCGCTGATCCTCTACACCGTCGTGTCCGCGACGGACGGTGTCTCGGACGTGCTGGCGAAGGCGACAGGAGATCAGACGGACGCGTTCTTCGGAACGTTCTCCGGGGCGCTGAAGAAGGGCGACGACATAGGGGGCGGGCCGATCATGCTGATCGTCGTCTCGCTCGTGTCGATCCTCGCCGCGGGTGTGCTGTACCTGGAGCTGTACCTGCGGGCCGTGCTGCTGTACGTGGGCGCGCTGCTCGGGGTCGTGGTGTACGCGGGGCTCGTCGACAAGAACCTGTGGGGGCACGTCCGCCGCTGGGCCGGGGTGATGATCGCCGTGATCCTCGTGAAACCGGTGATCGTCATCGTGCTCGGGCTGGCCGGCGCGTTGTCCGGCTCGGAAGGGCCGGACTCCCTCGCCGCCGTCGTCTCCGGACTCGCCATCGTGCTGCTCGCGATCTTCGCCAGCGGCATGATCTACCGCTTCGTACCCGGCTTCGGCGACGAGATCGCCAACGGCCGTAACAACCGCATCATGCGCGGCGCCGAGAGCAAGGCGGCCGCGGTCATCAGTTCGCCCGCCGCACTCGTCTCGCAGGGCATCAAGACGCACAGCGCCCGCGCGGACGGTGGCGGCGGCAGCGGTGGCGGCCAGTCCCAGGCCCGCCCCGCGAACCCCGTGTCGGGAGGCGTGGCCGCACACAGCACACGCCCCTCCTCCGGGGGCAGTGGCGGTGGCGGCGGATCTGTCCCCTCCGCCGCACCTCCGCCCCGTACGAGTCCCACGAACACGCCGCACGCGAGCAATACGCGCAGCGGTGGTAACACCGGCCACAGCAATCGGCAAGGAGGTGCAGGGCGTTGACGACCCAGTCCCATGTGTCCCCATCGGTCACGCCCCGCCGTACGTATCTGATCGGCCGTGCCCGGCCGAACGCCATCGTCGGCAAGAACCGCGAGACCGGCGAGATCGCCCTCATCATCGGGGGCGCTTTCCTGGGCATGATGTGCGGGCTCCTCGTCCCCGCCCTGTCCCTGCGCATCACGCTGCTCCTGGGCTTCCCGCTGATCGCGCTCGCGGCCGTCTACATCCCGTACAAGCACCGCACCTTCTACAAGTGGTTCGAGATCAACCGCAGTTACAAGCGCCAGCTCAAGAGGGGTACGACGTACCGTTCGCGGGCCATGGACGCGGGGGTGCGGCTGGACGGGCGCGAGGTGGAGATCGGGCCGCCGCCCGGCATCGGCCGGCTGACGTGGCTGGCGGCGCCGTTCGGGCCGGACGAGATCGCCGTGCTGCTGCACGCCGACCGGCGCACGGTCACCGCCGCGATCGAGATCGAGGGGCCCGGCGTCGGGCTGCGGGACAGTGAGGACCAGGAGGCGCTGGTCGACCGGTTCGGCACGCTCCTGAAGCACGTCGCCAATGGGGACGGCTTCGTCACGCGGCTCCAGATGCTCGCCCGTACGCTCCCCGCCGACCCCGACGCGCACGCCAAGGACGTCGCCGTGCGCGGGGACGACCGTACGCCGGGCTGGCTGCAGCAGTCGTACAACCAGCTCCAGTCGATGGTGTCGACGAGCAGCGAGCAGCACCGCGCCTACCTCGTGGCCTGCATGCACTACACCCGCGAGCTGGCCGCCGAGGCGCACGCCATGGCCCGCGCGGCCCGTCCCCACAGCGGCCGCAAGGTCGACCGGGACGCCGGGCTCGCGGTCGTCATGGCGCGCGAGCTCACCGACATCTGCTCGCGCCTCCAGGAGGCCGACATCCGGGTGCGGCAGCCGCTCGGGCAGGGGCGCCTCGCCTCGCTCGTGCACTCCATGTACGACCCGGACCATCCGATCGACCACATCCAGGCGATGACCAAGCGCAATGCCTGGCCGGCCGAGCTCGACGCGATGGAGCCGACGTACCTCCAGGCCAAGACGCGCGAGTCGTCGACGCGCGCGCCCTGGTGCCACGCCACCGCCTGGGTCAAGGAGTGGCCGATGACGCCGGTCGGCGTGAACTTCCTGGCGCCGCTCCTCGTCCACACCCCCGACGTCATCCGCACCGTGGCCGTCACGATGGACCTGGAACCCACCGAGGTCGCCATCGAGCGGATGCTCACGGAGAAGACGAACGACGAGGCGGAGGCCAGCCGCGCCGCCAAGATGAACCGGACCGTCGACCCGCGTGACGTCGCCGCCAACACGCGCCTCGACCAGCGCGGCGAAGACCTCGCGAGCGGCGCGGCCGGGGTCAACCTCGTCGGTTACATCACCGTCTCCTCCCGCTCGCCGGAGAGCCTCGCGCGCGACAAGCGCACGATCCGCGCCTCCGCCGGCAAGTCCTATCTGAAGCTGGAGTGGTGCGACCGCGAGCACCACAGGGCCTTCGTCAACACATTGCCGTTCGCGACCGGCATCCGACGGTAGAGGCAGGGCTCTGAGATGCGGGATCCGCTGTCCATGGCCACGGACGCCTTCACCTCCTTCCTGTTCGGGAAGGTGGAGACGACCCGGCTTCCGGTCCGTACGTCGACGGGGCAGGCCCAGGCGGTCTACCTGCCGACGGCCGCCCCCGGCCTCGGCGACTCGGGCGTCATCATCGGCCGCGAGGTGTACTCCGGCAAGGGCTACATCTACGACCCCTTCCAGCTGTACGGGCAGCAGCTGCCCGCCCCGCACTGGCTGGTCCTCGGCGAGTCCGGCAACGGCAAGTCCGCGCTGGAGAAGACCTATGTCCTGAGGCAGCTGAGGTTCAAGGACCGACAGGTCGTCGTCCTCGACGCGCAGGGTGAGGACGGGGTCGGCGAATGGAACCTCATCGCCCAGGAGCTGGGTATAACTCCCATCCGGCTGGACCCGACGGCCGCTCTGGACATGGGGATCCGGCTCAACCCGCTCGACCCGGCGATCACGACGACCGGGCAGCTCGCCCTGCTCCGGACGATCATCGAGGTCGCCATGGGGCACGGCCTCGACGAGCGCTCGGGCTTCGCCCTCAAGGTCGCGCACGCCTACGTCAACGAGACCATCGTCGAGCGCCAGCCCGTCCTGACCGACATCGTCGAGCAGCTCCGCCACCCGGAACCCGAGTCGGCGGAAGCCATGAACGTGGCCATAGACGACGTACGGGCGTGGGGACTTGATGTCGCCCTGGTCATCGACCGTCTCGTGGACGGTGATCTGCGCGGCATGTTCGACGGTCCGACGACGGTCGGTATCGACCTCGACGCCCCGCTGATCGTCTTCGACCTCTCCCACATCGACCGCAACTCCATCGCGATGCCGATCCTGATGGCGATCGTGGGTGTGTGGCTGGAGCACACCTGGATCCGGCCGGACCGCAAGAAGCGCATCTTCCTGGTGGAGGAGGCCTGGCACATCATCAACTCGCCCTTCGTGGCGCAGCTGTTCCAGCGGCTCCTGAAGTTCGGCCGGCGTCTCGGTCTGTCGTTCGTGGCCGTCGTCCACCACCTCAGCGACGTGGTCGACGGGGCCGCGGCCAAGGAAGCGGCCGCGATCCTGAAGATGGCCTCGACCAGGACCATCTACGCCCAGAAGGCCGACGAGGCACGGGCCACCGGTCTCGTGCTCGGCCTGCCACGCTGGGCCGTGGAGATCATCCCCTCGCTGACCCCGGGCATCGCGGTCTGGGACGTGAACGGGAACGTCCAGGTCGTGAAGCACCTCATCACCGAGACGGAACGGCCCCTGGTCTTCACCGACCGCGCCATGACGGAGTCCTCCGCCGAGACGCTCGGCGACGACGACGCCATGCGCGCCGCCGACCTGGAGGCGGAGGAGCGGGCGGCCGCCTTCGTGGAACAGCACATGGGCGACCGGCTGAAGGACTCCTCGGAGTCGACGGTGGCCTGAGGTCTGAGGTCTGGGTTCTGAGGCCGGAGGCCTCAGGTCCGCGGCCTGGGAAGTTACTGGTGGGGCTCGGCGAGAGCGAGAGCGGCATGCGGCGGCACGACGCCTACGAGCAGGACGACAGGTACGGGGACCGGGGCCGTGGTGGCCCCGCCCCGCGGGAACGGGAACGCGGCATTCCCGACGGGCTGCTCCTCGGCGTGCTCGCGTTCCTGCTCGGCATGACCGTCATGGTGTGGACGGCGACGGGCCTGTCGGGCCTGTTCTCCAAGGGCGCCTGGCCGGACGGCGTGACGATCCGCCACACGCCGGTGGCGATGCGCTCCCTCATCGGCCGCCCGCACGACCTGCCGGGCGCGTGGCCGGACACCCCGGACGGGCAGCTCTCCGGGTACGGGCTGTTCTGGGGCCTGTTCATCGGCCAGGTCCTTGTGCTGATCGTGCTCACGGTGTTCGTCGCGGGGACGGTGGCGCGGTGGCGGGCCGTGCGGCGGAGGGGCCGGGCGGAGGCGGCCGCCGCTGCTTCGGCCGAGCCGGCGCCCTTGGCCGCCCCCGCTCCCCGGGCGCCGGTCTCCGAGGTCCCGGTCGCCCAGGCCCCGGTCTCCGAGGTCCCCGCAGCCGGACCGGAGCCCCATGAGAGCCACGAGAAGCCGGAGCGTCAGGAGAGTCCCGCCGCCCCGGCCGCCCCCACGACCGTCCCCGCCCCCCGCGGTCCCGTCGTCCTCGGGCCCGCCGAGACCCGCGCTCCCCGGGCCATCCAGGCCATCAGGGACGCGGAGGGTCCCGTCCTCGTCGTCACGTCGTCGGCGAGCGTCTGGGCGGAGACCAAGGACGCCAGGTCGAAGCTCGGCCCCGTCCTCGTGTACGACCCCACCCATCTGTGCGACACCCCGGCCCGCCTCCACTGGAACCCGGCGCAGGGCTGCGAGGACAAGCCCACGGCCGCGTCCCGTGCGGCGGCCCTCCTCGCCCCGATCCGGCCCACCGCCAAACTCGACACGGCCACCGCCGACACGGCGGAGACGCTGCTGCGGAGCTTCCTGCACGCCGCCGCCCTGGACACGAAGCCGTTCCGGCACGTGCACCGCTGGGCGCAGGGCACCCAGGTCCAGGAGGCCGTACGCATCCTGCGTACGAGCCCGAAGGCGGCGGCGGGCGCCGCAGGCGAGCTGGAGGCCGCGCTCACCTCGCACCCCGAACGCCGGGACATGGCGCAGGAGTTGACGGCCCGCGCACTGTCCTCTCTGTTCTCCGTCCACATCCGGGAGGCGTGCACCCCAAACCGAACTGATGCGCTCACCCTGGATTCTTTCGCGAACGAAGGGGGCACGCTTTATGTGGTGGGTGAAGCCATCGAGGATCCCAAGGCGGACCCGGGCGCGATGCCCCTCCTCACGGCCCTCGCCTCAAGCGTGGTCGAGCACGGCCGGCGCATGGCCGAACGGTCATCTGCCGGTCGGCTCGACCCACCAATGACGCTCGTCCTCGACGACGTCGCCGCGGTGGCTCCGCTTCCCCAGCTTCCGGAGCTGCTGTCCACCGGAGCGGACCGGGGTCTGCCGACCCTGGCCCTCCTCCGGTCCCGGGAGCAGGGCCGGGCCCGCTGGCCGCACGCCGAACTCCCGGCCCCTTGAGGCCTGTCACCGACGCTCCAGCACCATCTCGTACTCGACCTTCGCCGGGTCGCCCGGCACCGCCACGCTCGCCCCGCTGCGGCCGAAGCCGAACCGCCGGTAGAACGCCTGCGCCCGCGCGTTGTCCTGGTGCACGTACAGGCGCACCCGCTCCAGGCCCTCCAACGAGTGCGCCCACTCCACGGCCGCGCGGAACAGCGCCTCGGTCACGCCGCTCCCCCGGTGCTCGGGCCGCACGTACACGCCGACGAGATGCGCCTGCCGCACCTCGCTCGTGTCGCCGAACACGAGCGGCGCCCCGGCCTCCTCCACGCGCACGGTCACGGACCCCCACCAGCGGCCGTCCGCTCCCTCGGCGACGAACTGGTTTCCGGAACCGTCGAGTTCGAACCGTCCGGCCCGGTCCCGCCAGAACTCCTCGGGCCGCGCGACCGCGGTCTCGTACGTCTCCAGGAAGGCGATCGGCGCCGCCGGATCGCGCAGGGCGGCGAGCCGGATCTCCCGCACCGCCGCCCACTCCTCCGGCCGGACAGGACGTACGACGTACTTCTCGGCAGGCTCCATGGGCCGGACCCTACGGGACCGTCGTACCGGGGTACTACAGCATTTCGGCAGCTCCGGACCGCGGTCGGACGCCCTGCCCCCGCCCTTCTCCCTACCTTCGGAGCATGACGATCAGGGCACACGGACTCACCAAACGCTACGGCGACAAGACCGTCGTCCAGGACCTCACCTTCACGGTCCACCCGGGCACCGTCACCGGCTTCCTCGGCCCGAACGGCGCCGGCAAGTCCACGACCATGCGCATGCTCCTGGGCCTCGACGCCCCCACCGCGGGCCACGCCACCGTCGGCGGCCGCGCCTACGCCGCCCACGCCGCGCCCCTGCACGAGGTCGGCGCCCTCCTGGAGGCCCGCTCGATCCACCCGGGCCGCACCGCGTTCCACCACCTCATGGCGCTCGCCCACACCCACGGAGTGCCGCGCTCCCGCGTCGACCACGTCCTGGCTCTCACCGGCCTCACCGACGTCGCGGGAAAACGCGTGAAGGGCTTCTCCCTCGGCATGGGCCAGCGCCTCGGCATCGCGGCCGCGCTCATCGCCGACCCGGCCACCGTCATCCTGGACGAGCCGGTCAACGGCCTCGACCCGGAGGGCGTCCTGTGGGTCCGCAACCTCCTCAAGTCCCTTGCCGCGGAGGGCCGTACAGTCCTCGTGTCCTCGCACCTGATGAGCGAGACGGCCCTGACCGCCGACCACCTCGTCATCATCGGCCGCGGCCGCCTCCTCGCCGACACCACCGTCGCCGACCTCGTACGCGAATCCGGCGCGGCCTACGTCAAGGTCGTCACGCCCGAAGCAGCACGCCTGCGTGAGCTCCTGTCCGACGCTCCCGGCGTCGAGGTCACCGGTGAGTCGCCCGACACCCTGCACATCCGTGGCACGGACGCCCCGCACGTCGGCCGCACGGCCGCCACGCACGGCATCCCCCTCTTCGAACTCACCCCGCAGACGGCCTCGCTGGAGCAGGCGTTCATGGACCTCACCCACGACTCGGTCGAGTACCAGGCCACGGCCATGACGGGAGCGGCAGCATGACCACCGCAGTCCCCTACCGCGTCACCACTTCCCGCGTGCTGCGCTCCGAGTGGCACAAGTTCTGGACCCTGCGCTCCACATGGATCACCCTCGCCGTCGCGAGCGCCCTCGTCCTCGCCGTCGGCATCACCATGGGTTCGACGTACGACGGCGACGACTCCGAGATCGACACGGTCGTCTTCGTCCTCCTCGGCACCCAGCTCTCACAGCTCTGCGTCGCCGTCCTCGGCATCCTGGTCACGGCGAGCGAGTACTCGACAGGCATGATCCGCGCCTCCCTGACAGCGGTCCCGCGCCGGCTGCCCGTGCTGTGGTCCAAGGCCGGCGTGTTCGCGGCCGTCGCGTTCACCCTGGGCCTCCTGACGAACGTGGTCACGTTCCTCGTCGCGCAGATCTGGCTCTCCGACAGCGACAAGGCGACCTCGCTCACCGACCCGGGCGTCCTCGGCGCCCTCGCGGGCAACGCCGCCGGGATCACCCTCATGAGCCTGATCGCCCTCGGCCTCGGCGCCCTTCTCCGCTCGGTCCCGGCGGCGATCGGCGCGTTCGTCGGCGCCGTGCTGATCCTCCCCGAGATCCTCGGCATGCTCCCGTACGACGCCGTGGCCAGCGCCGTGAACCACTTCCCGACCCGGTCCGCCGAATCCCTCGGCTCCGCCACCCACCTCGCCGGCGCGGTCTCCCCCGCCATGGGCCTCCTCTCCCTGTCCCTGTGGGCCGCCGCGGCCCTCACCGCCGCGGCCCTGCTCCTCAGGCGCCGCGACGTATGACCCCCCTCGGAACCCTTTCCCGTACGAGGATGAACCGGTGACGGACGACAGGACCCAGGGGCCGGAACGAGCCCCCTTCCCCCTCACCGCGTACGTCCAGCGACTCACCGAGCGGGTGCGCGCCTTCGACCGGCGCCGCCCGCTCGGCTGGGACCTGGTCCTGACGGGCTTCTTCGTCATCGCCGCCCTCGTCGACTACACGGGCGGCGGCTGGCGCAACATCGCCCACAACACCGACGTACCGAGTCCGCTGGTCCTGTTCCTGAGCCTCGCCCTGACGGTGCCCCTGCTGGGGCGCCGCACGCGTCCGATGACGGCACTCGCGGTGATGGTGGCGGCCGGGGTCGTCAACAGCTGGACGGGTGCGCTGCTCCAGGCGGCCCTGGTCCAGCTCATCGTCGTGTTCAACGTCGCGCTGCGCCGCCCGCTGAAGCTCCTCGCGACCGCCTGCGCGCTGACGCTGGTACCGGTCGTCGTGGGCGTCGTCCGCTATCCGAAGGGCAGTTGGGACCAGCAGATCGTCCCGCAGGTGTGGGCGATCACCCTGGTGGCGCTGCTCGGCATCGCGGTCCGCAGCCGCCAGGAGTACACGTCGTCCCTCGTCGAGCGCGCCCGCCGGCTCGAAGTCGAGCGCGACCAGCAGGCCCAGCTCGCCGCGGCGGCGGAACGCACCCGCATCGCCCGCGAGATGCACGACATCATCGGCCACAACCTCTCCGTCATCACGGGTCTCGCCGACGGCGGCTCCTACGCGGCGGCCAAGAACCCCGAACGCGCGGGACAGGCACTGGACGCCATCGCCACCACGAGCCGTCAGGCCCTCGCGGAACTGCGCCGTCTCCTCGACGTACTGCGCGAAGAGGCCACGCCCACCACCGAGTTGGCACCCCAGCCGGCACTCACGGACCTGGACCGGCTCGTCGACGGCGTCCGCGCGGCGGGCCTGCCCGTACGTCTCGCACTGCACGGCCGGCCCGACTCCCTCGCCCCCGGAAAGGAACTGACGGTGTACCGGGTCGTGCAGGAGGCGCTCACCAACACGCTCAAGCACGCCGGTCCTGGCGCCGCCGCGGCTGTCGACGTCACGTACGGGGACGACGGGGTACGCGTCAGCGTCACGGACACGGGCCGCGGAGGTCCGGCGCCGGAACCGGGCGCGGGACGCGGCCTGACCGGCATGCGCGAGCGAACTTCCCTCTACGACGGCACACTTGAGGCAGGCCCGCTGCCCACGCCCCCGGGCGGCTGGCGCGTCCATCTCCACCTCCCGAAGGAACCCTCCCCGTGACCAGCGTGCTCATCGTCGACGACCAGCCCATGCAGCGCTTCGGGTTCCGCATGCTGCTGGAGAGCCAGGACGACCTGACGGTCGCCGGTGAGGCGGGCGACGGCGCCGAGGCGGTCCGCCTCGCGGCGCGCCTCCACCCGGACGTCGTCCTGATGGACATCCGCATGCCGACGCTCGACGGCATCGAGGCCACACGCCGCATCGTCGCGTCCGGCGACCGCACCCGGGTCCTGATCCTCACGACGTTCGACCTCGACGAGTACGCGTACGACGGCCTGCGTGCGGGAGCGTCCGGATTCCTCGTCAAGGACGCACTGCCCGAGGAGCTCCTCTCCGGGATCCGCGCGGTGGCGACGGGCGACGCGGTGGTCGCGCCGAGCCTGACGCGCCGTCTTCTCGACGCGTACGCACAGCACTTGCCGGCCACGCACGCGCCCCAGGGCCCCGACCCCCGGATCGCCGCCCTCACGGACCGGGAGCGCGAGATCCTCACGGTCATCGCCCAGGGCTGGACGAATTCGGAGATCTCCGCACGCCTGCACCTCGCCGAATCGACGGTGAAGACGCATGTGAGCCGCATTCTGGCGAAAACGGGGGCCCGGGACCGGGTGCAGGCGGTGATTGTGGCGTACGACGCGAAGCTGGTGGAGCCGGCGTGAATCCGAAAGTACCGGAACGCAAAAAAGCCTCGTTCCCCGAGTTTTCACTCGGGGAACGAGGCTTTTTATCAAAAATAGTTCGGCGGCGTCCTACTCTCCCACAGGGTCCCCCCTGCAGTACCATCGGCGCTGTGAGGCTTAGCTTCCGGGTTCGGAATGTAACCGGGCGTTTCCCTCACGCTATGACCACCGAAACACTATGAAACTGTCAACCGCACCACGCTCTGTGACAAACGTGGGGTTGTTCGTGGTTTCAGAACCAACACAGTGGACGCGAGCAACTGAGGACAAGCCCTCGGCCTATTAGTACCAGTCACCTCCACCCGTTACCGGGCTTCCAGATCTGGCCTATCAACCCAGTCGTCTACTGGGAGCCTTAACCCCTCAAGGGGGTGGGAATACTCATCTCGAAGCAGGCTTCCCGCTTAGATGCTTTCAGCGGTTATCCTTTCCGAACGTAGCCAACCAGCCATGCCCTTGGCAGGACAACTGGCACACCAGAGGTTCGTCCGTCCCGGTCCTCTCGTACTAGGGACAGCCCTTCTCAATATTCCTACGCGCACAGCGGATAGGGACCGAACTGTCTCACGACGTTCTAAACCCAGCTCGCGTACCGCTTTAATGGGCGAACAGCCCAACCCTTGGGACCGACTCCAGCCCCAGGATGCGACGAGCCGACATCGAGGTGCCAAACCATCCCGTCGATATGGACTCTTGGGGAAGATCAGCCTGTTATCCCCGGGGTACCTTTTATCCGTTGAGCGACGGCGCTTCCACAAGCCACCGCCGGATCACTAGTCCCGACTTTCGTCCCTGCTCGACCCGTCGGTCTCACAGTCAAGCTCCCTTGTGCACTTACACTCAACACCTGATTACCAACCAGGCTGAGGGAACCTTTGGGCGCCTCCGTTACTCTTTAGGAGGCAACCGCCCCAGTTAAACTACCCATCAGACACTGTCCCTGATCCGGATCACGGACCCAGGTTAGACATCCAGCACGACCAGAGTGGTATTTCAACGACGACTCCCCCTGAACTGGCGTCCAGAGTTCAAAGTCTCCCACCTATCCTACACAAGCCGAACCGAACACCAATATCAAACTGTAGTAAAGGTCCCGGGGTCTTTCCGTCCTGCTGCGCGAAACGAGCATCTTTACTCGTAGTGCAATTTCACCGGGCCTATGGTTGAGACAGTCGAGAAGTCGTTACGCCATTCGTGCAGGTCGGAACTTACCCGACAAGGAATTTCGCTACCTTAGGATGGTTATAGTTACCACCGCCGTTTACTGGCGCTTAAGTTCTCAGCTTCGCACACCCGAAAGTGCACTAACCGGTCCCCTTAACGTTCCAGCACCGGGCAGGCGTCAGTCCGTATACATCGCCTTACGGCTTCGCACGGACCTGTGTTTTTAGTAAACAGTCGCTTCTCGCTGGTCTCTGCGGCCACCCCCAGCTCATGAAGTAAATTCAATCACCGGTGATGGCCCCCTTCTCCCGAAGTTACGGGGGCATTTTGCCGAGTTCCTTAACCATAGTTCACCCGAACGCCTCGGTATTCTCTACCTGACCACCTGAGTCGGTTTAGGGTACGGGCCGCCATGAAACTCGCTAGAGGCTTTTCTCGACAGCATAGGATCATCCACTTCACCACAATCGGCTCGGCATCAGGTCTCAGGCACAAGCTGTCCGGATTTACCTAGACAGCGCCCTACACCCTTACCCCGGGACAACCACCGCCCGGGCTGGACTACCTTCCTGCGTCACCCCATCACTCACCTACTACAAGTCTGGTCCGTCGGCTCCACCACTTTCCTTTCCCCGAAGGGTCCGGAACGGCTTCACGGACTTAGCATCGCCTGATTCAATGTTTGACGCTTCACAGCGGGTACCGGAATATCAACCGGTTATCCATCGACTACGCCTGTCGGCCTCGCCTTAGGTCCCGACTTACCCTGGGCAGATCAGCTTGACCCAGGAACCCTTAGTCAATCGGCGCACACGTTTCTCACGTGTGTATCGCTACTCATGCCTGCATT